>NZ_JBVISA010000017.1:0-142363 GCF_055575755.1 Kitasatospora sp. NPDC034035 | reverse complement strand
CACCAGTGCCGCTTTTTCTTTCCTGCCCCCCCCCCCGCCCGGCATTTTTCGTTTCTCCCCGCCGAGCAAAGTTGTTTCTTCCCACTTTATGTTTCCCCCCACCACTTTTGCTCGTAGCCGTGGGGGCCCGTTCATTTCGGCGCTCAGCCTGACCGGTGTCCCGCTGCGATGGCACGTTGCGCATGGTTGCTCAGAGCGGTGAAACGCCCGCTCTGCTGCGATTGTTCACGCGTTGTGGGTGCTGTGCTGTAGCCCTCTCGCCGAGTTCGATCTCAAGCATGATCATTTCACGCTCATTTCACATCGCGAGTCGGCGGCGGCCCCTGAAGGGCGTTTCCGCAGGTCAGGAGAGTCCCTGGCCTGCGGAAACGATGAGAGATCGAACTGCGTTTCCGCAGGTCGGAGGGCTTACAGGTCGTAGTAGAGCTCGAACTCGTGCGGGTGCGGCCGCAGGGCGATCGGGGCGATCTCGTTGGTGCGCTTGAAGTCGATCCAGGTCTCGATCAGGTCCGGGGTGAAGACGTTGCCCGCGAGCAGGTACTCGTGGTCGGCCTCCAGGGCCTCGAGGACGGCCGGGAGCGAGGAGGGCACCTGCGGGACGTTGGCGTGCTCCTCGGGGGCCAGCTCGTAGAGGTCCTTGTCGACCGGCTCCAGCGGCTCGATCTTGTTGCGGATGCCGTCGAGGCCGGCCATCAGCATGGCGGAGAAGGCCAGGTACGGGTTGGAGGACGGGTCCGGTGCGCGGAACTCGATGCGCTTGGCCTTGGCGTTGGAGCCGGTGATCGGGATGCGGATCGCGGCCGAGCGGTTGCGCTGCGAGTAGACCAGGTTGACCGGGGCCTCGAAGCCCGGCACCAGGCGGTGGTAGGAGTTCACCGAGGGGTTGGTGAACGCCAGCAGCGAGGGCGCGTGCCGGAGCAGGCCGCCGATGTAGTAGCGCGCGGTGTCGGAGAGTCCGGCGTAGCCCTGCTCGTCGTAGAAGAGCGGCGAGCCCGCGGTCCACAGCGACTGGTGGACGTGCATGCCCGAGCCGTTGTCGCCGAAGATCGGCTTCGGCATGAAGGTGGCGGTCTTGCCGTTCCGCCAGGCGACGTTCTTGATGATGTACTTGAACAGCATCAGGTCGTCGGCGGCGTGCAGCAGGGTGTTGAACTTGTAGTTGATCTCCGCCTGGCCGGCCGTGCCGACCTCGTGGTGCTGGCGCTCGACCTCGAGCCCGGCCTTGGCGAGTTCCAGCGACATCTCGGCGCGCAGGTCGGCGAAGTGGTCGACCGGCGGGACGGGGAAGTAGCCGCCCTTGTACTTGACCTTGTAGCCGCGCGCGTCGCCCTCGGCGGCGCCGCTGTTCCAGGCGCCGGCCTCCGAGTCGATGTGGTAGAAGGACGCGTTGGCGCTGGTGTCGAAGCGGACCGAGTCGAAGACGTAGAACTCGGCCTCGGGCCCGAAGAACGCGGTGTCGGCGATGCCGGAGGAGGCGAGGTAGGCCTCGGCCTTCTTGGCGACGTTGCGCGGGTCGCGGCTGTAGGCCTCGCCGGTGACCGGGTCCTGGATGAAGAAGTTGATGTTGAGGTGCTTCTCGGCCCGGAAGGGGTCGAGCCGGGCCGTGGCGAGGTCCGGCACGAGTGCCATGTCGGACTCGTGGATGGCCTGGAAGCCGCGGATCGACGAGCCGTCGAACATCAGGATCTCGGACGGATCGAAGGTCGCCGCAGGTACGGAGAAGTGCTGCAAGACGCCAGGCAGGTCGCAGAAACGGACATCGACGAACTTCACGTCGTTGTCCTGGATGTACTGCTTCACTTCGGCGGCGTTGTTGAACATCCATCCTCCTCAGCGTGCGAATTGGGCTCACCCTAGGAATGGGGCGTTTCCGTCCGGTGACCCGCTCGTTTCCTCGATGTTAACCGCGTCCCCCGGGCGGGCGGCAAAGACGTACGGGAGCGGGCAAAACGCCCCGCTCACCTGGGCGGCTTCCCGCCAGTGGTCTGGACCACTGGGAAGGCCGCGGGGAACGCGCCGCAGGCGGGATTCACCCGGTCGGGGACGGCGCCCCGCCCGGAGGGGTGCCGGTGACGGTGCGCGCCGTCAGCCCGGTTAGTGTGGATTCGTGGACACCAGAGAAGCGTTGGGATCGTGGATCGACGGCCCTAAGGCGGCCGCCGAGAAGATGGGCGCCGACTTCGGCCACCGCGGCGAGCGCCTCGGACTGCCCGAGGAGGGCTCCGGCTCCCTCGCCGGCCCCGGCCGCCGGATCGGCGCCCTGCTCGTGGACGGCTGGCTGGTCGCCCTGATCTCCTACGGCCTGATCGCCCGAGGCGACCAGGCCGAGGCCAACCTGTGGACCAGCCCGCTGTACTTCCTCGTCGCGGCCCTGCTGCTCGCCACGACCGGTACGACGGTCGGCAAGCGGCTCTTCGGCCTCCGGGTGATCCGCCTGGACGGCGGCCGCGCGACCATCCCGCAGGTCCTGCTGCGTACCCTGCTGCTCTGCCTGGTGGTGCCCCCGCTGGTCTGGGACCGCGACACCCGGGGTCTGCACGACAAGGCGGTCGGCACCGTCGAGGTCCGGATCTAGGCGAGGCCCGGATCCGGCACCCACCGGACCCGGTGGGTACCGCACGGCGCGCAACGCACGGCACCCACCGCACGGCGCGCAACGCACGGCGCACAACGTCGAAACGGCCCCGCCGCGGAGCTTCCGCGGCGGGGCCGTTCTGGTGTGGACGGGGGAGGGTCAGCGGGCCTGGCCGCCCTTGGGCATCCGGGCGCCCTTGGGCATCGGGCCCTTGGGGATCGGCGCCTTGGAGAGCAGGTCGCCCAGCGCGCGCAGGCGGTCGTTGGTCTCGGTGACCTGGGAGGCGGTGATGGCGCGGGGCAGGCGCATGAGGTGGATCTGCAGCTTCTTCAGCGGGACCTCACCCTCGCCGTCGCCCACCACGATGTCGTGCACCGGCACATCGCCGACCACACGGGCCATCTTCTTCTTCTCGGAGGCCAGCAGCTGGCGCACCCGGTTCGGGTTGCCCTCGCCGATCAGCGCGATGCCGGCCCGGCCCACCGCGCGGTAGACCGCGTCCTGGTTACGGGTGACCGCGACCGGGGTGGTGTTGGAGCTCCAGCCGCGCCGGATGTTGTTCAGCACCGCCGCGACGGCGCCCGGCTGCCCCTCCATCTGCCCGAACGCGGCGCGTTCGGCCCGGCGCCCGAAGACGATCGCCATGGCCAGCACGGCCACGATGAAGCCCAGGATGCCCAGATAGATCGGGTGGTCGATTGCGAAGCCGATGGCGAGGAACACGCCGAAGGTCAGCAGGCCGACGCCGGCGATGATCAGGCCGATCTTGGTGTCGACCTTCTTGGTCATGGTGTAAGCCAGGCGGATCTGCTTCAGTCGCCCGGGGTTCTCGGATGTTTCCCTCGCCATAACGCTCATGGTACGTGGCAGGGGTGCGGGATATCCAAGCCCGGGTACCCGTTCGCCCGAACCGTGACCCGTGTGCCCGTACGCCGTCGCACACAGCGACGCCGGAACCTCACCCCGGTACGGACCGGGCTGCCGCCGTCCCCGCGCTCTCCACCGCCATCGCGTCGTGCCGGCGGTCCGCCGCGTGCTGACGGTTCTCGCACACCGCCGCCCAGGCGTTGCGCCGCGCGTGCCGCTGGCCGGGCGCCAGCAGGACGCTCTCGGCGAACCGCAGCGCCACTCCCACCGACCGGATCCGCATCCCCATGCCGAACAGCTCCTCTCGTGGCTGAGAAGAATCGAACGCTCGCTGGACGTCCATCATCCCCACCCCGTGTTACCAGCCCGTGACCAGGCAGTCAAAGTGTGGTGAAGCGTCGAGGGGCGGAGCCGCAGCTCCGCCCCTCGAATGGCTCAAATGGCTCGAATCCGATCAACGGCTCGAACCCGATCGCGACCGTCAGACCGCGGCCTGCTCGCGCCGCTCCAGCGCCTGCCGGTACAGCCGGCCGGCCCGGTACGACGAGCGCACCAGCGGGCCCGACATGACGCCGGCGAAGCCCAGCTCCTCGGCCTCCTCCTGGAGCTCGACGAACTCGTGCGGCTTCACCCAGCGCTCCACCGGGTGGTGGCGCAGCGAGGGGCGCAGGTACTGGGTGATGGTGATGAGCTCGCAGCCGGCGCCGACCAGGTCGGCGAGCGCCTGGCTGACCTCCTCGCGGGTCTCGCCCATGCCCAGGATCAGGTTGGACTTGGTCACCAGTCCGGCCGCGCGGGCCTGGGTGATGACGTCCAGCGAGCGCTCGTAGCGGAACGCCGGGCGGATCCGCTTGAAGATCCGCGGCACCGTCTCGACGTTGTGCGCGAGCACCTCGGGGCGGGAGGAGAAGACCTCGGCCAGCTGCTCGGGCACCGCGTTGAAGTCGGGGATGAGCAGCTCGACGCCGGTGCGGCCGCTCTCGCGGTCGGCGGTCATCGCGTGCACCTGGCGCACGGTCTCGGCGTACAGCCAGGCGCCGCCGTCCTCCAGGTCGTCGCGGGCGACGCCGGTGATGGTGGCGTAGTTGAGGTCCATGGTGACGATGGACTCGGCGACCCGGCGCGGCTCGTCACGGTCGAACTCGGCGGGCTTGCCGGTGTCGATCTGGCAGAAGTCGCAGCGGCGGGTGCACTGGTCACCGCCGATGAGGAAGGTCGCCTCGCGGTCCTCCCAGCACTCGAAGATGTTGGGGCAGCCGGCCTCCTGGCAGACCGTGTGCAGCCCCTCCTTCTTCACCAGCGAGTGGAGGGCGTTGTACTCCGGGCCCATCTTCGCGCGGGTCTTGATCCACTCGGGCTTCCGCTCGATGGGGGTCTCGCTGTTGCGGACCTCCAGGCGGAGAAGCTTCCTGCCGTCGGGTGCGACAGCGGACACGTGCGACTCCTAGAACTAGACGGGGTACCCCCAGGGTACGCCTGTGGTTGTACGGCCTTCGCCGGGCCTGCCGCCCTGCAATCGCAGGGCAACACGGCTACTGGTGAGTAGATTCCCAGTGCTCGGGGGATTTCGTGCTCGGGGGTTTTCGGCGACGGTGCGCCGGGCCGGGTCGGCGCACCGTCGCCGGCAGGTGCCGACGGGGTCAGCGACCGGGTGCCGACGGGGGTCAGCGACGGGGTCAGTGGCTGAGCGCCGGTTCGGGCAGCTCGGCGAAGAGCTCCGTCAGGTGCCGCTCGACCACCGGCGCCGCCTCGGCGACGGAGAGCCCGCGCTCCAGCTCGCCGGAGAGCGAGGCCACGCCCGCGTCCCGGATGCCGCACGGCACGATCTTGTCGAACCAGGTCATGTCCGGGTCGCAGTTGAGCGCGAAGCCGTGCATGGTCACACCGCGGGCGACCCGCACGCCGATCGCGGCGAGCTTGCGGTCGTCGCCGCGCTGCCCGGCGTTGGAGGGCGCGTACTCGGGGCCGGCCAGCCGCGGGTCGATGCCCAGCGGCAGGCCCATCCGCAGGGTCAGCTTGCCGATGTCCACCACCTCGGCCGGGTCGACCACGGCGTCCGGGATGGACTCGCCCAGCACCCAGACCCCGCTGCGGCCCTCGACCCGGGCGGTCCCGATGCCGAACTCGGCGGCGGCGCGGATCAGCGCCTCCTCCAGCCGGCGGACGTAGGCGATGACGTCGATCGGGTCGGGCAGCTTGACGATCGGGTAGCCGACCAGCTGGCCGGGGCCGTGCCAGGTGATCTCGCCGCCCCGGTTGACCTCGACCACCGGGGTGCCGTCGAGCGGCAGGTCGGCGGGGTTGGTGCGCTTGCCCATGGTGTACACGGACTGGTGTTCCAGCAGCAGGACGGTGTCGGGGATCTCGTCCGCGACCCGCAGCGCGTGCAGCCGCTGCTGCTCCTCCCACGCCTCCTGATACGGCACGGTGCGCTCACCTATGCCCATGTGAACAAAACGCACGTTCGCGCTCACGTTCTGCGCTCCTTGCCAGGCGTTCGAGACCAACCTCGCCACTGTACGCCCAGGCCCGGTCGAGCCCTTCAGCCGCCCGCGAGCAGCTGCAGCCGCAGCGCGAGCCGGAGTTCCAGCGACCGTTCCGGGTGGTTCCAGTCCGGCCCGAGCAGTGCCTCGACCCGGTCCAGCCGCTGGACCACCGTGTTCACGTGGACGTGCAGTTCGTCCTTGGCGCGGGTGAGGCTGCCGCCGCAGTCGAAGTAGGCGCGCAGGGTGCGGACCAGCTCGGTGCCGCGCCGGGTGTCGTAGGTGAGCAGCGGGCCGAGCGTCGCGCCGACGAAGCCGTCCACGTCGTGGCCGTCGCCGAGCAGGACCCCGAGGAAGCCGAGCGTGCGGGCCGAGGCGCCCTCACCGGCGCGGCCGAGCACCCGCAGCGCCCGTACGCAGCGCAGGCCCTCGGCGTACGAAGCGGCCAGCGCGGTCGGACCGGCGGCCGGGCGGCCGGCGCCGACGGTGACCGGGAAGCCGGCCAGCCGGGCCAGCCGTTCGGCGGCCTGCCGGGCGGTCTCCTCGGGATCCTCGGCGGTGCCGGTCTCGACGGGCGCCAGCAGCACCACCGCCTCGCCGTGCTCGGCGCTGACGCCGCGGGAGCCGAACAGGTACCGCCGGGCCGCGCCCGCCAGTCGTCCCCGGTCGGTGCCGGTCGGCTCGGCGGGTTCCGCGACCAGCACCAGGTGCGGGCGGGCGAGGTCGACGCCGAGCCGGCGGCCGCGTGCGGTGAGCCCGGCCGGGTCGCGTTCGGGGGCGGTGAGCAGGTCGGTGAGCAGTTCGCCGCGGATCCGGTTCTCGGTCTCGGCCACCGAGCGGCGCAGCAGCAGGAGCAGGGCGGTCACCACGCTGGCCCGCTCGAACAGCCGCCGGTCGGCGTCGTCGAGGTCGGGCCGTCCGCGCAGCACCATGGTGCCGAGCGCGTCGTGCCCGGCCAGCACCGCGCAGACCCACTGCTCGCCGTGCCGTACGGACCGTCCCTCGATGCGGGAGGCGGCGACGGCCCCGGCCAGCTCGGCGGCGGGCGCGGACCGGCCGGCCAGCGGCTCGCCCTCGGCATCGAGGACCGCTATCTCCCCGTCCAGCAGGGCCGCGACGGCGGCGGCGACGTCCGGCACCTCGGCGCCGCGCAGCACCAGGTCGGTGAGCCGGTCGTGCGCCTGCTCGGCGCGCTGGACGGCGGCGGAGTGGGCCCGGACCAGCTCGTTGGCGGCGTTCAGCTCGGCGAGTGCGGCGCGGGTGTCGGCCAGGGACTTGGCGGTGTCCAGGGCGATCGCGGCGTGCGCGGCGAGGGTGCAGAGCAGTGCGACCTCGTCGGGGGAGAAGGCGCGGGGCGAGCGGTCGGCGGCGAACAGCACCCCGATGACCTGTCCGCCGAGCAGCAGCGGCACCCCGATGATCGCCACCAGGCCCTCGTCCAGCACGCCCGCGTCGATCGTGCCGGTGTGGTGGAAGCGTTCGTCGCTGCGGTAGTCGGGGGTCGCGTACGGGCGGGCGGCCTGGGCGACCAGCCCGCCCAGGCCGTCGCCGAGGCTGAGCCGCAGGGTCTGGAACAGGACGGAGACGGAGCCGTCGGTGACCCTCATGTAGGTGTCGCCCGCGGCCTCGTCCGGCAGGGTCAGGTATGCGGTGTCGGTGCCGAGCAGCATCCGGGCCCGGCGGACGATGGCCTGGAGCACGGTGTCCAGGTCCCGGGAGGCGGCGAGGTCTCCGGCGGTGTCGAAAAGTGCGGTCAACTCGGCTTCGCGGCGCCGGTGTTGACGCAGGGTGCGGTGGACCCGCAGGGCCTGCCAGGTGGCGTCGTCGATCTCGGCGAGGACGGTGGCCGACGCCCCGCGGCGGCGGGCGTCGGCCAGCACGTCGGCGAAGTCCTCGGTGGCGGCGCCCGAGGCGAGCAGGTCGAGCAGTCGCCGCAGGGCGGGCGCGGCGCTTTCGTGCGGGTGGTTCATGGTGCGTGCCGCCAATCGGCGTGGGTTCGTCGATTCCGAGAAATCGCGATGGTAGCGGCTCAACCGTCAGGCGACGGCGGGCTTTTCGGCCGTCGGGGCGTCCGCCTCCGGCCCCTTTTGTCCCGCCCGCTCCTCAGACCCCTCAGGCTCCTGGGACCCCTCTCGCTCCTCGACCTCGGTGAGGTCCTGTCCCCTGGTCTCCCGTCCGCAGAGCACCGCGAGGACGGTGATCGCCGCTGCGATGGCGACGTACACCGAGATCGGGGTGGCGCTGCCGTAGTCCTTGAGCAGCGCGGTGGCGACCAGCGGCGCCGGGGCGCCGGCCGCCACGGACGAGAACTGGGCCCCGATCGAGGCGCCCGAGTACCGCATCCGGGTGGCGAACAGCTCGGAGAAGAAGGCTGCCTGGGGCGCGTACATCGCGCTGTGGAAGACCAGCCCGACGGTGACCGCGAGGAGCAGCGACCCGAACGAGCGGGTGTCCACCATCCCGAAGAAGACGAACGCCCAGATCCCGACGCCGACCGCGCCCACCAGGTACACCGGCTTGCGCCCGACCCGGTCGGACAGCGCGCCGAACAGCGGGATCAGCGTGAACTGGATCGCGGAGGCGATGAGTACGGCGTTCAGCGCGCTCTGCTTGGAGAAGTGCGCGTGGGTGACCGCGTACGTCAGCACAAAGGTCGTCATCACGTAGTACGAGATGTTCTCCGCCATCCGCGCCCCCATGGCCACCAGCACCTCCCGCCAGTGGTGCCTCAACACGCTGACCAGCGGCGGCTGCTCGGCGCTCTTCCGGTCCTTCTCCCGCTTCTGCTGCGCCGCCAGCGCGGCCCGGAACAGCGGCGACTCGTCCACCGCGAGCCGGATCCACATCCCGACCGCGACCAGCACCGCCGACAGCAGGAACGGCACCCGCCAGCCCCAGGACAGGAACGCCGCGTCCGACTGCACCGAGGTCATCAGCGACAGCACCCCCGCCGCCAGCAGGTTCCCGGCCGGCGCCCCGCCCTGCGGCCAGGACGCCCAGAAACCCCGCCGCCGCTGGTCCCCGTGCTCCGACACCAGCAGCACGGCCCCGCCCCACTCACCGCCGAGCGCGAACCCCTGCACCAGCCGCAGCGTCGTCAGGAGTACCGGCGCCGCGACCCCGACCGAGTCGTACGTCGGCAGCAGCCCGATCGCCGTGGTCGACCCGCCCATCAGCAGCAGGCTCACCACCAGCAGCTTCTTGCGGCCCACCCGGTCCCCGAAGTGCCCGAACACCAGGGCCCCGATCGGCCGCGCCGCGAACCCGATCGCGTAGGTGAGGAACGACAGCAGCGTGCCGGTCAGCGGATCGCTGTGCGGGAAGAACAGCTTCCCGAACACCAGCGCCGCCGCCGTTCCGTACAAGAAGTAGTCGTACCACTCGATCGTTGTGCCGATCAGGCTGGCAGCCACCACTCTCGGGAGTGAGGTGCGCGCAGCCGCACCGCTTGCAGAGGCCTTCATGTGCCACCACTTCCAGGGCCGGGGGGAGACGATGTCGCCACAAGGTAGGAACCCTCCGGGCGGAGTCCTATGGGGGCGGACCACATACTGTTCGGTCGGTTCATGGCGCCCGGGGCCACGGTCCCGTCGCTCAGTGCGCCGTCCAGCCGCCGTCGACCGGGAGGCTGGCGCCGGTGATGTAGGAGGCGGCGGGGGAGCAGAGCCAGAGGGCGAGTTGGGCGATCTCGTCGGGTTCGATGAGGCGTTTCACGGCGGTGCGGTCGAGCATGATCTGCTCGACGACCTCGTCCTCGCGGATGCCGTGCGCGAGCGCCTGGGCGGCGATCTGCTTCTCCACCAGGGGGGTCCGGACGTAGCCGGGGTTGATGCAGTTGCTGGTGACGCCGTGCGGGGCGCCTTCGAGGGCGACCGTCTTGCTCAGCCCCTCCAGGGCGTGCTTCGCGGTGACGTACGCGGACTTGAAGGCGCTGGCCCGCAGGCCGTGGACGGAGGAGATGTTGACGATCCGTCCCCACTCCCGCTCGTACATGTGCGGCAGGGTCCGGCGCAGGATGCGGAACGGGGCCTCGACCATGACGCGTTGGATGAGGGTGAAGCGGTCGGGCGGGAACTCGTGCACCGGCGCGACGTGTTGGAGCCCGGCGTTGTTGACCACGATGTCGGCGTCGTCCGGAAGGGCGTCCACGGCCCCGGGGTCGGAGAGGTCGGTGACGATCGCGCGCCCGCCGATCCGCTCGGCGATTTCCTCGGCCGGACCGGCCGCGAGGTCGACGACGTAGACCCGGGCGCCGGCCCCGGCGAAGGCCTCGGCGCAGGCCCGGCCGATGCCCGAGGCGGCGCCGGTGACCAGGGCCGTGCGGCCGTCGAGCGGGCGGGCTGTAGTGGTGTCCATGGCTGAGAACGGTAGGAATCCGGCGCCCCGGCTCCCATGTGGCAGGCCGCCACAGCATCCCGCCGAGCTGTGGCGTCAACCACTACGACCCTCGATCGACGGTTCGACTGCGGAAGGCCAAACCCAGGGTGACCGCGCTTCCCCACAATGGGCGCGATTGCTTCACCCGTTCGGAGGATTGCTCGGTCAGATCCACCCATAGCGCCCGAATGCTCGCTACATTCACGCCGATTCCCGACAGGGGGCGCCGCCCCAGGCCGCCGAAGTGCTGGTAGAGCCCGGTGCGACGTCCGAGAGGTGTTGACAGACATGCCCCAACGGCCTGCAACCGACAGCCCGGCGTACGGACCGCTCGACCCGCTCGGCCAGCACCGAGGTCCGGTCGGTCGGGCCCTTCCGGACGCCCCCGACGCCCTGGCCCCCGACGCCCTGACGGGCGACACGCTGACCGCCGACGCCTCGACCGCCGACGAACTGCGGCTGCCCTCGCAGGCCACACCCGACCGGCACGAGACCCCCGCCACCCCCGCGCCCGCGCCCGCGCGGAGCACCGGCCACTCCGGCCCGGCCCCGCAGAACGGCCAGCTCGCCGCACTGATCGAGGAGGCCGGCTTCTCGCACGCCGGCCTGGCCCGCCGGGTCGACCAACTGGGCCTGGAGCACGGCCTCGACCTGCGCTACGACAAGACCTCGGTCACCCGCTGGCTGCGCGGCCAGCAACCCCGCGGCGCCACCCCGGCCCTGATCGCCGAGGTCTTCACCCGCCGCCTGGGCCGCCGCCTCACCGCCCAGGACCTCGGCCTGGACGCCTGCGCCCCGGTCTACGCCGGCCTCGAGTTCGCCGAGACCCCGCAGGAGGCGGTGGACATCGTGGCGAGCATGTGGCGCAAGGACAACGGCCCGCAGTCCGAGCTGCGCCGGATCGCCTTCACCCCGGCCGGCCTGGTCGTCCCCAGCCGGGACTGGCTGATCGGCCGCACCGACGAGCGCGTCGCCCGGGACGGCTCCACCCTGGCCCGGACGGACACCGCCGCCGGCCCGCCGTCCGCCGGCACCGCCTCCGCCGCCATCACCGGCGCGCCCGCGCCGAGCGCGCCCGGCGCGTCCCCGGTGGGCCCGGCGCGCGGCCCGGCCGCGGGCCTGCCCGGCGCGCCGCCCACCGCGCGCAGCACGGCCGGGACGACCGGCACCGCCCCCACCATCGGCCGGGTGCCCATCCAGAGCCGCCGCCCACCGGTCGCCGTCGAGCCGCCGTACACCGACCCGGCCCGCGAATCCCGCCCTGCCCTGCGGGTCGGCCGCGGCGACATCGCCGCCATCCGCGCCGTCGGCGACCTCTTCCGCGCGCTCGACCACGCCTACGGCGGCGGCCACGCCCGCCAGGCGCTGGTCCGCTACCTGGAGAGCGAGGCCGAGCCGATGCTGCGCGGCCGCTACGGCGAGCAGATCGGCCGGGCCCTGTTCGGCGCGGTCGCCGATCTGACCCGGCTGGCCGGCTGGACGTCCTTCGACATCGCCGCGCACGGCCTGGCCCAGCGCTACTTCGTCCAGGCGCTGCGCCTGTCCCAGGCCGCCGGGGACCGCGCGCTCGGCGGCTACGTGCTGGTGACGATGAGCCAGCAGGCCGTCCACCTCGGCCACGGCCGGGAGGCGGTCCAGCTCGCCCGGGTCGCCCAGCAGGGCGTGGGCACCGCCGTCCCCCCGGTGGTCCAGTCGCTGATGCACGCCGCCGAGGCCCGCGGGCACGGCCTGCTGGGCGACGTCCGGTCCTGCACCACCGCCCTGGTACGCGCCGAGCGGGCCCTGGCGGCGGCCCGCACCGGCGACGAACTGCCGGCCTGGGCACGGTACTTCGACGAGGCGCAGCTCTCCGACGAGTTCGCCCACTGCTACCGCGACCTGCAGCAGTGGCGCACCGCCGCGCAGCACGCCGAGAAGTCGCTGCGGCTGCGCTCGCCCGCCTACGCGCGCAGCCGGATCTTCTGCCGGCTGGTGCTGGCCACCGCCCGGCTCGGCATGGGGGACCTCGACGAGGCCTGCGCCATGGCGACCGACGCGCTGCGGGCGGCGGGGGAGATGCGCTCGGCCCGCTCGCTGGAGTACGTCCGGGACTTCCACCGCCGCCTCACGCCCTACCGCGGCAGCCCGGTGGCCCGCGCCTTCGAGGAGACGGCCCGCCAGGCCGGGGTCATCTGACCGTTCGGGGTCCGGGCCGGGCGCTGACCAGCTCTCGGCCCGGACCCTCGACCTGCCCCCGGCCGTCGCCCCGGACGGCCGCGCGCCACCCCGCACCCGCTGCGCCGCCAGCGGGAACACCAGCACCGACGGCATTCCGGCGCCGACCAGCGCCGCCGCGGTCGAGGACGCCAGGTGCCCGGCTTCCACCTCGATGGTGGTGACCACCACGGGCGGGGGAGTTGCCGCTGAGCAGCACGGCGATCGCGATGATCGGCCCGAATTCGCCGACCGCCCCGGTGGCCCCTCAGGCCGCCGCCTCCGCCTCCCGCGCGTCGGCCGGGACGCCGAGGTCGCGCAGCACCGCCCGCGCCGCCCGCCGCCCGGAGACCAGCGCGCCCTGCACGGTGCTGGTGTCCCGGTGGTCCCCGGCGACGTACAGCCCGGCCACCAGGCGCACCGGCCGCCGGGTGTTGTGCGGCGGCGGCATTGCGGGCAGCGCGTCCGGGACGTGCCGCACGCTGAGGAACTGCCAGCCCGCCGTCGAGGTGCCGTACAGCTCGGCGAGCCGGGCCCGGACGGCCGGTTCCAGTCCGGCCGGGCCGCTCGCGTCGAAGGCGCGCCGCCCGAGCACGGTGGTGGCGACCAGCGTCTGGCCGGCCGGGGCGTAGGACGGGTGCAGCTCGCTGAGCACCAGCGAGTGCGAGACCAGTGGCGGGTGCCCGTTCGGCCGGTCGCCGTCGAGCAGCAGCACGGCCTCGCCCACCGGCGGGTGGTCGGCCGCGTGGTAGAAGGTCGTGACGGGGTGGAAGTCCGGCAGCCGCAGGCCGGGCAGCAGCTCGGTGGCGGAGCGGGCGTCGGTGGCGACGATGACGGCCTGGGCGCCGGTCCGCCCGTGGTGGAGGGTCTCCACGCCGTCCGCGGCGATCGAGGTGACCTGCACCCCGGTGTGGACGGTGCCGGCGGGTAGCGCGGCGGCCAGCTGGGCCGGCACCGCGGCGATCCCGTCGGCGGGCAGACAGAGCCGCCCGCGCGCGTACGAGCGCAGCACCAGGTCGGCGACCCGGCTGCTGGTGCCGAGCGCCGGGTCGCTGAGCAGGGCGCTGAGCAGTGGGCGCAGGAAGCCGTCGACGGTGCGCGGGGCGAGTCCGTGGCCGGTCAGCGCGCGGGCGGCGGTGGTCTCCGGTCGGGCCTGCAGCCGGCCGATCGGGGTGGCGGCGAGCCGGCCGAGCCAGCTGCCCAGCCGGGCCTTGTCCAGCGGGCTGCCGAGCGGGGCCCGGGTGGCGGCCTGTCGGGCGGCGGTGAGCTGCGGGTCCCCGGTGCGGTACCGGCGGCCGCCGCTGTGCACCAGTACGCCGGGTGCGAGCGGGCGCAGGTCGAGGCGGTCGAGGTCGAGCGCGCGGCGCAGCTCGGGGAAGGCGGTGTTCAGCAGGTGACTGCCGTCGTCGAGCCGGAAGCCGTCCAGCTCGCGGGTGGCCATCCGGCCGCCGATCCGGTCGCTGCTCTCCAGGATCCGAACGGCGAGGCCGTGGCCGGTGAGCGCGCGGGCGGCGGCCAGGCCCGCAAGTCCGGCGCCGACCACGACGACGTCCGGGTCGGACGGCCGACGGGCGCGGCGGGTGAAGTCGTACGTGGGCACTGGCGTGCTCCCTCCCTGGGCCCGGGGCTCCGGCCGACGCAGGCAGCGGGGTGCCGGGACACGGTTCGAGGAGGGTGATGCCCAGTCAGTGTGAGCATCAGACAAGCACATCGGGCCGGATTCGAGGGCCGGCAGGGGTTGTGCGGCACCGGGCGGGGGCGCGGTCACGGACAGTGCGCCGTGGTGGCCGGGTTCGGGGGTCGGCGGGCGCGTACGGTCACCGGGGGCGTGCGACGCGCCCGCCATGTGCTCCCGTGCGCCCCCTCCCGGAGCCCCGTCCGACCCCCGCCCGGCATATGCCCCTGGTCAGCGCGGATGCCGTAGCCGGAGGTACGCACGGGGCCCGGCACGCGTACGTCACGGCGCCCGCCGGCACGGCGCTCCGAGCACCACCGCCGTCACGGCGTTCCGAGCACCGCCACCGCGCCGCGTACCGCCGCCGTCACCGCGCCGCGAGCACCACCGCCGTCACAGTGCCGCGAGCACCGCCGAGTACACGTCCGGGTGCGTGAAGCGGAAGCCCGCGTCCGACAGCCGCCGTGGCACCACCCGGTGGCTGCCGACCACCTCGACGGCCAGCTCGCCGAGCACCACCTTGAGCACCGCCTCCGGCACCGGGAAAGGCGTCGGCCGCCGCAGCGCCCGCCCGAGCGCGGCGGTCAGTTCGGCGTTGGTCGCCGGGTTCGGCGCCGTCAGGTTGAAGGCGCCGGACAGGTCGTCGTGGTCGATCAGGAAGCGCAGCGCGGCCACCTCGTCGTGCAGCGAGATGAAGCTCCAGTACTGCCGCCCGTTGCCGAGCCGCCCGCCCAGGCCCATCCGGAACAGCGGGAACAGCCGCCCGCCCGCCCCGCCGCTCGAGGACAGCACCATCCCGGTGCGCGGGTGGACGACCCGGATCCCGGCCCGCTCGGCGGGCCTGGCGGCGGCCTCCCACTCCAGGCAGACCTCGGCCAGGAAGTCGTCGCCGGCGGGGGAGTCCTCGTCGATCACCCGGTCGCCGGTCTGCCCGTACCAGCCGACCGCGGAGGCGCTCACGAAGACCCGGGGCGGCTCCTTGAGCTCGGCCAGCGCGACGGCCAGCGTCTCGGTGCCGTAGACCCGGCTCTCCCGGATCTCCCGCTTGTAGGCGTCCGTCCAGCGGTGGTCGCCGACCCCGGCGCCGGCCAGGTGCACCACCGCCTGGACCCCGGCCAGCCCGTCCCGCTCGACCTCACCGAGCAGTGGGTTCCAGCCGATCGCCGTGCTGCCGTCGGGCTGTGGGCCCGTCCTGGACCGGTGCCGGACCAGCCGGACCACCTCGTGGCCGTCCGCCAGCAGGGAGCGGACGAGGGCCGAACCGATCAATCCCGTGGAACCCGTGACAGCGATGCGCATGCGCTCATCCTCGCAGCTGGAATTGTCTGTCACCTTCTCAGGCGTCTCATTAGCATGACGCGCATGTTCGACGACGATCTGATCATCCGTCCGGCACGGCCCGAGGACGAGCGCGACCTCGCCGTCCTCAATCGCGCGGCCTGGTCGGTCCTGTCCGATGTCTCCCCGCAGCCCCCCGAGGAGGACGGGCTCTTCGACGAGCGGCGCACCCCCGAGCAGTTCCTGCTCGCCGTCCTGGACGGCCGGCTCGTCGGCTACGTCCGCCAGGTCCCGGCCACCCCGCTGGTCGCCAACCGGCACGTCCGCCAGATCCAGGGCCTGGCCGTCGACGGCACGGTCCGCGGCCGGGGCATCGGCCGCCGGCTGGTCGAGGCGGCCTGCGACACGGCCCGGACCGAGGGCGCCCGGAAGATGACCCTGCGGGTGCTCGGCTGGAACGCCCCGGCCCGCCGCCTCTACGAGAGCTGCGGCTTCGTCGTCGAGGGCTCGCTGGTCGAGGAGTTCCTGATCGACGGCTCCTACGTGGACGACATCTGGATGGCCCGCCGGCTGGCCGACTGAGCCCCCGGCTTTCCCGGCGGTCGGTCAGCTCCCGGGCGGCGTGCGGAAGCGGCGCGGAAGCCGGTGCGGCGGCGGTGCAGAGTCGTGACGGTCCCGCCCTGTCTGGACCGCCGCCACGCCGGGTACCGTACGCCCGTGAGCAACTCGACGCCTCCCGGGTGGTACCCGGTCCCGGGTGCGGACGGCACCCCCGGTCACGAGCGCTGGTGGGACGGCAACGCCTGGACCAGTGAGGTCAGGCCGCTCCAGGGCGGTGCCGGACAGCTCTCCGACGCCCCCACGCAGACCTGGCAGCCCTCCGACCAGAAGCCCGGCTACGGCTACCCGGGCGGCTCGCCGGCCCCCGCCTACGGCTACCCGGGCCAGGACGGTTCCCCGGCCCCCGCCTACGGCTACCCGGGCCAGGACCCCTACCAGGGCCAGGGCGGGTACCCGGGCCAGGCCGGCTACCCGGCGGCCCAGGGCGCGGGCTACGGCTACCCCGGGCCGGGCTACCCGCCGCCGCCCGCCAAGAACAAGTCCGGCATGATCATCGGCGGCGCCGTCACCGTGCTGGTCGTGGGCGGGACCATCGCCGGGATCATGCTCAGCGGCGGCGGCAACGACCCGAAGGCGGACCCGACCCCGAACCCCACGGTCACCGTCACCCAGAGCGACGGCCCCACGCCGAGCCCGACCCGGCCCACCACCAGCCCCACGGTGTCGCCGCCCAAGCCCGCCCCGGTCCTCAAGAGCACCGTCGCCGACCCGCAGCACGCGATCACCATCCCGGTCTACGACGGCTGGGACGCGGCGACCGACTCGGCGCACTCGACGGTCTTCCTCGGCACCGGCCGTTACACCTGCCCGGACGGCAACTCCTGCATCCGCGGTCAGTTCTCGGTGGAGAAGAACACCGTCCAGGGCGATACCCCCAAGGCGGCCGCCGACGCCACGATGCCCACCTACGCGGGGCAGATCTTCACCGGGATCACCTCGCACACCGACTACGGCTCCGGCTACGTCAGCGTCGCCGGTGTGCTCGGCTACGCCACGCGCTGGCACGTCCGCACCTCGGACGGCACCCAGGGCTACGTCCTGCTGGCCGCCGTCCCGGCCAAGGGCGGCGGCTACGTGGTCTTCGAGGGCGGCGTGGACGACAACCCGGCGGCGCCGGACGCCTCGGTGCTGGACCAGATCCTCAAGGGCGTCCAGCAGGACAGCTCGTCCGGCAGTTCCACCTGAGCACCGGGCCGGCCCCCGGCTGAGAGCCGAGGGCCGGGAGCCGGGAGTCGAGGGCCGGAGGCGGGGAGCCGGGGCGGCCTCAGTCCCCGTACCGCTCCCACAACTTGGGGAAGCGCTTCGCCATGACGTCCGGGTCGTCGAAGTCCAGCGTCGCCCCGGACGGCCGTCCGGCCTGCCGCCCGCCCACCTCGGGCAGCGGCAGCCCGGTCAGCTGCTCGTACGCCTCGTCGGCGGCGTAGCCGATGTCCTCGGCCTCGCCGTCCTCCTCCTCGTCGAACTCGGGCAGCAGGTCGGCCAGGTCGTCCGGCTCGGCCAGTCCGCCCTCGAAGACCTCCCGGCCCTGGGCGATCAGCCAGCAGCGGAAGTAGTCGAAGGTGTCCTCGGAGGCGCCGTCCAGCAGCAGGTAGGCCGCGCCCCACAGGTCGTACTGGTAGGCGCGCTGGAACCGGGCCTCGAAGAGCCGGGCGAAGTCGATCACATCGTCCGGGGTCAGTCTGACGAGCCGCTCTACCAGCCGGTCGGCCTGCTCGTCGGGATCGCCGTCGGCGGCGTCCCGTGTGTCGTCGATGATCTGCCAGAAGTCCGTCTCGTCCATCACCGCTCAAGCATCCCCGTTCGGCCGCGTCCGCGCATGCCATGACCCGGCGCGGCCCGGGCCGAAAACGGGGGAACGGGCCTGGAAACGGCCGAGCAGGGCCGGGAAGGGCGCGACGGGGGCCGGAAACGGCGGAACCCCGCGCCGTCCGGAGACGACGCGGGGTTCCGCAGGACCGTGGAGGGGTCAGAGGCCGAGCTCGACCTCGAACTCGCCGGCCTCCAGGATCTCCTTGACCGCGACCAGGTAGCGGGCGGCGTCGGCGCCGTCCACCAGGCGGTGGTCGTAGGAGAGCGACAGGTAGGTCATGTCACGGATGCCGATGGCAGTGCCGCCGTCGGCCTCGATGACCACCGGGCGCTTGACGGTGGCGCCGATGCCCAGGATGGCGGCCTGGTTCGGCGGCACGATCACGGTGTCGAACAGCGCACCGCGCGAGCCGGTGTTGCTGATGGTGAAGGTCGCGCCGGACAGCTCGTCCGGGGTGATCTTGCTGTCGCGGACCTTGCCGGCCAGCTCGGCGGTCTTCTTCGAGATGCCGGCGAGGTTGAGGTCGCCCGCACCCTTGATGACCGGGGTCATCAGACCCTTCTCGGAGTCCACCGCGATACCGATGTTCTCGGTGTCGAAGTAGGTGATGGTGCCCTCGGCCTCGTTGATCCGGGCGTTGACGACCGCGTGGGCCTTCAGCGCCTGGGCAGCGGCCTTGACGAAGAACGGCATCGGGGACAGCTTCACGCCCTCGCGGGCGAGGAAGGAGTCCTTGGCCTTGCCGCGCATCGCCATGATCTTGGTGACGTCCACCTCGACCACGCTGGTCAGCTGCGCCTGCTCGTGCAGGGCCTTCATCATGTTGTCGCCGATGACCTTGCGCATGCGGGTCATCTTGACCGTCTGGCCGCGGAGGGCGGACGGCGCGGCGGCGGCCTTCGGCGCGGCGGCCGGGGCGGCAGCGGCGGCGGGGGCCGGAGCGGCCTTGGCGGCCTCCGCGGCGGCGATGACGTCCTGCTTGCGGATGCGGCCGCCGACGCCGGTACCGGCGACGGAGGACAGCGCGACGCCGTGCTCGGCGGCGAGCTTGCGCACCAGCGGGGTGACGTAGGCGTCACCGTTGTCGGCAGCCGGAGCGGCCGGAGCAGCCGGGGCAGCGACCGGAGCCGGGGCAGCGACCGGAGCCGGGGCGGCAACCGGGGCGGCAACCGGAGCCGGAGCGGCAACGGGGGCCGGAGCAGCCGGAGCGGCGGCGACCGGAGCCGGGGCAGCCGGAGCAGCCGGAGCCGGGGCAGCGACCGGAGCCGGAGCGGCAGCCGGGGCCGGGGCGGCGGCGACCGCACCCGCGGCGCCGATCAGCGCGAGCTGGGCGCCGACCTCGGCGGTCTCGTCCTCGCCGACCAGGATCTTCACCACGGTGCCGGCGACCGGCGACGGGATCTCGGTGTCGACCTTGTCGGTGGAGACCTCGAGCAGCGGCTCGTCGACCTCGACCGTCTCACCCTCGGCCTTCAGCCAGCGGGTGACGGTGCCCTCGGTGACGGACTCGCCCAGGGCGGGCAGCAGCACCGGGGTGGCGTCGCCGGCCGGAGCAGCCGGAGCGGCGGCGGCCGGGGCGGCCGGAGCAGCCGGGGCCGGAGCGGCGACCGGAGCCTCGGCAACCGGGGCCGGGGCGGCGGCGGGCGCGGCCTCGGCGACCGGGGCCGCAGCGGCGGCCGGGGCACCGGAGCCGTCGTCGATGATCGCCAGCTCGGCGCCGACCTCGACGGTCTCGTCCTCGGCGACCTTGATCGAGGAGAGGATGCCGGAGACCGGGGCCGGGATCTCGGTGTCGACCTTGTCGGTCGAGACCTCGAGCAGCGGCTCGTCGACCTCGACACGCTCACCCTCGGCCTTCAGCCAACGGGTGACGGTGCCCTCGGAAACGCTCTCGCCCAGCGCGGGCAGTGTTACTGAGACCGCCATGGTTTCAGCGACTCCTATCAAGTCTTGCGTACGGGAAGTACTTGCGTACGGGAAGTACCGGAAAAGGTGGGGTGGGGCGCGATCAGTCGTGCGCGTGCAGCGGCTTGCCGGCCAGCGCCAGGTGCGCCTCGCCCAGGGCCTCGGACTGGGTCGGGTGCGCGTGGATGAGCTGCGCGACCTCGGCCGGCAGGGCCTCCCAGTTGTAGATCAGCTGGGCTTCGCCGACCTGCTCGCCCATGCGGGCGCCGACCATGTGGACACCGACCACGGCGCCGTCCTTGACCTGGACGAGCTTGATCTCGCCGGCGGTCTTCAGGATCTTGCTCTTGCCGTTGCCGGCCAGGTTGTACTTGAGGGTGACGACCTTCTCCTTGCCGTACAGCTCGACGGCCTTGGCCTCGGAGATGCCGACGGAGGCGACCTCGGGGTTGGAGTAGGTCACGCGCGGGACGCCGTCGTAGTCGATCGGCACCGGCTTGAGGCCGGCCAGCCGCTCGGCGACCAGGATGCCCTCGGCGAAGCCGACGTGGGCCAGCTGCAGGGTCGGGGCGAGGTCGCCGACGGCGGAGATGGTGGGCACGTTGGTGCGCATGTACTCGTCGACCAGGACGTAGCCGCGGTCCATCGCGACGCCGTTCTCCTCGTAGCCGAGGCCGGCCGAGACCGGGCCGCGGCCGATGGCGACGAGCAGCAGGTCGGCGTCGATCTGCTTGCCGTTCTCGGTGGAGACGCGGACACCGGTCTCGGTGTACTCGACGCCCGAGAAGCGGGCCTTCAGCTCGAACTTGATGCCGCGCTTGCGGAACGCGCGCTCCAGCAGCTTGGACGAGTTCTCGTCCTCGAGCGGGACGAGGTGCGGCAGCGCCTCGACGATGGTGACCTCGACGCCGAAGGACTTCCAGACCGAGGCGAACTCGACGCCGATGACGCCGCCGCCGAGGATGACGGCCGACTTCGGGATGCGGTCGAGCTTGAGGGCGTGGTCCGAGGAGATCACGCGGTTGCCGTCGATCTCCAGGCCCGGGATCGAGCGCGGCACGGAACCGGTGGCCAGGACGATGTGGCGGCCTTCGATGCGCTGGCCGTTGACGTCCACCGAGGTCTGCGAGGAGAGCTTGCCCTCGCCCTGGATGAAGGTGACCTTGCGGGACGCCACCAGGCCCTGCAGGCCCTTGTAAAGGCCGGCGATGACGTCGTCCTTGTACTTGTGGACGCCGTTGATGTCGATGCCCTGGAAGGTGGCCAGCACGCCGAACTCGGCGGCTTCCTTCGTCTCGTCCGCGATCTCCGCGGCGTGCAGCAGCGCCTTGGTCGGGATGCAGCCGCGGTGCAGGCAAGTGCCGCCCAGCTCACCCTTCTCGACCAGGGCGACGCTCAGGCCCAGCTGAGCGGCGCGGAGCGCCGCGGCGTAACCGCCGCTTCCGCCTCCGAGAATGACTACGTCGAAAACGGTGCTGGCGTCGTTCGCCACGTCACGTCCTCCATGCAATGGGGTGGGTCGCCGGGCCGGTACGGTCCGGTGGGTCGGAAGCCTTTGTGAGGCGCCCAGTCGTGCCGGAAATACATCTTCGCACTTGTTCGCGGTGGCTGATGTCCGGGTCCACCCCAGGGGTGTCCCGCAGAGTGGTCACCGGGGCGGGAATACCCCCCACGGATGGGCATCATTGCAGCTCAGCGCGGTGTTGACAGCCGCCGGACGGGCGTCTTCCGCCCTGTCCCGCCCGGTCTCTTCCGCAGTGTGGAACAAAGTTTCGCCCGCAGCGAACAGGGGTGCGCCCCGGTGTCCCGGCCTACTCGCAGGTAACCCGGTCGGAACGCCGACGGGGCCCGGCGCATCCGCGCCGGGCCCCGTCGCAGCGGGCTGCCTGATCAGGCCTTGCCGTTCGCCGTCCGCTCGGCGAAGCGGACCAGGGTGCGCACCGCGCTCGCGGTGCCGCCCTTCGGGGTGTAGCCGAACGGAGCGCCCTCGTGGAACGCCGGCCCGGCGATGTCCAGGTGCGCCCAGTCGATGCCCTCGGCCACGAACTCCTTCAGGAACAGGGCGGCCACCAGGCCGCCGCCCATCCGCTCGCCCATGTTGGCCAGGTCGGCGATGGTCGACTCGGTCATGCCCTTGCGCAGGTCGGCGGGCAGCGGCATCGGCCAGGACTGCTCGCCCACCTCGCCCGCGAGGGCGTGCAGGTCGTCGCGCAGCTCGTCGCTGTTGGACATCACGGCGAAGGTGCGGTTGCCCAGGGCCAGCACCATGGCGCCGGTCAGGGTGGCCACGTCGACGATGACGTCCGGGTTCTCCTCGCCGGCCCGCACGATGACGTCGGCCAGCACCAGACGGCCCTCGGCGTCGGTGTTCAGCACCTCGACGGTCTTGCCGCCGTACATCCGCAGCACGTCGCCCGGGCGGGTGGCGGAGCCGGACGGCATGTTCTCGGCCAGCGCCAGCCAGCCGGTCACGTTGACGGCCAGGCCCAGCCGCTTGGCGGTCACCACGGCGGCGAGCACGGCGGCGGCGCCGGCCATGTCGCACTTCATGGTCTCGTTGTGGCCGGCCGGCTTGAGCGAGATGCCGCCCGAGTCGTAGGTGATGCCCTTGCCGATGAACGCCAGGGTGGCCTTGGCCTTCGGGTGGGTGTAGGCCACCTTCACCAGGCGGGGCGGGTTCGTCGAGCCGTTGCCGACACCCAGCAGGCCGCCGTAGCCGCCCTTGGTCAGCGCCTTCTCGTCCAGCACCTCGACCTTGAGGCCGTGCTCCTTGGCGGCCGCCTGCGTGATCGCGGCGAAGCTCTTCGGGGTCAGGTCGTTCGGCGCGGTGTTGACCAGGTCGCGGGCGCGGTTCATCTCCTCGCCGAGCGCGGCGGCCCGCTCCACGGCGGCCTTGGCGTCCTTGCTGCCCTTGCGGGCGGCCAGCACGACCAGCTCGCCGACCGGCTCCTTGCCGTTGCCGTTGCCCTTGTACGTGCCGAAGGCGTACGAGCCGAGCAGACCGCCCAGCGCGACCGCCTCGACCTCCGCCGCGGACTCGGCCGGCAGGGCCAGCGCGGCCTTCTTGGCACCGGCCAGCGTACGGGCGGCGACACCGGCGGCGCGGCGCAGCGCCTCCAGCCCGTAGCCCTCCTCGCCGGCCTCGCCGAGGCCGACCGCGAGCACGAGCGGGGCCTTCAGCCCGGCGGGGGAGGGAACCTTCACGGCCTCGCCCTCGGCGCCGGTCGCGCCCAGGGTGCTGAGGACCTCGGCCAGCTTGCCCTCGAACGCCTCGTTCACGGCCTCGGCGCCGGGCGCCAGCACGATGCCCTTCGGGCCCTTGGCGACACCGACCACCAGGGCGTCCGCGCGCAGCGAGGCGGCGGAGGAGGTGCTCACAGACAATGCAGTCACGTAATGCGTCCTGTTCTTTCGCGGTCCACGGCCGGTCGCGGCGCGGCTGCCGCACCGGCGCAGCCCGCCGTCGAAGGCCGTCCGCCGGCGGGCCTCCGGGTCCGGGGCCCCTGGCTGTGCGCGGCCGCCGGAGCGGCCGCGCACACCAGAGGCCCCGGCTCCACGGTGCGCGCCGGGCGGGCAGGACCTGCCACGGTGCAGGGCTGCGGTGCTTCACGCATGGTAGTCCGCATGGTGGGATCACGCGCCGCCCGGTGTCAGCCGAGCAACGCCAGGGCGAACAGCGTCCCCGTCGCGGCGGTCTCCGCCATCGCCCCGAGCACGTCCCCGGTGATTCCGCCGAACCGGCGCACACACCGCCCCAGCAGCAGTCGGGCGCAGCCGGCCCCGCACACAAGGGCCAGTGGGAGGCGGAGGGCTGACCATCCGTCGAACAGTCCGAGCGCGGCCAGGACGAGCGCCGCACCGGCCGTCCCGGCGACCGCCCCGGCGGGCGTCACCGTGCTCGCCACCATCGCGCCGAGCCCGCCCGGCCGGGCGGCCGGCACCGACCGCAGACAGCCCCAGGCGAGCGCGCACCGGGCGGCCGTCGCCGAGGCGAGCACCGCGAGCGCGCCGCGCAGCGGCGAGTACCCCAACTGTCCGGCCAGCGCGGCGATCTGGGCCAGCAGCACCAGGACCAGGGTCAGCACACCGAACGGGCCGATGTCGGACTGCTTCATGATCCGCAGCGCGTCCTCGGCCGGTTTCCCGCTGCCCAGCCCGTCGGCGACGTCCGCGAGGCCGTCCAGGTGAAGTCCCCGGGTCAGCCCGGCGAGCACCCCCACCGCCGTCACCGCCCCGAGCAGCCCGCCCGCCCGCCAGGCCACCAGCGCCCCGGCCCCGGCCGCCGCCGCCCCCAGCACCAGGCCCACCACCGGGGCCGCGACCATCGCCCGCGCCCCCGCCGCCCGGTCCCACCGCTCCACCCGCACCCGCAGCACGGACAGCGTCCCGAACCCGAACCGCAGCCCGTCCCCCCAGGTGGCCCGACCACCGTGGTCCGTCATCGCCTCACTCCTCACCGCACCCCACACGTCACCGCACCCCACACAGCAGAATCCCCGCGCCCCACCAGGGACGCGGGGAACCGCGCGAGCAGGAAGGCCACGGGCCGCCACCCGAGCTGCACGCTCAGGTACGGGCGACCCCGCCGCCTACAGCTTCCGCAGCAGATCCGCCGCCGACGGCAGCTTCGGCTGCTCCTTCGGCGCCGCCGGCACGTACGGCTTCGGCGCCTCGTCCGCGAGGGCGTCCCCCGCCGCCTGCAGCAGCGGCAGCGCCAGCAGCGCTCCGACGCCCTCGCCCATGGTGATGCCCTGGTCCTGCAGCGGCGTCAGGGTGAGCCGGTCGTACGCCTTCGCCTGCGCCGGTTCGCCGCTGGACTGCCCGGCCCGCCACCACTCCGGCGCCCGGAAGGCGATCCGCTGCGCGACCAGCGCGCAGGCCGCCGCGACCACGCCGTCCAGCACCACCGGCAGCCGCCGGACGGCCGCCTGCAGCAGGAAGCCGGTGATCGCCGCGAAGTCGGCCCCGCCGGTGGCGCGGAGCAGTGCGAGCTGGTCGCCGAGCACCGGCCGGGCCCGTCGCAGCGAGTCCCGGATGGTGGCGCACTTGACCATCCACACCCGGTCGTCGATCCCCGAGCCGCGCCCGGTGACCGCCGCCGCGTCCGTTCCGCACAGCGCGCCGACCAGGACGCCGGCCACCGTGGTGGAGCCGACCCCGAGGTCGCCGAGCAGGACCAGGTCGGTGCCGGCGTCGGCCTCCTCGTCGGCGACGGCCATGCCGGCCCGGAAGGCCCGGGCGGTCTCCTCCGGGGTGAGGGCGTCCTCGACGTCGATCCGTCCGGAGCCGCGCCGGATCCGGTGGGCGACCACCTCGTCCGGGAAGTCGGCCGGGTCGGTGTCCACCGCGACGTCGACGACCCGCACCTCGGCGCCGTAGCGCGCGGCCAGCTTGGCCACCGGCGCGGTGCCGTCCAGGACGGCCCGCACCCGGGCCGCCGTGCCGCCTTCGGCGGGCATCCGGGAGACGCCGAGCGCCGCCACGCCGTGGTCGGCGGCGAACAGCAGCACCTTGGGCGCCGATACCGGCCGCACAGGGGAGCGCCCCTGTACGGAGGCCAGCCAGCTGCCCAGCTCCTCGAGCCTGCCGAGCCCGCCGCGCGGTCGGTCGGCTGCCTGCCAGCGCTCCTCGGTGGCCCGCCGGGCGCTCTCGTCGGGGCGCTCGACGAGGGAGGAGAACGTATCGAGATCCACGGTCGTGTCCATCGTCCGGAAGGCTACACGCCGAAGATGTTCAGTCCGCGGCTGGCTTGACGTCCGGCTTGATGGTCAGCACTTGCCCGGCCACGACCAGCAGGACCCGCTCCGAGGCGTCCGCCACGGCCATGTTGAGCCGGCCCAGGGTGTCGCGGAAGCGCCGCCCGGCGGCGGTGGCCGGGACGACGCCCATGCCGACCTCGTTGCTCACCGCGACGACCGTCCGCCCGGTGGCCGCCCAGGCCTTCGCCAGCGCCTCGCAGCGCCGCTGCACCGCGCTCTCGCCCCGGTCCGCCCAGGCCTCGTCGTCCCAGGCGTCGCACTCGTCCATCACGGCGGTCAGCCACAGCGCCAGGCAGTCGATCAGCACCGGCGCCGGGTCGGCGGCGTCGGCCAGCACGGCCTCCAGGTCGCAGGTCTCGGCGGTGCGCCAGCTCGCCGGCCGGCGGTCCCGGTGCAGGGCGACCCGCTGGGCCCACTCGGCGTCGCCGTCCCGGGTGCCGCCGGTGGCCACGTACAGGACGTCCGGGCGGTCGGCGAGCAGCTGCTCGGCGCGGGTGGACTTGCCGGAGCGGGCGCCGCCGAGCAGCAGGGTGCGGGGGAGCGGGGGGTGGGTCGCCATGCCGCCCATCCTGCCGGACGAGGCATACGGAAGATCGGGCCGGGCAAGCTAAGGTGCGCAGCGACACAGGCAGTGTCGTCAGTGGGAGGAGCCGGGCATGGCGTGGACGTGGCGGTACGAGAAGGCGGACGGCAGCGCGGTGACGCCCGGCGGCAGCCAGGAGGAGTTCGCCGGCCAGGGGGACGCCGAGACCTGGATCGGGGAGTCCTGGAAGCAGCTCGCGGAGGACGGCGTCGACACCGCGGTGCTCCTGGAGGACGACCGGGTCGTCTACGCGATGAGCCTGCACGAGGAGTGAGCCCCGGTCGGGGAGGGCCCGCGAGGGCCCTACTTCGCCCCGATGACGTGCAGTAGCGCGGCGACCTGCCGGTACGGGTCGGTGCGGCCGGCCCGGTCCTCGGCTTCCAGCAGCTGGGCCAGCTGGCGCCCGTCCACCGGCGGGGCCGCGTCGTCGGGGGCGTTGTCGGTGAAGACCCGCACGCCGTACCAGTGCCGGACCGGCACCGACACCTCGGAGAGGGTGACGGAGAGGTCGGCGAGCCGGTCGGCGCGGGCGGCCAGCCCGAGCCGGTTGTAGTACCGGTCGCTTTCGAAGGCGTGCAGTGCGGCCCGCCAGTCCCCGGCGGCGGCGGGCCGCAGGGCGAGCGCGTCGCGGTTGCGGACCAACAGCGAGAGCAGTCCGCCGGGCGCCAGCAGCCGGGCCAGCGAGGCGATCATCGGGTCCGGGTCGGGCAGGTACATCAGGACGCCGTGGCAGAGCACCACGTCGAAGCTGCGCGGGCCGAACCAGCGCCCGCACTGGTGGCCGTCGCCGCTGAGCAGCTGCAGCCGGCCGCGGACCTCCGGCGGCTCCTCGGCGAGCGCCCCCTGGGCGACGCCGAGCGCGACCGGGTCGGAGTCGATCCCGGTGACGTAATGGCCGACCCGGGCCAGCCGCAGGGCCTGGGTGCCCTGGCCGCACCCGATGTCCAGGACCCGCTGCGCGGTGCGGCCGGTCAGCTGCTCGGCGAGCTGGCGGGAGACGAGTTCCTGGCGGACGAAGTTGCGCAGTCCGCCGAGCCGGTCCAGCCAGGCGGCGGTGCCGCCGGCGAAGGACCCGCTGCGCGAGGGCAGTCGGCGCTCCTGGGCCAGCCGGTCGTGGCCGCCGTGGCCCTGCCCCGGAAGCGCGTACAGGCCGGGCCCCTCCCAGGAAGGCGGGGCCCAGCCGGAGTCGACCGGTTCGGCGGTCAGGGCTTCTCCCCGCGCCGCACCTGCGGCTTGGGCAGTCGCAGGCGGCGCATCTGCAGGGTGCGCATGATGCCGTAGGCGATCGCGCCGCGGGTGTTCTCGTTCGGGAAGCGCGCGGCGAGCTGCTTGCGCAGACCGAGGCCGAGGCGGACGAAGTCCAGGATCACGAAGACGAAGAACAGCAGGAACAGCAGCGTCGAGAGGATCTGGATCTGGCTCACCTTGATGATGCTGAGCACCAGGATGACCACGGCGGCCGGCAGGAAGAACTCGGCGAGCGACCAGCGGGCGTCCACGTAGTCGCGGGCGAACTTGCGCACCGGGCCCTTGTCACGGGCCGGCAGGTGCCGTTCGTCGCCGTTCACCAGGGCCTGGCGCTGCTTCTCGCGCTCGCCCCGCATCCGGTCCCGCGACTGGCGCGCGGCCTCCTTGCGGTCCTTGGGCACCGTCACCCGGGTGCGACGGTGGGCCTCGGCCTCGTTGCGCTTGGGGGTGGGGCGGCCCTTCTTGGCCTCCGGGTGGCGGGCCTGGGTCGTCTCGTCCTGCTTCTCCAGCACGGTGGCGGAGGCGGCGGCATCATCTGAACGGCGTCGGAACACACCACCAGCGTACGGGGTGCGGAGCCGCTTCCACGGGCGCCCTCGGACCCAAACGCATATCGATACCGCGAGACGGCCGCCCGAACCGGGTTTCCCGGGGGACTTCCCGTAGGGGATCAGTCGGATGGAGGATGGGAGGGATGAGGGGCGGATCCACCCGGGGGAGGAGGAAACACCCCTGGTCGCTGTAGCAGTCTTGTTGCAGGCAGGTGCGCTGCGGCGAAGGGCTCGCTGCACATACACTCGTCGTGTCTGGTAACGAGATAGAGACCGCAGGCCGGAGAAGGGGGCACCCGAGGCCCATGAGCGACGGAATCATGAAGCGTATGGGGTTGATCTTCCGCTCCAAGGCGAACAAGGCCTTGGACCGGGCGGAGGATCCCCGTGAGACGCTCGACTACTCCTACCAGAAGCAGCTCGAACTGCTGCAGAAGGTACGGCGTGGTGTCGCGGACGTCGCGACCTCGCGCAAGCGCCTCGAACTTCAGCTGACCCAGCTCCAGCAGCAGTCGGCCAAGTACGAGGACCAGGGTCGCAAGGCACTGTCCCTCGGCCGCGAGGACCTCGCCCGCGAGGCGCTGACCCGCAAGGCCAACATGCAGTCCCAGATCACCGATCTGGAGACGCAGTACCAGCAGCTGCAGGGCGAGGAGGAGAAGCTCACCCTCGCCTCCCAGCGGCTGCAGGCCAAGGTGGACGCCTTCCGCACCAAGAAGGAGACCATCAAGGCGACCTACACCGCCGCCCAGGCGCAGACCCGCATCGCCGAGTCCTTCTCCGGCATCTCGGAGGAGATGGGCGACGTCGGCCTGGCCATCCAGCGAGCCGAGGACAAGACCGCCCAGATGCAGGCCCGGGCCGGTGCCATCGACGAGCTGCTCGCCTCCGGCGCGCTCGACGACGCCAGCGGTCTCGGCCGCAAGGACGACATCGAGGCCGAGCTGGAGCGCGTGGCCGGCGGGTCCGACGTCGAGCTGGAGCTCGCCCGGATGAAGGCCGAGCTGTCCGGCGGTCCCACCTCGGGCCCGGCCGCGATCGAGCAGGGCAAGCCGGAGGCCCAGCCGCAGCAGCAGCAGGACACCCCGCGCATCAACTACAACAAGTGATCTGAGCTCGACCCCACGAACCAGGGAGACGCACGGCATGATCATGAGGGTCATGGGTGAAGGGCAGTTCGAGGTGGGCGAGAGCCACCTGAACATGCTCAACGAGCTCGACGCCGAGCTCGTCACCGCACTGGAGTCGGGGGACGAGGAGCTCTTCCGCCTGGCCTACGGCAAGCTGCTGGACGCGGTGAAGCAGTACGGCACCCCGGTGCCGCTGGATTCGCTGGAACCGTCCGAGCTGATCCTGCCGAGTGCCGACGCGACCATCGACGAGGTCCGTGACCTGCTGATGGCCGACGGCGAGGGCGTGATACCGGGCTTCCCCGAGTAGCTGCGGCTGCTGCCAGACGAAAGGGCGGGCCCCCTCCACGTGGAGGGGGCCCGCCCTCAGTCTGTTACTCGCCCTCAGTCTGTTACTCGCCCTCAGTCTGTTACTCGCCCTCAGTCTGTTACTCGCCCTCAGTCTGTTACTCGCCCGCTCGCTGTTACTCGCCCGCTCGCCTCCGGGGCGCTCGGGGCGAGTGCCTACGGCAGGGCCAGCATCCGGTCCAGTGCCGCCTTGGCGTACTTCTCGGTCTCCGGGTCGACAGTGATCACGTTCGGCACCCGGCCCTCGACCAGCGACTCCAGCGCCCAGACCAGGTGCGGCAGGTCGATCCGGTTCATGGTGGAGCAGAAGCAGACCGCGCGGTCCAGGAAGACGATCTCCTTGTCCGGGTGCGCCTTGGCCAGGCGGCGGACCAGGTTGAGCTCGGTGCCGATGGCCCACTTGGAGCCGGGCTCGGCGGCGTCCAGCGCCTTGATGATGTACTCGGTCGAGCCCACCATGTCGGCGGCCGCGACGACCTCGTGCTTGCACTCGGGGTGCACCAGGACGGTCACGCCGGGGATCCGCGCGCGGACGTCGTTCACCGAGTCCAGGCTGAACCGGCCGTGCACCGAGCAGTGGCCGCGCCAGAGGATCATCTTCGCGTCCCGCAGCTGCTCGGCGGTCAGCCCGCCGTTCGGCCTGTGCGGGTTGTAGACGACGCAGTCGTCCAGCGAGAAGCCCATGTCGCGCACCGCGGTGTTGCGGCCGAGGTGCTGGTCGGGCAGGAAGAGGACCTTCTCGCCCTGCTCGAACGCCCACTCCAGCGCGCGCTTGGCGTTGGAGGAGGTGCAGATGGTGCCGCCGTGCCGGCCGGTGAAGGCCTTGATGTCGGCGGAGGAGTTCATGTACGAGACCGGGACGGTCACGTCGGCTATGCCGGCGTCGGTCAGCGCGTCCCAGCACTCGGCGACCTGCTCGGCGGTGGCCATGTCGGCCATCGAGCAGCCGGCCGCGAGGTCCGGCAGGACGACCTGCTGGGCCTCGGTGGTGAGGATGTCCGCGGACTCGGCCATGAAGTGCACGCCGCAGAAGACGATGAACTCGGCCTCGGGGCGGGCCGCCGCGTCACGGGCGAGCTTGAAGGAGTCGCCGGTGACGTCGGCGAACTCGATCACCTCGTCGCGCTGGTAGTGGTGGCCGAGGATGAAGACGCGGTCGCCGAGTGCGGCCTTCGCCGCCCGGGCGCGCTCGACGAGGTTCGGGTCGGAGGCCGGGGGGAGGTCACCGGGGCAGTCGACGCCGCGCTCGCTGTTCGGGTCGGCCTCGCGGCCGAGCAGCAGCAGAGCGAGCGGCGTCGGAGTGGGGTCGACGCCGGAGGTCTCGGTGATGGTGGTGGTCACGGGCGGGTGCCCTTCTGTGCGGCCGATCGAGCGGTGAAGCCTTTTCGTCTAACTGACGCTATCTATGATAACCGGTTAGCGTCAGAGTGACGATGGCCATCCTGTCGATGTGACGAGAACCGCTCGACGAATCGGACCCCCGGCGGGGTCGGATGCCCGGTTTGGGGGAGTCCGGGCGTGGCCGAATCGATATTTCCAAGCTTCCGGGTATGGCTGAGCCATGAAAGCAATCGTGATCAACCGCTACGGCGGCCCCGAGGTGGTCGAGTACACCGATCTGCCCGATCCCAAGGTCGGCCCGGACTCGGTCCTGGTGGAGGTCCGGGCGGCCGGGGTGAACCCGGTGGACTGGAAGGTCCGGGACGGCGCCCTGGACGGCGTGCTCGACGCGCACTTCCCGATGATCATGGGCTGGGACGCGGCCGGCGTGGTCCGCGCGGTCGGCGGCGGCGTCACCGAGTTCGCCCCGGGCGACGAGGTGTACGGCTACGTCCGCAAGGACGCCGTCGAGCACGGCACCTACGCCGAGCTGGTCTCCGCCCCGGTCCGCACCCTCGCCCGCAAGCCGGCCGCGCTGGACTGGGTGCAGGCCGGCGGCCTGCCGCTGGCCGGGCTCACCGCGCTGCAGGGCCTCAGGGCGCTGCGGCTCGCCGAGGGGGAGACCGTCCTGGTGCACGCCGCGGCGGGCGGGGTCGGCCACCTGGCGGTGCAGCTCGCCCGGGCCTTCGGCGCCCGGGTGATCGGCACCGCGGCCGAGCACAACCACGATTACCTGCGCGGCCTCGGCGCCGAGCCGGTCAGCTACGGCGAGGGCCTGGCCGACCGGGTCCGCGCGCTGGCCCCCGACGGCGTGGACGCGGCCCTCGACCTGGTCGGCCGCGGCGCCGTCCAGGTCTCGGCGGGCCTGGTGGCCGACCCGGGCCGGATCGCCTCGATCACCGACTACGGGGTCAAGGCGCTCGGCGGCCGGTACGTCTGGGTCCGCCCGGACGCCGACGGCCTCGCCGAGCTGGCCGCGCTCGCCGACGACGGCCGGCTGACCGTGACCGTGGCCTCCACCTTTCCGCTGGCCCAGGCCGCCTCCGCCCAGGCGCTCAGCGCCGAGGGCCGTACCCGGGGAAAGATCGTCCTCCTGGTGGCGTGACGGCCTCCAGCCCGTCATCCGTCGGCGGTGACCTCGTTCAGGTCATCCGCCAGAATGGGTGGCGAACCGTTTCGGCAGTGACAGCCGCAGTGGCAGCCGCCGTGGCCGCCGCAGTGACAGTGGCAGCCCGCTGCCGCGACGCGCCGCCGAACCCTCGCACGACCCGTGGAGCCCCGCACCGATGAGCAGCAGCCGAGCGCACGAGGTGGTCGGGACCGACCTGGACGAGACCGACCGGCTCCTGCTCGCCCGGCTCGGCCGCGACGGCCGCGCCTCGTACGCCGAGATCGGCCTGCAGGTGAACCTCTCCGCCACCGCCGTGCGCCGCCGGATCGACCGGCTGCGGGCGCGCGGCGTGGTGCGGGGCTTCACCGTGGTGCTCGACCCCGCCGTCCTCGGCTGGCAGACCGAGGCCTTCGTCGAGGTCTACTGCCGCGAGCGCACCGCCCCCGAGGAGATCCTCGCCAGCCTGCGCCAGTTCCCCGAGGTCATCGCGGCCTGGACGGTCACCGGCGACCCGGACGCCCTGGTCCACCTCAGGGCGGCCGACATGCGCCATCTGGAGGCCGTCATCGAGCGGATCCGGCGCGAGCCCGGAGTCCAGCGCAGCCGCTCCTCGGTGGTCCTCTCCCAGCTGATCGGCTGACGCCCGGGCGGTACGCAGGAATCCTGCGCGGACCCGCCCGAAGACGCTCGAAACCTGCCTGACCAGCCGCGTTCCGACGCGCGGCGAAGCACTCCGGCTGCCTACGCTGATCACGTCCGGTCGTCGCGGTGAAGCCCCCCGCCGACCGGGCCGGATCCACACCCCCCGACACCCCACAGCCGAGAGGGACCCGCCGTGTCCGCAGCCTCCGACCGCATGCACCGGCCCGACAACGAACTGGTCGACCTGGTTTTCGACTACATGCGGGAGCGGCTGCAGTACGACCCCGTCCCGCTCGACCACCCCGGTGACGGCGAGCACCTGCGTACCCAGCTGGCCGGCCTGCTGAACCAGGACGGCAACAACCCGGCCGACGTGCTCAAGCTCTACGACCACGAGCTGTCCCGCGCGGTCATCTCCGCCGACAGCCCGCGCTACCTGTCCTTCATCCCGTGCGCCCCGACCAAGGCCGCGCTGCTGTTCGACATGGTGGTCTCCTGCGCTTCGCTGCAGGGCATCTCCTGGCTGGAGGCGGCCGGCGCGATCGCCGCCGAGAACCAGGTGCTGCGCCTGATCGCCGACCGCGCGGGCATGCCCCAGTCGGCCGGCGGCACCTTCGTCTCCGGCGGCTCGGCGGGCAACCTCTCCGCCCTCGTGGTCGCCCGCGACACCGCCCGCCGCCGCCTCGCCGAGCAGGGTCGTCCCAGCGGTCCGGAGGTGCGGCTGCGGATAGCCGTCGCCGACCAGGTGCACTCCTCGGTCAAGAACACCTTCAACATCATCGGCGTCGAGGCCTTCATGGTCCCGACCGTGAACCGGCAGTTCACCGGCGAGGCCCTGCGCGCCGCGCTGGCCGCCGACCCGAACCCGGAGACGGTGATCGCCGTCGTCGGCACCGGCGGCACCACCAACGAGGGCATCATCGACGACCTCGCGGGCCTGGCCGAGGTCGCCCGCGAGCGCGACCTGTGGTTCCACGTGGACGGCGCCTACGGCGGCGCGGGCCTCTTCGCGCCCTCGGTGCGCGAGCGCTACAACGGCATCGAGCACGCCGACTCCTTCGTGGTCGACCCGCACAAGTGGCTGTTCGCCCCCTTCGACTGCGCCGCGCTGATCTACCGCAACCCGCAGCTCGCCCGCGCCGTGCACACCCAGGACGCCTCGTACCTGGACGTCCTGCACACCGAGGGCGACGAGTGGAACCCCACCGACTACGCCTACCACCTGACCCGGCGCGCCCGCGGCCTGCCGCTCTGGTTCTCGCTGGCCGTGCACGGCGTCCAGGCCTACACCGACGCCATCGAGACCGGCCTCACGCTGGCCCGGGAGACCGCGCAGCTGATCCGCGAGACCGACCACCTGGAGCTGCTGTTCGACCCGCAGCTCTCGGCGGTCTGCTTCAAGCGCACGGGGTGGACCAGTGACGACTACTACCGCTGGTCGCAGCAGCTGCTCGCGGACCAGATCGGCTTCGTCACCCCCACCGGCTGGGACGGCGAGACGGTCGCCCGCTTCGCCTTCCTGCACCCGGGCACCACCATGGAGATGGTCAGGGAGATCCTGGACACCATGGTCTGACCGGGGCCCCGAGGCTCCCGCGCACGGCCCCACCGGGCTCCCGGTGGGGCCTTCGCGCGTTCCCGACCGCCGCTACAGGAACGCCCCGCTCGGCAGGTACGGCATCGGCGGCCGCATCCCGCGCGCCCCGACGAACCCGGCCGCCCGCGGGGTCAGCCCGACCTCCAGCCCGACGTCCAGCGCCCACTCCTGCTCCGCGGTCAGGAACTCCACCCTCGCCTCGACCCCGTCCGGCACCCGGGCCAGCGCCTCGCGCAGCAGCCGGGCGGCGATCCGCTTGCTGGTGGCCGCCAGCAGCCGCACCGCGCCGCCGTCCCGGTAGCAGTAGCCGCTGCCGGCCAGCGCGTCGGCGATCAGCAGCTCCTCGAAGTGCCCCAGCATCAGCTCGTGGTCGGGCCCGTGTGCGGACCCGCGCAGCCGCCGGTCCACCGAGTCCAGCAGGTGCAGGTGGGTGGCGTTGCCGCGGTGCACCGGAATGTCCCCGGGGTCGATCAGCCCGTTCCGGTCCACCCGCCCGGCCAGCCGCATCGCCGGGTGCAGGGTGAACCCGGCCAGCCGGTAGCGGCGCGCCGCGGCGGGGGAGTCCGAGGCGCAGACCATCCCTCGCAGGCAGCCCCGCGCGTGCGTCGCCGCCCGCTCGAGCAGCAGCCGCCCGATGCCCTTGCCCTGCGCGGACGGCCGGACCGCGTACAGGGACGGCGTCCACAGGCCCTCCCGGCGCATCGACAGCACCACCCCGACCGGCTCCCCGCCGATCGACGCCAGCCAGCAGCCCCCGGGGTCGGTGCGCGCCAGGTGCCTGGTCCTGGCCAGCTGCAGGGGCGTCGGCCCCGGCGCCGGTCCGGCCTCGGCGGGGTCGGCGAACGCAGCGGCGGACAGCTCCTGGACGGCCTCCGCGTCCGCGGCGGTGTCCCTGACCGGGCGAAGGATCATGGGCACCATCCTGGCGTCCGACGGGCCGCCGCGGGGCCGGTTCAGCCGGATCCGGGGCTCGGGCGGTGACCGGTCCGGCCAGGGTTGTGCGAGCATGGGGAGCGTAGGGGACACGGGTGGTACACCCGGCCCACGGAAAATCCGCCGCGAAACAGGCCGAAGAAATCCATCGCCGCCCGGGAAATGAATCCGGACGGACGGTGGTTGGCACTGGCGGCAGAACCGTCGTCAAGACCGGGAGAAAGCAGATGACCGTCCAGGACGAGACCACCGTCGAGAGTGGCATCCTCCTTACCGATGCCGCCGCGGCCAAGGTCAAGGCCCTGCTGGAGCAGGAAGGCCGCGAGGACCTCGCGCTGCGCGTCGCCGTCCAGCCCGGTGGCTGCTCCGGCCTGCGTTACCAGCTGTTCTTCGACGAGCGCTCGCTCGACGGCGACGTGCTCAAGGATTTCGACGGTGTCAAGGTCGTCACCGACCGGATGAGCGCCCCGTACCTGGGCGGCGCCACCGTCGACTTCGTCGACACCATCGAGAAGCAGGGCTTCACGATCGACAACCCGAACGCCACGGGCTCCTGCGCCTGCGGCGACTCGTTCAGCTAAGTCGGCTGCGAAAAGGCGGCCCCGGGTGCTCCCGGGGCCGCCTCTTCGTTTTCCTGGCGCCGTAGGGCTCGTACGGCAGGGCTCCTACTGGCCGGCGACGTCCGGGGTCACCGGGTCCGGCCCGGAGTGCGGCTCGGCGTCCAGCGGCAGCTCCTGGCCGCTGGTCTTGTCGACCACCGTCCGCCCGGTCAGCGGCGAGCGCAGATCGGCCGACACCGACTGCCGCTTGGCCAGCGCGTTGCAGACCTGCCCGGGGCCCACCGTGGGCGGCCCCGACACCACGGTGACGTCCACCCGGCCCGGCTGCGACTCGTCCGCCTTCAGCGCGTACTTGGTGCAGACCCCGCCGAAGAAGTAGACGGTCAGCTTGGTGGTGCCGTCCACCCGGTAGGCCACCGGCGGGCGCGCGGGCGCGGCCGAGCCGTTCGGGTTCGGCTCGCCCGGCGCGATCCCGTTGACCGGCGGAGTGCCCGGCGTCGCCTGCCCGGGAGCGGGCGAGCCCAGGGTGGGGGAGAAACCGGTCGGCGGCGTCTGCGGCGGCGTCCCGGCGCCCGCGGGGCTCCCCGTCGGGGCCGCGGACGGGTCGCCGGAGGGCGTCGGGGCCTGCGGGGAGGCACTCGCCGAGGCGGAGCCGGTGGCCGCGCCGCTCGTCGCCGAGTCCGAGGCGGACTTGCCGTCCCCGTTGCACCCGGCCACCGTCACCACCGCCGCCAGCGCCAGACCCGCCAGGGCCATCGCCCGCCGACCGCGCCGGGGCATCGTCTCCAGATCCATCTGCACATCCTCCCGAGAGCTCAGCGGTGCCGCCTCCTCGGCCGCTCCGCGCGGATGTGACGTGCCCCGGACGGATCCGGTTCCGCTCCGATCCGGCCAGATTTCGATCCGGTCCCGCTGTGGTCCGGTCCCGCTGTGGTCCGGCCGGGTCTCGATCCGGCTCCGGCTCAGAAGCCGTACTCGGCCATCCCGGCGACCACCCGCTGCGCCCCGGACGGGACCCGGAAGCCGACGGACGCGGGGGCGGTGGGCTCCGGGCCGGCCGCCAGCAGCGGCCAGAACCGGCGCAGCCGCCGGGAGGAGTCCAGCAGGGCGTCGAGGGTCTCGCCGTCCTCGGCCCGCAGGCCAGGCAACGGGGAGTGTTCGGTCTTCATCGGGCATCGCTCCGATCCAGAGCCGTGGCCGCGCTGCCACGGTCGACGTCGGGGCCCACCCGCGCGGCGGGCCTCCTGGGGCCGACCCTAGGCCGGGCCTCGTCCCGCCCACCAGTGCTACCCGGAGGTAGTACACGTTCGACGGCGACGGGTGCCACCATGGCCGTACGGGCGGCAACTTTCGGCACTCTTGCGGGGGCACCTCCCGGGGCCCGGTACCGTGAGTGGGTTCATCCGCGCCTGCCCGCTGGCCCCACAGCCACCCTGAGGAGACCTTCCGTGCGTATCGCCGTCGCCGGCTCGATCGCCACCGACCATCTGATGACGTTTCCCGGTCGGTTCGCCGACCAGCTCGTCGCCGAGCAGTTGCACACCGTGTCGCTGTCCTTCCTGGTCGACACCCTGGACATCCGCCGGGGCGGGGTCGCCCCGAACATCGCCTTCGGCATGGGTGTGCTGGGGCTGCGCCCGATCCTGGTCGGCGCCGCCGGCGCGGACTTCGCCGAGTACCGCAGCTGGCTGGAGCGCAACAACGTGGACTGCGACTCCGTCCACATCTCCGAGACCCGGCACACGGCCCGCTTCATGTGCACCACGGACCAGGACCACAACCAGATCGCCTCGTTCTACACCGGCGCCATGGCCGAGGCCCGCAGTATCGAGCTGAAGCCGATCGCCGACCGCGTCGGCGGCCTGGACCTCGTCCTGATCGGCGCCGACGACCCGCAGGGCATGGTCCGCCACACCCAGGAGTGCCGCACCCGCGGCTACGCCTTCGCCGCCGACCCCTCCCAGCAGCTGGCCCGCCTGGAGGGCGACGACATCCGCGACATCGTGGACGGCGCCGCGTACCTCTTCACCAACGAGTACGAGGCCGCGCTGATCGAGACCAAGACCGGCTGGAACGCCGAGGAGCTGCTCACCCGCGTCGGCACCCGGATCACCACCCTCGGCAGCAAGGGCGTCCGGATCGAGCGCAAGGGCGAGGCGCCGATCCTGGTCGGCTGCGCCAAGGAGGAGGCCAAGCTCGACCCGACCGGCGTCGGCGACGCCTTCCGGGCCGGCTTCCTCGCCGGTCTGTCCTGGGACCTCGACCTGGAGCGCTCCGCCCAGCTCGGCTGCATGCTCGCCACCCTGGTCATCGAGACCGTCGGCACCCAGGAGTACGAGCTGCGCCCGGCCGGCTTCCTGAAGCGCTTCGAGGACACCTACGGCGCCGAGGCGGCCGCCGAGATCCGCGCGCACCTGGTCAAGTAGTGCGCCGCACGACGAGGTAGGCCGAGCCCCGGTCGCCGCCGTACTCGGCGGCCGGGGCCTCGCCCGCGTACTCCTGCCCGCGCATCTCGCACCAGGCCGGGATGTCCAGCCGGGCCGCCTCGTCGTCCGCCAGCACGGCGACCGTGCCGCCCGGCGGCACCTCGCCGATCCGCTTCGCCAGCTCGATCACCGGCAGCGGGCACCGCTTGCCCAGCGCGTCGATCACCAGCAGCGTGCCCGCCGGGGCGGCCTCGGGCGCCGGCAGGTCCAGCCCGAGCGGTGCCCGGACCCCGGCCACCAGCTCCGGCAGCACCGCGAGGAAGCGCTCCACGTCCGCCTCGGCCGTCCCGTACGGCAGCGAGATCCGGACGTTTCCCTCGGTGAGCACCCCCATGGCCGCCAGCACATGGCTGGGCGTCAGTGTGGAGGAGGTGCAGGAGGAGCCGGAGGAGACCGCGAAGCCCGCCCGGTCCAGCTCGGTCAGCAGCACCTCGCCGTCCACGTACAGGCAGGAGAAGGTGACGATGTGCGGCAGCCGCCGCACCGGGTCGCCGACCACCTCGACCTCGGGCACCAGCCGCGGCACCCGGGCCCGGATCCGCTCCACCAGGGCGTGCAGCCGGGCGTTCTCCTGCTCGGCCTCGGCCCGTACGGCGCGCAGCGAGGCGGCCGCGGCCACGATCGCCGGGACGTTGACGTAGCCGGGCACCCGGCCGCCCTCGCGCTCGTCGGCCGGCAGCGGCGAGGCGTACCGGACGCCCTTGCGCACCGCCAGCACCCCGACCCCGGGCGGGCCGCCCCACTTGTGCGCGCTCGCGGTCAGCAGCGACCAGCCCGCCGGGACGTCCACCCGCCCGGCGCTCTGCGCCGCGTCGACCAGCAGCGGGACGCCGGCCGCGGCGCACGATTCGGCGACCTCGCCGACCGGCTGGACCGTCCCCACCTCGTGGTTGGCGCTCTGCAACGCGGCCAGCGCGGTGTCCGGGCGCAGCAGCGCGCCGAAGGCCGCCGGGTCGACCCGTCCGCCCCGGTCCACCGGGACGACCGTGACCTCGCCCCCGCCCGCCTCGTGGCGCTCGGCGACGTGCAGCACGCTGGAGTGCTCCACCGCGGAGTGCACCAGGTGGCCGCCGCGCCGCCGGTTCCCGGCCAGGGCGCCGAGCAGGCCGAGTTGGACGGCCTGCGTCCCGCTCGCGGTGAAGGCGATCTCGTCGGCCCGCGCGCCCAGCACCGCGGCGACCGTCTCGCGGGCGGCGTCCAGCAGCATCCGGGCCTGCCGGCCGGAGCGGTACAGCCGGGCCGGATCGGCCCAGCCCTCGTCGAGGGCGGCGGTCAGCGCCTGTCGCGCGACGGGGTGCAGAGGGGCCGTCGAGGCCGCGTCGAAGTACACGGTCACATTTAACGACACACCCGGGCCCTTTCCGGTCCGATCGCACGGCTCACCCACCGTCAGTCGATCACCCCGAATGTCCGCTTCGTCCGCGTCCGACGGGTCGTCATGGACGTTGCCCGAGGTCATCCCCCGATCGGGCGTACGGAGCTCTAATGCCTACGATGACCTGCGACGCAGCCCCTTCCGGGCCTGATCGGGCGACCGGGCGGCGCGTTACCGGGGGCTGCCCGTCAGGAGCGCATAAGGCTGGAGTAGGGTTTGGCCCGCATAAGCATTCAAACCGTGCCCGTGGTCGGGTCGCCGGGGAGGCTCACAATCCTCCTCGGGGCGACGCGAAGGCGGGCGAGACTTCGGGAAGGCGCTACGTGAGTCCCAACGGCTCCGACCGCTCGCCGCGGCGCACGATGCGGCGGAAGCTGCCTCAGGCGCTGGCACTGGGCCTCGTCATCGCGACCGCCACCGGCTGCTCGGCCAACGACCTCCCCAGGCTTGGCCTCCCGAGCCCCGTCACCACGGAAGGGCCGTTGGTCCTCCGGATGTGGCAGGGGTCCTGGATCGCGGCGCTGGTGGTCGGCGTACTGATGTGGGGTCTGATCATCTGGAGCGTGATCTTCCACCGGCGCAAGCGCACCGGTGTGGAGGTCCCTCCGCAGACCCGGTACAACGTGCCCATCGAGGCGCTCTACACCGCGGTCCCCATCATCATCGTCTCGGTGCTCTTCTACTTCGTCGCCCGCGACGAGAACAAACTGACGCACGTCTCCGAGAAGCCGCAGCACTACGTCAACGTGGTCGGCTTCCAGTGGAGCTGGGCGTTCAACTACGAGAACACCGAGACTCCCGACCCGGCCAACAAGGACGCCGCGTACGACATCGGTACGCCCAAGGATGTTCCGACGCTCTGGCTGCCGGTCAACGAGACGGTGCAGTTCCGTCTCACCTCGCGTGACGTCATCCACGACTTCTGGCCCGTCAACTTCATGATGAAGATGGACGTCGTGCCGGGCGTGGTGAACAAGTTCGAGGTCACCCCGACCGTCAAGGGCGAGTACATGGGCAAGTGTGCCGAGCTCTGCGGTACCGACCACTCGCGCATGCTGTTCAACGTCAAGGTCGTCGACCGCGCCGACTACGACAAGCACCTGGCCGAGCTTCGCGCCAAGGGCCAGAACGGCTCGGTGCCCTCCGGCCTCATCGGCATGGGAAGTGAAGAGAAGTGACCATCCTCAACGAGCCCGCCGCGGCCGGCGGGGGCGCCGGTGCCGTCACGGTCGGGGCGCAGCGGACCCGGAAGCCGGGTTCGACCATCATCAAGTGGCTGACCACCACTGACCACAAGACGATCGGCACCCTGTACCTGGGCACGTCGTTCGCCTTCTTCCTGATCGGTGGCATCCTCGCCCTGGTCATGCGCGCCGAGCTGGCTCGTCCCGGGACCCAGATCCTGTCGAACGAGCAGTTCAACCAGGCGTTCACGATGCACGGCACGATCATGCTGCTGATGTTCGCGACGCCGCTGTTCGCGGGCTTCGCGAACTGGATCATGCCGCTGCAGATCGGCGCGCCGGACGTGGCGTTCCCGCGTCTGAACATGTTCGCGTACTGGCTGTACCTCTTCGGTTCGACCATCGCGGTGTCCGGCTTCCTGACCCCGAACGGTGCCGCCAACTTCGGTTGGTTCGCCTACTCCCCGCTGTCGGACGCGGTGCACTCGCCCGGCGTCGGCGGCGACATGTGGATCATGGGTCTGGCCTTCTCCGGCTTCGGCACGATCCTCGGTGCGGTCAACTTCATCACCACGATCATCTGCATGCGCGCCCCGGGCATGACGATGTTCCGGATGTCGATCTTCGTCTGGAACGTCCTGCTGACCTCGGTGCTGGTCCTGCTGGCCTTCCCGGTCCTGGCCGCCGCGCTGTTCGCCCTTGAGGCCGACCGGAAGTTCGGTGCCCACGTCTTCGACCCCGCCAACGGCGGGGCGATGCTGTGGCAGCACCTGTTCTGGTTCTTCGGCCACCCCGAGGTGTACATCATCGCGCTGCCGTTCTTCGGCATCGTGTCCGAGATCATCCCGGTCTTCAGCCGCAAGCCGATGTTCGGCTACTCCGGTCTGATCGCGGCCACCATCGCGATCGCCGGTCTGTCCGTGACGGTGTGGGCGCACCACATGTACGTCACCGGGCAGGTCCTGCTGCCGTTCTTCTCCTTCATGACCTTCCTGATCGCGGTCCCGACCGGTGTGAAGTTCTTCAACTGGGTCGGCACCATGTGGAAGGGCTCACTGAGCTTCGAGACCCCGATGCTCTGGACGGTCGGCTTCCTGGTCACCTTCCTCTTCGGCGGTCTGACCGGTGTCCTGCTGGCCTCCCCGCCGATCGACTTCCACGTCTCGGACTCGTACTTCGTCGTCGCCCACTTCCACTACGTGGTCTTCGGCACCGTCGTGTTCGCGATGTTCGCCGGCTTCCACTTCTGGTGGCCGAAGATGACCGGCAAGATGCTGGACGAGCGGCTCGGCCGGATCACCTTCTGGACGCTGTTCATCGGCTTCCACACGACGTTCCTGGTGCAGCACTGGCTCGGCGCGGAGGGCATGCCCCGCCGCTACGCCGACTACCTGGCGTCGGACGGCTTCACCACCCTGAACACCGTCTCGACCATCGGCTCCTTCGTGCTCGGCCTGTCGATCCTGCCGTTCCTCTACAACGTCTGGAAGACCGCCAAGTACGGCGAGAAGGTCACCGTGGACGACCCGTGGGGCTTCGGCCGCTCCCTCGAGTGGGCGACCTCCTGCCCGCCGCCGCGGCACAACTTCCTCACCCTGCCCCGGATCCGCTCCGAATCCCCGGCCTTCGACCTCCACCACCCGGAGATCGCCGCGCTGGACTACCTGGAGAACCACGGTGAGCCGGCCAAGCACCTCGCCGGTGTGACCCCGGCGAAGTACGACGCCCCGAAGCTGGGCAAGGGCAAGCAGGAGGGTGACGCCTGATGAAGGAACAGGGAAAGATCTTCCTGGGCCTGTCGGTCTTCGTGCTGGCCATGGCCATCACCTACGGCCTGTGGACCAACAACTCGGGCCCGGGCCTGGAGGCCGCCGGTACCACCGCGCTCTTCCTCGCCTTCGCCCTCTGTGCCTTCATCGGGTACTACCTGGCCTTCACCGCCCGCCGGGTGGACAGCGGCGCGGGTGACAACCCCGAGGCCGAGGTCACGGACGACGCCGGTGAGGTGGGCTTCTTCGCCCCGACCAGCTGGCAGCCGCTGTCGCTGGCGCTCGGTGGCGCGCTCGCCTTCATGGGCGTGATCTTCGGCTGGTGGCTGATGTTCTGGGCCGCCCCGATCATCGCGATCGGCATCTTCGGATGGGTCTTCGAGTTCTACCGGGGCGAGAACCAGAACCAGTAGGGTTCCGCATCCGACACCAGGGCCGGTCCCCCCGCACGGGGGGACCGGCCCTGCTGCGTCTCCGGGGTGACGGTCTCACTCTCCCGGGTCAACGGAGGGTCCCTCGGATGTCGCTCTGCCGGTAGGCGTTCCTACGATCTGATCAATCGTGCGAACCCCGGAGGCGGTCATGCCCGACAGGTGCGGAATCGCAGCTATAGGCAGCATCTCGCTGACCCTCGTAGTACTGGCCCCGCTGGCCGCCTGCTCGTCCGGCGACGACGAGTCCGCCGGGCCGCACCGGATCGACGCGGCCCCGCTGGTCCACCTCTCGGCGGACGGCAAGGTCGACCCGGCCCAGCCGGTCACCGTGACGGCCGTGCAGGGCAGCCGGCTCACCGACGTCACCGTGGTGGGCCCGGACGGCCGGGTGGTCGCGGGCGAACTCGCCGCCGACCAGCGCAGCTGGCGGACCACCGGCCGGCTGAAGGCCGCCACCACGTACTCCGTCCGCATCGCCGCCGACGACGGCAAGGGCGGCCGCGGCGACACCACCGAAGACTTCAGCACCCTCGCCGCCCAGCGCCTGCTCACCGCCAAGCTCGGCCCGGACTCCTCCGGCAGCGGCGTCTACGGGGTCGGCCAGCCGCTCACCGTGCAGCTCTCCGAGGCGGTGAAGGACCCGCAGGCCCGCCGGGAGGTCGAGCAGGCCCTGACCGTCACCTCCCAGCCCGCCGTCACCGGCGCCTGGTACTGGGTGGACGACAAGAACCTGCACTTCCGCCCGGAGGAGTACTGGCCGGCCGGGACGACCGTCACGCTGGCCTTCGACGACACCGGCAGCCGGATCGCGGACGGCCTCTACGGCGGCGACCGCAGCTCGCTGAAGCTGCGGATAGGCGAGCGGGTCGAGTCGGTGGTCGACGCGGCCGCCCACGAGCTCACCCTGAAGCGTGACGGCGAGGTCGTGCGGACCATCCCGGTCACCACCGGAAAGCCCGGCTTCGACACCCGCAACGGCATCAAGGTGGTGCTCGGCCAGGAGCGGTCCGTCCGGATGAGCGGCGAGACCATCGGCATAGCCGCCGGCAGCTCGGAGTCGTACAACCTCGACGTGCAGTGGGCCACCCGGGTGACCTGGAGCGGCGAGTACGTCCACGCGGCGCCCTGGTCGGTCGGCTCGCAGGGCGTGGAGAACGTCAGCCACGGCTGTACCGGCATGAGCACCGAGAACGCCAAGTGGTTCTACGAGAACACCCGGGTGGGGGACCTGGTGACGGTGGTGAACAGCCGCGGCGCCGGGATGGAGGCGTTCGGCAACGGCTTCGGGGACTGGAACGTCACCTGGACGGACTGGGTCAAGCACAGCGCCGTCGGACAGCCCCTCAGCACCACCGCACCGGCCGGCCAGGCCCCGGCCGCGGGGATGATCCGCCCGGAGGTCTGAGGGCCCGCGAAGCCCCCGCCGGGCCCCGCTGCCAGGCCCCACTGCCGAGCCTTGCTGCCGGGTCCCGTTGCTAGGCCTCGGGGTAGGCCAGCCCCAGCGCGGTGACCACCGCGGCCAGGGCGTCCGCGTGGGAGAGCCCGAGTCGGTCCGCGCGCTCGGCGTACTCGGTGGCGGCCGCGGCGGCCAGCCGGTGCGCGGTGTCCCCGGCGGCGGCGATCAGCGTGCCGCGCCGGCCGTGGGTCTCCACGATGCCGTCCGCCTCCAGCTCCCGGTAGGCCCGGGCGACGGTGCCGGCGGCCAGCCCCAGCTCCTCGGCCAGGGCCCGTACGGTGGGCAGCTTCAGCCCGGTCGGCAGGTCCCCGGTACGGGCCCGCTCCGCGATCTGGGCGCGGATCTGCTCGTACGGGGGAGTGGCGGACGCGGAGTCGACGGACAGCTGCACGGGAAGCTCCTGAGGGCGAGGGCGACGGCGGGTACGGAACCGGAGGATACGGAAAAGCCCGAGGGCCGCTGACCAGATGAACTCTGGTCAGCGGCCCTCGGGGTGACGCGGGTACGGGATCAGTGGTGGCCGTGGCCGCTGGTGATCTCGTGGTGCTCCTCGGCGGTCGGCTTGGGGATCTGGCTGCCCTCGCCGTAGAAGCCGCGGGACAGCTTGGCCCGGGTGCGGGTGACGACGCCGGCCTTGCGGGCCACGCCGTTCTCGTCCGTCTGGGCCGGCAGCTGGACCGGCTGGATCTGCTCGTGCGCGGTGAGCTTGTGCAGGTCCTTCTGCGGCAGCTGGGCGTGCACCTCGATGAACTCGCCGTGCGGCAGGCGCTTGATGACACCCGTCTCGCGGCCGTGCAGCACCTTCTCCTTGTCACGGCGCTGGAGGCCGAGGCACCAGCGCTTGGTGATGATGAAGACGATCACCGGGACGGCGAAGAAGCCGACGCGGACGAAGTAGGTGATCGCGTTGAGCGACAGGTGCAGGTGGGTGGCGAACAGGTCGTTGCCACCACCGATCAGCAGCACCAGGTACAGGCTGATCCAGGCGGCACCCAGGGCGGTGCGGACCGGGGCGTTGCGCGGACGGTCCAGGATGTGGTGCTCGCGCTTGTCACCGGTGATCCAGCCCTCGACGAACGGGTAGACCGCGATCGCGACCAGGACCAGCGGGAAGATCATCAGCGGGACGAACACACCCAGGTTCAGGGTGTGGCCCCACAGGCTGATCTCCCAGCCCGGCATGACACGGATCAGGCCCTCGGAGAAGCCCATGTACCAGTCCGGCTGGGCGTCGGTGGACACCTGGTCGGGACGGTACGGTCCGTACGCCCAGATCGGGTTGATCGAGGCGATCGCCGACATGGCGGCGATGATGCCGAACACCAGGAAGAAGAAGCCACCGGCCTTGGCCATGTAGACCGGCATCAGCGGCATGCCGACGACGTTCTTCTCGGTCTTGCCCGGGCCCGCCCACTGGGTGTGCTTGTGGTAGAAGACCAGGATCAGGTGCGCCACCAGCAGGCCGAGCATGATGCCCGGGATCAGCAGCACGTGGATCGTGAAGAACCGCGGGATGATGTCGGTGCCGGGGAACTCGCCCCCGTAAAGGAACATCTGGACGTAGGTGCCCACCAGCGGGACGGCGAGGATCGCGCCTTCCATGAAGCGGATACCGGTACCCGACAGCAGGTCGTCCGGCAGCGAGTAGCCGAAGAAGCCGTCGAACATGCCCAGGACCAGCAGCAGGAAGCCGAAGACCCAGTTGATCTCACGCGGCTTGCGGAACGCGCCGGTGAAGAACACGCGCATCATGTGCACGAGCATCGCGGCCACGAAGACCAGGGCGGCCCAGTGGTGGATCTGACGGATCAGCAGACCGCCGCGGACCTCGAAGCTGATGTTCATCGTCGAGGCGTACGCCTCGGACATCCCGATGCCCTTGAGCGGCACGTACGAGCCGTTGTAGACGACCTCGGCCATCGACGGCTTGAAGAACAGCGTCAGGTAGACACCGGTCAGGATGATGATGACGAACGTGTAGAGGCAGATCTCGCCCAGCATGAAGGACCAGTGGTCCGGGAAGATCTTCCGCAGGTTGGCCTTGGCGAGGGAGTAGATCCCCAGCCGGCCGTCCGTCCAGTCAGCCGCGGCTTCCCACTTGTTGGTGGGCTTGGCACGCGTACTGGAAGGCTTGGCGGCACCGGTGGTGGTGCTGCTCGCGCTACTCATCGAGCACGCTCCCAGAAGCTCGGGCCGACAGGCTTCGCGAAGTCGCCGGTGGCGACCAGGTTGCCCTTGTCGTCAGTGGTGATCTTCAGCTGCGGCAGGGGGTGACCGGCCGGGCCGAAGATGACGCGCGCGCCGTCCGCCAGGTCGAAGGTCGACTGGTGGCAGGGGCAGAGCGCGTGGTGGGTCTGCTGCTCGTACAGGCTGATCGGGCAGCCGACGTGGGTGCAGATCTTGGAGTAGGCGAGGATGCCCTCGAAGCCCAGCTCCCTGGACTTGTCGTCCTTGATGTCGTCCGGCGCGATGCGCACCAGCATCAGGGCGTCCTTGGCGATCCGCTGCTGGAAGTCCTCGTCGTGCGTGGACAGGCCCTCCGGCATGGCGAAGGTCAGCGAACCGATGGCGATGTCCTCGGGCTTCATCGGCTGCAGGGTGTTCATGTTGACGAGCGGCAGCGGCTTGGCCGGGGTCGCCTCCTTCCAGCCGGTCTCCTGGAGCTTCTTCTCCGGGAGCGGGCCGAGGTCGCGGAGCAGGACCACGCCGGAGAGCGGGACCAGCGCCATCGAACCGATGAGGGTGTTGCGGATCATCTTGCGGCGGCCGAAGCCGGACTCGGCGGCACCGGTCTTGAACTGGTCGATGACGTCCGCGCGGACCTCGTCGGAGGCCTCGATCGGGTGACGCTCGGCCGGCAGCTCGACGTCCGACATCAGGGTGCGGGCCCAGTGGACCGCGCCCGCGCCGATCATGAAGAGGGCGACGCCCAGGGTCAGGCCCAGCGCGAAGTTCATCGCGCTGACCTTGCCCAGCGGGAAGATGTAGACGATCTTGTCCGGGTCGATGGCCACGTACGAGGCGATGAAGCCGACGGTGGCGAGCATCGAGATCACGAACATCAGCGACACCTGGCGCTCGGCCCGCTGCGCGGCCCGCTCGTCGATGTCGGTGCGACGGGGCTCGTGGGCCGGCAGGCCCGGGTCGGCGAAGGGGTTGCCGTGGTCGGCGACCTCGCCGGCGGAGCCGTGCGACTCCGGGAGCTTCTCTTCTGACATGTCGTGGCTCATGACTTCTTGGCCTTGGTGGTGTGGGCGGCGACCCAGATCGCGACCGCGATGAGCGTGCCAAGACCGAAGATCCAGCCGAACAGGCCCTCGGTCACCGGACCGAGGCTGCCGAGCGTGAGACCGCCGGGGTTGGGCTCTTCGCTGGTGGTGTGGCGGACGAAGGCCACGATCTGCTTCTTCTGCTCCTCGGGCATGGTGGTGTCCGGGAACGACGGCATCTGCTGCGGGCCGGTCTGCATGGCCTCGTAGATGTGCTTGGCGTCCACGCCCTCCAGCGACGGGGCGTACTTGCCCTTGGTCAGGGCACCACCCTGGCCGGCGAAGTTGTGGCACTGGGCGCAGTTGGTGCGGAACAGCTCGCCACCCTTGGAGATGTCCTCCGGGTTGGTCGAGGTGTACTGCTCCTCCTTCGGGGTCACCGGGCCGGGACCGAGGGAGGCCACGAAGGCGGCGAGCTGGTCGATCTCGGCCTGCGTGTAGATGTTCTTCTTGCGCGGCACCTGGGCGCCGGGCTGCTGGGCCGGCATGCGGCCGGTACCGACCTGGAAGTCGACGGAGGCGGAGCCGACGCCGACCAGGCTAGGACCGTCACTGCCGCCCTGGCCGTTCAGGCCGTGACAGGAGGAGCAACCGACGGCGAAGAGCTTCTTGCCCTCATCGATCGCGAGCGACTGCGCGGCGACGTCGGCCTGCGCCTTGTCGGCGGGAGCGAACGCGGCGTACAGCCCCCCGGTTGCCGCCAGGGCGAGAAGTAGGACGACCAGCGCCGCCAATGGGTGGCGCCGTCGTGCGGAGAGCTTTTTCACGGAATAACCCCGGTGTCAGGATCTGGTCGACTGGTGGGTGCACCCGGCGGCCGGTCTGGCCGGCACGAGGCTGCCTGTCTAAGGGCTGCGCGCGCGGTCGGTCGGTGGGAGCGTCGGCACCGGCAGAAGCGGCCCGTCGCCGGTGAGGGCGGGGGCCGCAGCCGGTGGCCAGCGACCTGATCAGCTGGTTACTTGATCAGGTAGATGGTCGCGAACAGGCCGATCCACACGACGTCGACGAAGTGCCAGTAGTACGACACGACGATCGCGGCGGTGGCCTGCTCGTGCGTGAAGCGCTTGGCTGCGTACGTCCGTCCCAGGACCAGCAGGAAGGCGATCAGACCACCCGTCACGTGCAGGCCGTGGAAGCCGGTGGTCAGGTAGAACACCGTGCCGTACGGGTCGGAGGACAGCGACAGGCCGTCCTTCTTGACCAGCTCGGTGTACTCGAAGACCTGGCCGCCGATGAAGACCGCGCCCATCATGAACGTGATGATGAACCACATGCGGAGCTTCTTCACGTCACCGCGCTCGGCGGCGAACACGCCGAGCTGGCAGGTGAGTGAGGAGAGCACCAGGACGGTGGTGTTGACCGAGGAGAACGGCACGTTGAGGGCGTGAGCCTTCTCGGTCCAGAACTCGGCTCCCTTGACGGAGCGGAGCGTGAAGTACATCGCGAAGAGGGCCGCGAAGAACATCAACTCGGAACTGAGCCAGACGATCGTTCCGACGCTGACCATGTTCGGCCGGTTGACCGATCCGTGCGCGTGCCCGGTTTCTACTGCTGTTGCTGTCGCCACGACGGACATTATGTCGGTCCCTTATTCCGTCTTCACGCCGGGGGGTGTCCCTCGGAGTGTCCGGTGCGTGCGGTATGCCCGCTTGGGGGGCGACGGGGTGCCCGGATGGGGGCTGAGCAGCGGCGTGTCCCTTTTCTGACGGTTCCTCGGGGCAGCCTACGACCCCGTTGCCCGGCGCGTCGCCGCACGGTCGGAGTAGCCGCGGGAGGTAGGGGGGGAGAGGCCGGGGTCGGCCGTACGGGTGGACCGGGCGGGCCCGGGTGACGGGCCGTCCTCCAGGCGGGTGAGACCAGGGCGCGGCGCCTTGAGCAGGAACGTGCGCGAGGGGCCCTCGGCGGAGGGTGATCGGGAGTAGCATCCGGATCAGGCGAACGTGGTCCGGATCACACTTGAGGGAGCAGGGTCCATGGCGTACACGACCGATGAGACGCTCACCGTCCTCGTCTACAGCGACGATCGCAACACCCGCGAGCAGGTGCTGACGGCGCTCGGCCGCCGGCCTGCCGAGGATCTTCCCGAGCTGTCCTACCTGGAGTGCGCGACCACCCCCGCGGTGCTCAAGGCACTGGAGAAGGGCGGCGTGGACCTCTGCGTGCTGGACGGCGAGGCGGTCCCGGCCGGCGGGCTGGGGCTCGGGCGCCAGTTGAAGGACGAGATCTACGGCTGCCCGCCGGTGCTGGTGCTGATCGGCCGGCCGCAGGACTCCTGGCTCGCCGCCTGGAGCCGGGCCGATGCCGCGATCTCCCGACCGGTGGACCCGGTGGCGCTGGCCGAGGCGGTCGCCACCCTGCTGCGGGCACGGCTGGCGAAGCGGGCTCCGGCCGGCCGCTGAGCGGCGGTGTCTCAGTACTAGAGAAGACAGGGCCGTAGGCGCCCCGCCGCTGGATAGGCTGGCTCCCAACCGTACGGACGTCCCCCGGAGCGGGGGAACCGACAACAGCTGGAGTCAGCCATGGTGAACGTGAACCCTGCGAACGGCGGTAGCGACCCCGCGCAGGTGGTCCGCTCCTGGCCGGACATCCTGGCGGCGCTGTTGCGGGGGGAGGACCTCGACCGCTCGTCCACCGCGTGGGCGATGGACCGGATCATGAGCGGCGAGGCGTCCCCCGCCCAGGTGGCCGGCTTCATGATCGCGCTGCGGGCCAAGGGCGAGACGGTCGACGAGGTCACCGGTCTGGTGGACGCGATGTACGCGCACGCCGAACCGCTGGAGATCCCCGGCCCGGCGGTGGACATCGTCGGCACCGGCGGCGACCGGGCGAAGACCGTCAACATCTCCACGATGTCGGCGATCGTCGCGGCGGCCGCCGGCGCCAAGGTGGTCAAGCACGGCAACCGGGCCGCCTCCTCGTCCACCGGGTCCTCGGACGTGCTGGCGAAGCTCGGCGTGGCGCTGGACCTCTCCGCCCGGCGGGTCGCCCAGGTCGCCGAGGAGGTCGGACTCACCTTCTGCTTCGCGGCGAAGTTCCACCCCTCGATGCGGCACGCCGCCACCGCCCGGCGCGACCTCGGGGTGCCGACGGCCTTCAACATCCTCGGCCCGCTGACCAACCCGGCCAAGGTCACCTCCCACGCCATCGGCTGCTTCGACACCCGGCTGGCCGGGCTGATCGCCGGCGTGCTCGCCCGGCGCGGCTCGACGGCGCTGGTCTTCCGCGGCGACGACGGGCTGGACGAGCTGACCATCACCACCACCTCGCGGGTGTGGGTGGTGCGCGACGGGGTGGTCACCGAGACCTCCTTCGACCCGCGGGAGGTCGGCATCGAACTGGTCGGCATCGAGACGCTGCGCGGCGGGGACCCCGCCTACAACGCCGAGGTCGCGCGCCGGCTGCTGGCGGGCGAGCGCGGGCCGGTGCGGGACGCCGTCCTGCTGAACACGGCGGCGGCGCTGGTCGCGCTCGACCTGGGCGACGCGCCGCTGGCGGAGCAGCTCGCGGCGGGCATGGCGCGGGCGGCGGAGGCCATCGACTCGGGCGCCGCGCAGGACCTGCTGCGGCGCTGGTCGGAGGCCACCAGCCGGAGCTGAAGCGGTAGTTGGGAGCCCGCGCCGGTACGCCGGCGCGGGCTCCCCGGCTGTCCGGATGGTGGATGCCCGTTTGACCACCCGCTGGACCCGACCTAGAGTCTTCGGCAGGTCATGAGTGACAGCGCCAAAGCCCCAGCTTGCTGTCCGGCAACCCTCCGTCCGTGGCGGGGTGCCCTGGGTGAGGACCGGGTCGCCACGGCAAACCGTCCGTGCGGCAAGCGCGGACGCCCGACGATTTGGCACTCCCGGGGTCCCATACCCCCGAAGGAGTGCATCCTCATGTCTCTCTCCACCGAAATCGCCACCGAGATCGGCACCCCCCTCGCGGTCCTCGGCGCCGACGTCCAGGTCCCGCTCGCCAGCGGTGACAAGGTCGGCTACGCGGCGCTCGACTACGCGGCCAGCGCGCCGGCGCTGCAGCGGGTGTGGGACGACGTCGCCGCCTACGCGCCGTACTACGGCAGCGTGCACCGCGGGGCCGGGTACCTCTCGCAGCTGTCCACCGACCTCTTCGAGCAGAGCCGCCGCACCGTCGCCGAGTTCCTCGACCTGCGCGAGGGCGACCAGGTGGTCTTCACCCGGGCCACCACCGACTCGCTCAACCTGCTCGCCGGCGCCGTTCCGGCCGGCACCCGGGTGTTCGCCTTCGAGACCGAGCACCACGCCTCGCTGCTGCCCTGGGCGCACGCCGGACTGGGCGTCACCTACCTGCGCGCGCCGCGCTCGCGGGCCGAGGCGGTGGCCGCCCTGGACGCCGCGCTCACCGAGGCGCCCGAGGGGCCCAAGCTGCTCTGCGTCACCGGCGCCTCCAACGTGACCGGCGAGCTGTGGCCGGTCGCCGAGCTGACCGAGACCGCGCACCGGCACGGCGCCCGGGTGGTGCTGGACGCCGCCCAGCTGGCCCCGCACCACCGGGTCTCGGTGCGCGAGCTGGACGTCGACTGGATCGCCTTCTCCGGCCACAAGATCTACGCGCCGTTCGGCGCCGGGGTGCTGGCCGGCCGGGCGGACTGGCTGGACGCGGCCGAGCCGTACCTGGCCGGCGGCGGAGCAACCCGCACGGTGGCCCGGGAGACGGACGGCTCGGTGGCCGTGCAGTGGCACACCGGCCCGGCCCGGCACGAGGCCGGTTCGCCGAACGTCATCGGCGCCTACGCGATCGCCTCGGCCTGCCGGGCGCTGAGCGAGGCCGGCTTCGACGCGCTGGAGGCCCGCGAGCGGCAGCTGGTCGACCGGCTGACCGCGGGGCTGGCGCGGATCCCCCAGGTCAAGGTGCTGAACCTGTTCGGCGCCGGCTCCGCCCGGGTGGGCGTGCTGTCCTTCGTCGTCCGGGGCTGGAACAGCTCGCACTTCTCGGCCGCGCTGTCCGCCGAGTACGGCATCGGGGTGCGCGACGGCCTGTTCTGCGCCCACCCGCTGGTGCGGACCCTGCTCGGTGACGAGGACACCCCGCCGTCGGAGTGCGGTGCGCCGGAGCCCTCGCTGCCGGGCGAGCGCAGCCTGAACGCGATCCGGGTGAGTTTCGGCGCCGGGACGCCGGACGAGCACATCGACCGCTTCCTGACCGCCGTTCGGGAGCTGGTCACGGACGGCGCGGCCTGGAACTACCGCAACGAGGGCGGGCGTTGCGTCGTGGACACCCGCCGGGAGGGCTGAGGCCCCGGCCCCGCTACTCGTCCAGGCCGAGGGCGAAGGCGGCTTCCAGGTCGTGCTGGGAGTAGGTGCGGAAGGCGATCTGGGTCTCGGTGTGGGCCACGCCCGGGACCTTGTTGAGCCGGCCCGGGATGACCTCGGCCAGGTCGTCGTGGCGGCGCACCCGGACCATCGCCACCAGGTCGTATCCGCCGGTCACCGAGTAGACCTCGCTGACGCCCTCGATGGCGGCGATGGCCTCGGCGATCTCCGGGATGCGGTCGACACTGGTCTTGATCAGGACGATGGCGGTGATCACTGTTCGGGCTCCTTTGTGGGGTGCCGCCAGCGTATCGGGCGTCAGCCGGGTCGTCGCGAGGGGTGGCGAACCACCGTGCAGGTGTAGAGGAAGCCGGCCGAGAAGCCGATCACGTGGACCAGGTAGGCCACCCCGGGGCCCGCCGAATGCACCGACCACCACTGCAGGGCGAACCAGAGGCCGAGCACCAGCCAGGCCGGGAAGCGCAGCGGCAGGAAGAACAACAGCGGGACGAGGGTGGTCACCCGGGCGCGCGGGTGCAGGCGCAGATAGGCGCCCAGGACGGCCGAGATCGCGCCGGACGCTCCGATGAGCACCCGGGTGGAATCCGGCGCGTGCGCCTCGGCGAGCGCGAAGCCGTACGTGGCCAGGCTGCCGGCCGCCAGGTAGAAGACGGCGTACCGGGCCCGGCCCAGCCGCCGTTCGACGGCCGGGCCGAAGACGTGGAGGAAGAGCAGGTTGCCCAGCAGGTGCAGCCAGCCGGCGTGCAGGAAGAGGCCGGTGAGGGCGGACAGCGCCGGGTGCTTGCCCGGGGTCGGGGCGGCCGGGCAGCCGGGGACCGGGTCGGGGGCCTCCGTCAACTGCGCGGCGGTCAGCGGCCGCCCGGTCAGCAGTTCGGCCGGGACGGCGCCCCAGCGCTGCTCGTACCGCTGCTCCGCGCAGACCCGGGCCTGGCCGGTGCCGTACAGCGGATTGAGTCCGGCGGCCGGGCCGAGCAGGAAGACCAGGGTGTTGACCGCGATCAGGGCGTAGGTGACCGCCGGGGCGGCCGCCTCCGGCCGGCCGCCCCGCTCGGCGGTGTGGTCGGGGGCCGCGAGCGCCATGCGGCCAAGCATCCCTCCGGGCGCCGCAGGTGACACGGCGGTTTACGGCAGGTGGACTAGCCCCGCTATTCCGCTGACCGGTGGTCGCGATGGTTGCCCCAGGCAATAGGCTTGGGGCGGGCAATCCCGCCTCCCGCCGCCGATGCCGGGGCTCCGGGGGGAGCGCCTGGCCCACGCAGGGACCACCCGAGAGGACCCCCCGATGACCGTCCCCGCCCTGACCGCCGAGACGCGCTGGCGCTGCACGCTGTGCGGCAACCTCACCCGGTTCGATGTCACCCGCAGCGCGCGGGTCACCGAGTTCCTGCACTTCGACCTGGCCGGCGACTCCAAGGTCGAGGAGACCGAGGTGCTGAGCGAGACCATCGAGTCGGTGCGCTGCCGCTGGTGCAACGCCGTGGACCAGGTCGAGCTGGTGGCCCGCCCGGGTGCCGAGGGCGCGGAGGCCCCGACCGAGCAGGGCTGATCCCCGCCGGTGTGGTGGGCGGTGCGCCGCGCGCCCGTCCGCCGCACGGGACAATACAGACAAGACGCACGGAGCGTGACGACAGGGGGCGGTCGCGGCCGTACCCGCCGGAAACAGGATCGGAGCCGAGGACGTGGTGGACGCAGCGAAGGAGCCCGGCGAAGCGCAGGGGCTTCGGCCCGCTGCGCAGGAGCAGGTGCCGGACGCCGGGACGGGACCGGCGGAGAGCGCTGCGCCCGACACCCCAGACACCCCAGACACTCCAGACACCCCTGACACCTCTGAGTCCCCTGAGCCCTCCGAGTCCGCTGAGCCCGGGTCGGAGCACGTCGCCGAGAAGCTGGACCGGCCGCTGCCCGAGGGGGTGCGCCGACGCGTGGTCGGGCTGGCCTCGGACGCGCTGGGCGGACTGCCGCCGGGCGAGCTCCCGCAGAGCCTGCGTCAGTACGTGAAGTTCACCCCCGCGCGGCGCGCCAAGTACGCGGCCACCGCGCTGGCGGCCGCGCTGGAGGCGGAGCCGGCGTTCCGGGTGCGGATAGCGGAGCGGCTGCGGCTGGGGCAGCCGGACCTGGTGAGGGCGCTGGAGTCGGGCAGTGTCCCGGGCGCCGCCGATCCGATGGACGTCGCCGCCGCCGCCTACCTGGTGCGTTCGGCGGGCTGGAGCCGGCTGGTCGCCGAGGTCGGCGAGGAGGTCGAGCGGGCAGGCGCCGAGGACGCGGCCGCGGAGGCGGCCCGGCTCGCGGAGAAGCTGCAGGCCGAGCTGGCCGAGGTGCGGGCCGCCGCACGGGCGGACCTGGAGCGGCAGCGCGCGGAGTTCGAGGGCGTCCGGCGGGAGGCCGAGTCGCTGCGCAAGAAGGTGCGGTCGCTGGAGAGTGACACCCGCCGGGCGCAGGCCGAGGCGCGCCGCCTGGCCGGGGAGCTGGAGGCCGCGAAGGCGCAGGGCGCGGCCGAGCGCAGTGCGGCCGAGACCGAGGCGCGGCGGCTCAAGCACCGGGTCTCCGAGCTGGAGAACGCCGCCGAGCAGGGCCGCCGGTCGGCTCGCGAGGGACGCAGCGTCGAGGACATGCGGCTGCGGCTGCTGCTGGACACCGTGCTGCAGTCGGCCCAGGGGCTGCAGCGGGAGCTGGCGCTGCCGGTCTCCCAGATCCGCCCGGCGGACCTGGTGGAGGCGGTGGTGCCGGGGGCGGCCTCGCCGCACGACGTGGCGCGGCGCGGGCTGGCCGAGGACGACCCGGCGCTGCTGGACCAGCTGCTGGCGATCCCGCAGGTGCACCTGGTGGTGGACGGCTACAACGTGACCAAGACCGGCTATCCGACGCTGCCGCTGGAGCAGCAGCGGATCCGGTTGCTGGGCGGGCTGGCGATGCTGGCCCAGCGCACCCAGGCGGAGGTCACCTGTGTGTTCGACGGGCAGGACCTGGACGTTCCGGTGATCATGGCACCGCCGCGCGGGGTCCGGGTACGGTTCAGCCGGACCGGGGAGACCGCGGACGAGCTGATTCGCCGTCTGGTGCGGGCCGAGCCGCAGGGCCGTCCGGTGGTGGTGGTCTCCGCCGACCGGGAGGTCGCGGAGGGCGTGCGGAAGGCGGGCGCGCGCCCGGTCGCCTCGGTGCTGCTGCTGAACCGGCTGGCCCGGCCCTGAGCGCGGGCCGCGTAGGATGACTCCTGGTCAGCCTTGGGTCCGTGGTGGTGTGCGGGTCCGGTGAAGTCGGTGTGGGAAACAGAGTTCACGCCTTCGGGGGAGTGGCAAAGCGGATAGATCCGCACTAGGGTCTGGCGTCAAACCTATTTTCCGGAATCTCATCCAATCGGGTGAGTCCGTTGGAAGAAGGAGCCGGTCCCTTGGCCTCCCACCGCCGTCCCAAGCAGCCGAGCCGCGCGCGGGTCTCCGTGCTCACCGCGGCCGCTGCGACCGCGGTCGCACTCTCCGCCCAGGTAGCCGCGCACGCCGCGCCGCAGCCGAACAAAACGGACGTCAAGGCGCAGATCGACCAACTCCAGCAAGAGCAGGAGCAGGCGGCAGAGAAGTACAACGGCGCCACGGAGCGGGCCACGCAGCTGCGCAAGCAGGCCGACCAGCTGCAGGACCAGGTGGCCCGCGGCCAGGAGCAGATGACCCAGCTGCAGGCCGGCCTGGCCGAGGTGGCGGGCGAGCAGTACCGCACCGGCGGCATCGACCCGTCCGTCCAGCTGATGCTCTCCTCCGACCCGTCCGGCTACCTGGAGAAGGCCTCCACCGTCCAGCAGGCCAGCACCACCCAGGCGGAGGCGCTCAAGGGGCTGCTGGACCAGCAGCGCCGGCTGGACCAGGAGAAGACCGAGGCGGCCGCCGTGCTGGCCTCGCTCGACACCACCACCAAGGACCTGAACCAGGCCAAGGCGGACGTCAACACCAAGCTGAAGGCCGCCCAGGACCTGATGAACTCGCTGAGCGCCGCCGAGCGCACCGCGCTGAAGGCCCAGCAGGCGCAGGACGACCGGGCCTCGCGCGGCAGCGACCGGGTCGACCTGAGCAGCCTGCCGCCGGCCAGTGGCTACGCGGCCGTGGCCCTCGCCAAGGCGATGAGCAAGCAGGGCTCGCCGTACGTGTGGGGCGCCACCGGGTCGAGCACCTTCGACTGCTCGGGCCTGATGGTCTGGTCGTACGGCCAGGCCGGCGTCTCGCTGCCGCGCACCTCGCAGGAGCAGGGCCACTACGGCACCGCGGTGCCCGGACTGGCGGCGGCTCAGCCGGGCGACCTGGTCATCTACGGCCCCGACATGCACCACGTCGCGATGTACATCGGCAACGGCATGGTGGTCCACGCGCCGCACACCGGTGACGTGGTGAAGGTGATGAAGGCCGACGCGATGCCGATCAACACCATCCGCCGGGTCTGACGGCCCGACACGCCGAAGGGGTTCGCCCGAGCCCTGTGATCCGCGCCACCCCCGATCGGGGGTGGCGTTCGGGTTTTCGACCGTTTCGCGAGTATCGGGTGAGACCTGATCAGCCTTGCGTGGGGCGGCGGTTACCATCGGTCATTTTCACAAAAGAACTTGGGTAATCTTCCGTCTTTTTTCTGACAAGGATTTGAACCGATCACGGTTCAGTTACTAGGGTCATGCACCGAGCCATCGCAGTGTCGATCACCCAGCCGGGGTGGCGGCGGTGGCTACCGTCGAGTTCGCGAGGCAGCGGGGCAGGTCGAAGCGACTGCCCGACAGGGGAGCCCAGTAGTCGGGGGTGCTGCGCAGCGGAGCCGGGGAACCACGTTCCTCCGGGGTGAATCGGCGCCAGGTCGGCCGCTGGAACGGCCGTGAGGCGTCGTAGGGCATGCTTCCGGCCCGAACCCGTCAGCTCACCCGGTAGGCGGACGTAGGAAGAAGGAGCCCGCCTTCGTGGCGTCCCATCGTCGTCCCAAGCCAGCCGGCCGCGCCCGTGTCTCGATCCTGACCGGTGTCGCCGCCGCAGCCGTCGCCCTCTCCGCGCAGTCCGGCGCCCACGCCGACCCGCAGCCGACCAAGGACCAGGTCAAGGAGCAGGTCGACCAGCTCAACGAGCAGGCCGAGGTGGCGACCGAGCAGTACAACGCCGCCCAGGAGAAGCAGCAGACGCTGGAGAAGCAGGTCTCCGGCCTGCAGGACCAGGTGGCCCGTCAGCAGGACCAGGTGACCGACCTGCAGGGCGGCCTGGCCGAGATCGCCGGGGAGCAGTACCGCAACGGCGGCATATCCCCGACCGTGCAGCTGATGTTCTCGTCCAGCCCGGACAGCTTCCTCAACCAGGCCGGTGCGCTGAACCAGGCCGGCGACACCCAGAAGAACCAGCTGAAGGTGCTCCAGGAGCAGCAGCGCAAGCTCGACCAGGACCGCACCGAGGCCCAGGGCAAGCTCGCCGAGCTGGAGTCGACCACCCAGCAGCTGAAGGCCTCCAAGGACGAGGTCCAGAACAAGCTGAAGGCCGCCCAGGACCTGCTCAACACCCTGACCGAGCAGGAGCGCCAGGCGCTGCGCGCGGCCGAGGAGAAGGCCGCCGCCGACGCCAAGGCCCAGGCCGACGCCGCGGTGAAGGCCCAGCAGGCCGCCGACCGCGCCTCCCGCGACAACAGCCGCACCGACCTCTCCGCGGGCTCGGCCCCGGCCCCGGCCTCGCCGGTCGCCAAGCCGGTCGCCCCCGGCAGCTCGCGCGGTGCAGCCGCGCTCTCCGCCGCCGCCTCCAAGGTCGGCAGCCCGTACGTGTGGGGCGCCACCGGCGCGTCCTCCTTCGACTGCTCCGGCCTGATGGTCTGGGCGTTCAACCAGGTCGGCGTCTCGCTGCCGCGCACCTCGCAGGAGCAGGCGCACGCCGGCACCCGGATCGGCAGCGACCTGTCCCAGGCCCAGCCCGGCGACCTGCTGATCTTCTTCGGGGACGCCCACCACGTCGGCATCTACGCCGGCAACGGCCAGGTGCTGCACGCGCCCAAGCCGGGTGCCTCGGTCCGCTACGAGGCCGTCACCAACATGCCGCTGACCAGCATCGTGCGGGTCTGATCCGTACTCGGCGCTTCCAGGCCCGGTCTTCCTCCACGGAAGGCCGGGCCTGCGGCTTTTTCGGCGGCTCGGGCTGATGTCCGATTACGGGTCAAATATTCGGGTCCGGAGGGGTTTGGACTCGCTTGCCCGGACTCGCTAACGTCTGCCACCGGACTCCCGCTCGACGACCGCCCGCAGTGGGGCGGCGGCGGGGCCGCGCCGCAGGATTGGAGCCGCTGCCACCATGCCCGTGCACCGCCGTTCCCAACTGCTCGTCCGTGCGCTGGTGCTGACGGCGGCGGCCACCACCGCGCTCGGCATGGCGACCGGCGGCAGCGCCCACGCCGCCCCCGGCAGCCCGGACCCGGCCGACCGCAAGGACGTCAAGACACAGGTCGAGCAGCTCTACGACGAGGCCGAGCAGGCTTCGGAGAGGTACAACGCGGCCCAGGAGGCCCAGCGGCGGCTCCAGGGGGAGACCACGATCCTGCAGGGCGAGATCGCCGTCGCCCAGGACCAGCTCAACGAGCTGCGCGGCGACCTGGCGACCGTGGCCGGGGCCGAGTACCGCGGCGGCGGGATGACCCAGACCGCCCGGCTGATGCTGTCCCCCGACCCGGAGGACTACCTCGCCCGCGCCCGAACCATGGGCCAGGCGACGCAGCGGCAGCAGGAGACGCTGCACGAGCTGGTCACCCGCCAGCGCCGGCTCGACCAACGGCGCGCCGAGGCCGCCGGCAAGCTCGCCGAGCTGGACCAGACCCGCCGCTCGCTCGCCGACAGCAAGCAGCAGATCCAGCAGCGGCTGACCACGGCACAGAAGCTGCTCAACGGCCTGGGCGCCGTCGAGCGGGCCAGGATGACCGCCCAGGACGCCCGGGACGCCGAGCAGCGCGCCACCCGCGGCACCGACCGGCTGGACCTCGGCTCCGCCCCGCCCGCCTCCGAGCGCGGGGCCGCCGCGCTGGCGGCCGCGGTCCGGATGGTCGGCGCGCCGTACGTCTACGGGGCCACCGGGCCCCGTGCGTTCGACTGCTCCGGTCTGATGTACTACAGCTGGCGGCAGGCCGGAGTGACCCTGCCGCGCACCTCGCAGGCCCAGGCGTACGCCGGCCAGCGGATCAGCCTCTCCGAAGCGCGACCGGGAGACCTGGTGATCTTCTACCGGGACATGCACCACGTCGGCATGTACGCCGGCGGTGGCGTGATCGTGCACGCCCCCTACCCGGGCGCCAAGGTCCGCTACGAGAGCGTCAACGCCATGCCGGTCTCGGGGGTGGTCCGGCTCTGAGCGCGTCGCCGCCCGGCCCCCACGACCCCCACCCGATAGCGGGCCCCCACGACCCCCACCCGACGGACAGGACCCGCCGCACGCTGTCCCGGCGGGGTGCGCTGCTGCTCGCGGCCGGCGGGCTGGCCCAGCTGTCGCTGCCGCCGGTCGCCCCGGCGGCGGCACCGGCCCGCCAGGCGGCCGACCGGCGCGGCGAGGTGGCGGCGGTGCTGGCGGAGCGGGCGCGCTCGCTGCCGGCCCGGTCGGGGCTGCCGGTGGCCGAGGCGGCCTACCGCAACCTGGTGCTCGCCGCGGGCGGCGGGCCGGACCGGCTGACCGCCGCGGCCGACCTGGCGGTGCGGATCGCCGACTACGACGACTACCCCGTGGTGTACCCGCGCCGGATCGAGCTGGCCCGGGCCGGGGACGGCTGGCGGGTCGAGCGCGAGGAGAGCGCGAGCGGGCCGCCGGCGCCGTGGGACTTCGGCGCGGGGCGGTCGGCGGTCGGCGCGCGCTGCCTGGTGCTCGGGTCGGCCGACGGCCCCGACCCGGCCGGGCTGGTCGCGGTCGGGGACCGGGCGGTACCGGCCGTCGAGGAGGTCTGGGGCGGCGCCTGGCCCGGCCGGCTGCTGCTCGAACTGCCCGGTACCGAGGAGCGGTTCGCCCGGCTGCTGGAGGGCGACCCGGCGGGCTGGGCGGGCATGGCGGCGGTCACCGTGGCCGCCCCCGGCGCGCCCCGGCACACCCCGGCGGACCGGGTGCTGGTCAACCCCGAGGCGTACGGACGGCTCAGCGACTTCGGCCGACAGGTGGTCATCACGCACGAGGCCACCCACGTCGCGACCAGGTCCGACACCCGGGCCTGGACACCGCTGTGGCTCTCCGAGGGCGTCGCCGACTGGACCGCCTACCGCGACTCCGGCCGCGTCCCGCGGCAGATCGCCCCCGAGCTGGCCCGGGACGTCGCCGCCGGGCGGCTGCCCGCCGACCTGCCCGCCGACCGGGACTTCGCCGCCGGCGCCACCGGCATCGCCCAGGCCTACGAGCAGTCCTGGCTGGCCTGCGAGCTGATCGCGGGCCGCTACGGGCCGCAGCGGCTGGTCGCCTTCTATCGGGCGATCGGCGCGGCCGACGGGCAGGGCGAGGACCGCGAGCGCCGTACGGACCGGCTGCTGCGCGCCGAACTGGGTGTCGGCCTGGCCGAGTTCACCCGGCTCTGGCTGGACGAGGTGGCGGCGCTGAAGGACTGAGGCCCGGTGCCCCCCGGGGGGCGACGGCCCGCTCGGTGCCGAGCAGCGGCGCCGCTGCTCAGCGCCGCTGCTCGGCCGGCGTCCCCGGGTGGTCGATGCCGTCCAGCAGGTCCTGCTCGTACGCGATGCCCGGGCGCACCGGGTAGCCCGAGCCGGGCAGCGCGGCGGGCTCGCGGTCCAGCACCACGGTCGCGGGCAGCGGCGCCCCGCCGCGGGTGGAGCGCCAGAGCCGGACGCAGGAGAGCACGGCGGCGGACAGCAGCAGCAGGTTGCGCGCGGCCAGCACGGTGATCGCGCAGGGGTCGCTGGCCAGGACCTGGGTGAACATCGTCGGGAACTCGACCAGCGTCAGCGGGCAGGCGATCAGGATCAGCAGCGCCACGGGCCGCTGGCTGGTGCCGCGTACGGTCAGGCAGACCGCCGCGACGCCGATCAGCCAGACCAGGTACTGCGGGCTGATCACCCGGCTGGTCACCACGAAGATCAGCAGCGCGCACAGCGCCGCGTCGTACATGGTGGCCGCGTTGCGGCGCTTGGAGGTGAAGCGCCACAGCAGCAGCCAGAGGAACCCCAGCACGGTGCCGGCCATCATCACCTTGCTGATCACGCTGACCCACGGTCCGAGCATCTCGGGGGAGCCGTAGTTCATGGTGACCTTGCCGTCCCAGCCCCCGGCGATCCGGGCGAAGTGCAGCGGCAGCGCGCCGACCGACTCGACCTCGATGCCGCGGTCCTTCTGGAAGGCCAGGAAGTCGAAGGCGCCGTTCATGCCGGCCGCGAGCAGGAAGCCGATCGAGACGGCGGTGGCCCCCGCCAGCGTCCAGGAACGGCGGGTCCTGCGACCGGAGGGGGTGCCGATCAGGCCGAGCAGCGGCCAGACCTTGACGATGCCGCCTAGCCCCAGCAGCAGCCCGCCGACCGCCGGACGGCGGATCAGCGCCAGCAGGCCGGCCAGGGCGACCGCGGTGACGATCATGTCGAAGCGGTTGTAGATCATCGGGCCGAGCAGCGGAACGCCCACCACCCACATCCAGGCGCCGGTCAGCGCCCGGCCCCGGCGCAGGCCGGTCCGCACCAGCAGCGCGGCCGCGGCGGCGTCGGCGATCCCGCAGACCACCCAGAACGAGACCAGGTACGACCAGGGCAGCAGGCCCGGCAGCAGGATCACCAGGGCGGCGCCCGGCGGGTACTGCCAGGTCACGTCGTCGAACGGGAAGGTGCCGGTCTGCAGCACGCCGTACCAGGCGTGGTAGATCATCCACACGTCGGCGGTGACATCGCCGCCGGGTGACTTCAGCACGCCGGTGATCAGCAGCACCAGTACGGTGCGGGTGGCCAGCCAGGTCGCGCCGAGTGCGGCGAGCGCCCCGAGCGGGCGGCCGAGCCGGCCGCGCGAAGAACCGGGCTCGGTGGCCGGGGCCAATTCCACTGCGCTCCCTCGTTCGTCTCGGACGTCCTCACCGGAGGCGTCGTACTGACGGACGCCCGGGCCGTGGTGCACAGCGGCCTAGGTACTAGGACTGACCCGGGGGTCAAACGGTTGCCGTGCGCGGTTCCGTTCCCGGCGGGTCATGGTGTTGACCTATCGTACGGATCACCCAGCGGTACACCGAGCACCCCCCGACCGAGCGAGCCGTGGCCTGATGCACAGAACCTTGATCGTCACCAATGACTTCCCGCCCCGTCCGGGGGGTATCCAGGCCTTTGTCCACAACATGGCCGTCCGTCAGCCCGCGGGAAGCATCGTGGTGTACGCCTCGACCTGGCGCGACGGCAGCGAGGTGCGGCGCTTCGACGCCGAGCAGCCGTTCCCGGTGATCCGGGACCGGACGAAGGTGATGGTTCCCACACCCAGGGTCACCCGGCGGGCCGCCGAGATCCTGCGCGCCGAGAAATGCGACTCGGTCTGGTTCGGCGCCGCCGCCCCGCTCGGCCTGATGGCGCCCACCCTGCGCCGGGCCGGGGCCGGGCGGCTGCTCGGCATGACCCACGGGCACGAGGCCGCCTGGGCCCAGCTGCCGGGCTCCCGGCAGCTGCTGCGCCGGATCGGCGCGGGCACCGACGTGCTGACCTACCTGGGCGAGTACACCCGCTCCCGGATCGCCGCCGCGGTCGGGCCGCAGGCCGCGGCCCGGATGGTGCAGCTGCCGCCGGGCGTGGACGAGACGACCTTCCACCCGGGCTCCGGGGGCGCCGAGGTCCGCCGTCGGCTCGGGCTGGCGGACCGGCTGGTGGTGGTCTGCGTCTCCCGGCTGGTGCCGCGCAAGGGGCAGGACACCCTGATCGAGGCGATGCCGCAGATCCTGGCCGACGTGCCGGACGCGGTGCTGCTGATCGTCGGCGGCGGCCCGTACCGGGCGGACCTGGAGAAGCTGGCGGACGCCACGGGCGTACGGGACTCGGTGCGGTTCACCGGCTCGGTGCCCTGGGAGGAGCTGCCCGCCCACTACGGGGCCGGTGACGTCTTCGCGATGCCGTGTCGGACCCGGCGCGGGGGGCTGGACGTCGAGGGCCTGGGCATCGTCTACCTGGAGGCCTCGGCGACCGGCCTGCCGGTGGTCGCGGGGGACTCCGGGGGCGCGCCGGACGCGGTGCTGGAGGGCGAGACCGGGTACGTGGTGCCCGGCGGCTCGGCCCCGGCGGCGGCCGAGCGGATCGTGCGGCTGCTGCGCGACGAGGAGCTGCGGCGGCGGATGGGCGAGGCCGGGCGGCGGTGGGTGGAGCGCTCGTGGCGCTGGGACCTGCTGGCCGGGCGGCTGACCTCGCTGCTGGCGGTGTAGGGCCTGTCTTCGCACGACGCGGGGCCCGTCTCCTTCCGGGAGACGGGCCCCGCGTCTGCTTCAGGGTGGTTACCCGTCGGCGGTCACTTCTGGTAGAGCGCCTCGATGTCGGCCGCGTGGTCCTTCAGGACGAGGTTGCGCTTGAGCTTCAGCGAGGGCGTCAGGTGGCCGCTCTCCTCGGAGAACTCGGTGTCCAGCAGGCGGAACTTCTTGACCGCCTCGGCGTGCGAGACGGCCGCGTTGCCGTCGTCCACCGCGGACTGCAGGGCGGCCAGCAGGTCCGGGTCCTCGGCGAGGTCGGCGACGGTGGCGGCGGCGGGCTTGCCGTTGAGCTCCTTCCACTTGGGGAAGAAGTCCGGGTCGAGGGTGATCAGGCAGGCGATGAAGGGCTTGCGGTCGCCGACCACCATGACCTCGCCGACCAGGGCGTGGGCGCGGATCCGGTCCTCGATCACGGCCGGGGCGACGTTCTTGCCGCCGGCGGTGACGATGATCTCCTTCTTGCGGCCGGTGATGGTCAGGTAGCCCTCGGAGTCCAGCGAGCCGATGTCGCCGGTGGCCATCCAGCCGTCCCTGAGCGTGTCGGCGGTGGCCTGCGGGTTGTTCCAGTAGCCGGTGAAGACGTGCGGGCCCTTGAAGAAGACCTCGCCGTCCTCGGCGATCCGGACCGAGGCGCCGGGCACCGGCTGGCCGACCGTACCGATCTTCGGCTTGTCCCACGGGTTGAAGGCGGTGGCCGCGCAGGTCTCCGTCAGGCCGTAGCCCTCCAGGACGGTGAAGCCGATGCCCCGGTAGAAGTGGCCCAGGCGCTCGCCGAGCGGGGCGCCGCCGGAGATGGCGTGGGTGGCGCGGCCGCCGAGCGCGGCGCGCAGCTTGCTGTAGACCAGCTTGTCGAAGACCGCGTGCTTGATCCGCAGGACCAGGCCCGCGCCGCCCGCGTCCAGCGCCCGGCTGTAGGCGATCGCGGTCTCGGCGGCCTTGTCGAAGATCTTGCCCTTGCCGTCGGCCTGGGCCTTGGCACGCGCGGTGTTGTAGACCTTCTCGAAGACTCTGGGCACGCCCAGGATCAGGGTCGGCTTGAACGCGGCCAGCTCGGCGGTGACGTCCTTGATGTCGGAGACGTGGCCGAGGTTGATCGGGGCCATCGCCGGGGCGATCTCGGCGATCCGGCCGAGCACGTGGGCCAGCGGCAGGAAGAGCAGGACGGAGCTCTCGCCGGTGCGGAACAGCGGGGCCAGGCGCTCGACGATGTTGCCGCACTCGGCGAGGAAGTTGCCGTGCGTCAGCTGACAGCCCTTCGGGCGGCCGGTGGTGCCCGAGGTGTAGACGATGGTCGCGATCGAGTCGGAGTCGGCGGTCGAGCGGTGCTCGGCGACGGTCTCGTCGGAGACCTCGCGGCCGGCCTCGGCCAGCGCGGCGATCGCGCCCTGCTCGATCTGCCAGGTGTGCTTCAGCTCCGGGAGACGGCCGCGGACCTCCTCGACCACCTTGCGGTGCTGGTCGGTCTCGGTGAGCACGGCGACCGCGCCGGAGTCGCCGAGGATCCACTCCACCTGCTCGGGGGAGGAGGTCTCGTACACCGGCACGGTGATGGCGCCGGCCGACCAGATCGCGAAGTCCAGCAGCGTCCACTCGTACCGGGTCCGGGACATGATGGCCACGCGGTCGCCGGGGCGGATGCCGGTGGCGATCAGGCCCTTCGCGGCGGCGTGCACCTCGACCAGGAACTGGGCAGCGGTCAACTCCTGCCACTGGCCGTCCACCTTGCGGCTGAGGACCACGACGTCCGGGTGCCGCTCGGCGTTCTGGTGCACGAGGTCGGAGAGGTTACCGCCGCTCGGTACCTGGTAGAGGGCCGGAAGGCTGAAGTCGAGCAAGACTGCTCCTCGTTCGCGACGCTGCGGGACGGCAGGACGTTACTGCCCGGTAGGCAGCTTCGACCAGGGGGGTCGGCCCCGGTGTTCGAAGTGTCACACCCGGCCGGGTCCGACCAGGCCGTGACCGGGTCGTTCGAATGGCACCCTACGGCAGCCCCACGGTGACCGACCGGTAGCCCACCCGAGGCCCGGCGCCCGCCGACCCGCGGCCGCCCGCAGGACACCGCCCGCGCCGCCGACCGGATCCCCGGTCGCGATAGCCTGCTCCGGGCGGACCGGGCCGAGCGCGCCCCGGACGGACCGGCAGGCAGAGGGACGACGCGGAGGGCCATTCCATGGCGGAGCACACCAGGTCGAGCATCACCATCGACGCGACCCCGGCCACGGTCATGGCCGTGATCGCCGACTTCGCCGCCTACCCGGCCTGGACCGGCGAGGTCCAGGAGGTCGAGGTCCTGGAGACCGGCGAGGCCGGCCGCGCCGCCCAGGTCCGCCTGCTGCTCGACGCCGGCGCCATCCGCGACGAGCACGTCCTCGCCTACACCTGGGACGGCGACCGCGAGGTCAGCTGGACCCTCGTCCGCAGCCAGATGCTCCGCTCGCTGGACGGCTCGTACACCCTCGCCCCGCTGGCCGGCGGCCGTACCGAGGTGACCTACCAGCTCGCGGTGGACGTCAAGATCCCGATGCTCGGCATGATCAAGCGCAAGGCCGAGAAGGTCATCATCGACCGTGCGCTGGCCGGACTGAAGAAGCGCGTCGAGGGCTGACGAGCGGAACGGGGCCGACGGCATGACGGCGACACGCACCATCCTGGTCAGCGGCGACGCGGGCGCGCCCGCGGTGGCCGCCGCCACCGCCCTGCACGCCGCCCGGCGCGGCCACCGCACCTGGCTGCTGGCGGCCGACGACCCGCACCGCACGCTGGACGCCGTCCTCGGCACCCGGCTGGAGCCCGAACCGCTCGGCTACGCACCGGGCCTGACCGTCTCCAGGATCGACGAGCAGGCTGCCTTCCGCTACGCCGTCGGCGAGCTCACCGGCCGGCTCAAGCCCGCCCTCGACCTCCTCGGCGCCGAACAGCTCGACCCCGAGGAGCTCACCGCCCTCCCCGGCATCGCCCGGCTCGCCCTGCTGCGCGCCCTGCCCGCCGCCGACCAGGACGTCCTGGTCGTGCTCGCCCCGCCGCCCGCCGAGCTGATCGCCACCCTCGCCCTGCCCGAGCAGCTGGCGCGCTACCTGGACCGGCTCGTCCCCGAGCAGCGCCAGGCCGCCCGGGCGCTGCGTCCGCTGCTGGCCGGACTGGCCGGGGTCCCGATGCCCGCCGACTGGCTGTACGAGGGGCGCGGCAAGGCCGCCGCGGCGCTCGCCGAGTCCCGCGCCGCGCTCACCGACCCCGGCACCAGCGTCCGCCTGGTCGTCCCGGCCGACGGCCACCCGTACGAGGAACTGCGCCGGATCCGGGCCGGGCTCGCGCTGTACGGGCACCGGCCGGACGCCGTGGTCCTGCACGGCGCACTGCCCGAGGCCGCCGTCGCCTCGCCCGACCCGTGGCTGGCCGCGCTGGCCCGCCGACGGCAGGAGGAGCTGGCCGCCCTCGCCGCCGACACCGACGCCCCGGTCCTGGTCACCGGCCTGGCCGAGGCCACCCTGGAGGCCGTCGCCGACCGCCTGTACGGGGACGGCCCCGGGCCCGAGCGGCTCGACCCGGCGCCCTGGACGGTCGAGGACCGGCTCGCCGCGGACGGCCTGCTGATCTGGCACCTCGACCTGCCCGGTGCCGACCGGGCCGAGCTGGACCTGGTCCGCCGGGGCGACGACCTGGTGGTCGGCCTCGGCGCCCACCGCCGGGTGCTCGCCCTGCCCTCCGCGCTGCGCCGCTGCACGGTGGCCGGGGCCGGGCTGCTGGACGGGGTGCTCTCGGTGCGGTTCGCACCCGACCCTTCGCTCTGGCCGAAGGGCTGACGGGCCGCCCGCCCCTTTCCCGGGCCGGCGTTTGAGGACGGGTGCCGCGGTCGGTCCGGTAGCGTCGGGCCGGAGGGCCGCGGGGTGCGGCCACGGCTGAGGAGGCGCCCGCGATGACCAGCACCGACGACCGCACCGAGCCCGTCGGGGACCATGCCGAGGCGGGCGATCACGGCGGGGCGGGCGAGCAGGCCCACCCGTTCGGGCCGGAGCTCGGCCCGCTGGTGGACGAGGTGCGCCGGTTCGCCACCGCGTTCGGCGAGAAGGCCCAGGAGACCAGCGCCACCACCCTGATCACCCTCTCCGGCCTGGCCGACCGCCTGCGCACCCAGCAGCCTGAGGTGTACACCCACCTCGCCGCCGCCGGCTCCGGGCTGGCCGCCGCGGGCGCCGAGCTGCTGGCCGCCTACCGTGCCGCCGTGGCCGGGCACGAGCACCGCTGGACCGCCGGGCAGAGTGCGGCCGCCGAGAAGATCGACCTCGACGGGCCTGACGAACCGTCCGCCAAGCAGTGAAACCGTAGGTTTCGGAGGGTGATCACGGCGCTCTCGTGCGTCACGAAGAAGGAAATTCGATAAGACTTTTGAAGCATTGCGGCCCGGCTGTCCCAGGATTGTCTTCGGATAATGTATGCGAGGCTGTGTACGGGGACTGGGTTGGGCGGTACCGTTCCGTCCAGCGGGAACGAGTGAATAGCTGAGGGACACATGGCTCTGACCATCGGCGTCGATGTCGGCGGGACCAAGATCGCAGCAGGCGTGGTCGACGAGGCGGGCGAGATCCTGGCCCGGACCAGGGTGCCCACCCCGGCCGACCCGCAGTGGGCGGTCGACGCCATCGCGCAGGCCGTGCGCGAGCTCAAGGAGCAGCACCCCGACGTCACCGCCGTCGGCGTCGGCGCCCCCGGCTTCGTCGACAGCAACCGCTCCACGGTGATCTTCGCGCCCAACATCGACTGGGAGAACGAGCCGCTGCGCGGCCGGATCGAAGAGCTCACCGGGCTGTCCGCGGTGGTCGAGAACGACGCCAACTGCGCCGCCTGGGCCGAGTTCCGCTTCGGCGCGGCCGCCGACCACCAGGACATGGTGCTGATCACCGTCGGCACCGGCATCGGCGGCGGCATCGTCCTCGACGGCCGGCTGCACCGCGGCCGCTTCGGCGTGGCCGGCGAGATCGGCCACCTCAACATGGTGCCGGACGGCCTGCAGTGCGGCTGCGGCGGCAAGGGCTGCTGGGAGCAGTACGGCTCCGGGCGGGCGCTGCGCCGCTACGGCCGGGAGAAGGCTGCGGCCGACCCGGTGCGCGGCCGGCGCATGCTGGAGCTCAACGACGGCGTCGCCGAGACCATCCGCGGCATCCACATCACCGAGGCGGCCGAGGCGGGCGACCCGCTCGCCCTGGAGTGCTACGCCGAGCTGGCCGACTGGCTGGGCCGCGGCATGGCCGACCTCGCCGCACTCTTCGACCCGGGCGTCTTCGTGCTCGGCGGAGGCGTCTCCGACTCCGGCCGCCTGCTGCTCGACCCGGTCGCCAAGGCCTTCGAGTACTACCTGACCGGCGGCGTGCACCGCCCGCGCGCCGAGGTCGTGCTGGCCTCGATGGGCTCCGCCGCCGGCATCGTCGGCGCGGCCGACCTCGCCCGCGTCCCGTAACCGCCCCACCCCTCCCTCCCAGCCCGCCGGCGGCGGTGCGACCGGGCCCCGACCGATCCCGGACGCGCCGCCGCCGTCGCACGTCCCGGCGCCGCCGCGTACGGTCGGACCCAGCGACGACGCACCCGGTGACGACGTACAGGGGAGGGCCATGACCGCCGCGAGGGCGACCCGAAGGAGCGCGACCCAGGCGAGCGCGACCGGAGCGACCGGGACCGGCGCGAGCGCCACGAGTGCGGTGGGTGCCGCGGCCGTCGAACCGTTGCCGCCGGCCGGCCCGCGCCGGCTGCGCCTGCTCAGCTACAACATCCGCTCACTGCGGGACGACCGGCGCGCACTGGCCCGGGTGATCCGGGCCTGCGCGCCCGACCTGGTCTGCGTCCAGGAGTCACCGCGCTACTGGCGCCCCGAGGGCCAGGCCGGGTGGCTGGCCCGGCACACCGGGACGGTCGTCCTGGCCGGCGGCGGCCGCACCGCGGCCGGCCCGCTGCTGCTCGGGCGGCCCGGCGCGGTGGAGGTGCTGGGCGTGCACGACCGGCTGCTGCCCAAGACCCGCGGCCTGCACGCCCGGGGCTTCGCCACCGCGCTGCTGCGGCTGCCCGGCGCGGCGCCGTTCACCCTCACCAGCTGCCACCTGAGCCTGGAACCCGAGGAGCGGTACGGGCAGTTCGAGCTGCTGCTCGACCAGCTCGCGATCGCCGAACACGGCGTCGTGGCAGGGGACTTCAACGAGCACCCGGACGGGCCGGGCTGGCAGCTGCTGGCCTCCCGACTGCAGGACGGATACCCGACCGCGCCCTGGGGCGGCGAGTTCACGTCCGTCCCGGAGCGCCCCTACCAGCGGATCGACGCCGTCTTCGCCACCCCCGGGATCACCGTCCTCGGCTGCGGGGTGCCGCACGGACTGCCCGGCGTCACCGAGGCCGACCTGCGGGCCGCGACCGACCACCTGCCGGTGCTCGCGGTGCTCGAACTCCCCGAGAGCAAGGCGGGCTAGACCACGGCGCCGTGGTCCGGGTCCTCCGGCTCGTCCTCGTCGCGGTCCCGCATCCGGGCCACCAGGGTGACGAAGCCGCCGAGGAAGGCGGTGATCCCGACCCAGGCGGGCCAGCCGGAGATCTCCCGCCAGACCATGGCGTCGACCAGCAGCAGGGCGGGGCCGCCGAGCACGGCGAGCCAGGCGAACTTGGCGGTCACGTCGGCGGCGGGCAGCGGCGGGGGCTCCGGCGGGACGTAGTGGTCCTCGTCGCTCTCCTCGGCCAGCTCGTAGTCGCGCGGGCTCGGACCGGCGGCCGGTAGCACCGGCCGGCCGGAGCGGGGGCGGGGCTGCGGGGCGAGGTCGGACAGGTCGTCCTGGTCGTCGCGGCCGCTGCCGTTCTTGTAGCCGCCCTTGAGCTCGTTCTGCGCCCGGAGGTTCTCGACCTCGGGCCAGTCGGGGTTGTTGAGGTCGACGGGGTCGTCGAACTGGGCGACCAGGGCGGCGAAGATCTCGTCCTGCTCGGCCTGGCTGCGCTCGGGCGCGCGGCGCGGCCGGGGACCGGCGGGGGCCGCCGGTGCGGCGGCGTCCTCGGCGGAGCCCTTGGCGGCGGCGTCCTTCGCGGGTGCGGGTGTGGGTGCGGGCGTCACGGCGCCGTCCACGCCGGTGCGGTCCGTCGGCGCACCGCCCGGGGCGGCGTCGTTCGCCGCGCCGTCGTTCGCCGCGCCGTCGTTCGCCCCGCCGTCCTGCGCCCCGCCGTCGTTCGCTCCGCTGTTCTTCGTCGCGCCGTCCTCGCGGGGAGCTTCGTCCCCGCCGCCCGCCGTGCTGCTCTCGTGCACTTCCGGCCCTTCAGCCATGGTGATCGTCGGATTCGACCCGGGTTGCGCCCGCCGCGTGCGCGGGGGCCAGCTGTCGGATGAAGTCCTGGCTGGCCGCGAATATTTCCGCCGCGTCGTGGTCCAGCGTCGCGACGTGGAAGCTGCGTTGGCACAGCCGCTCCGTCACATCGGTCGAGGATATCCGGGCCAGCACCAGTTCCGAGTTGGCCGGAGAGACGACGTGGTCCTGCGGGCTGTGGAAGAGCAGCACCGGCTGGGTCACCTCGGGAAGGCGGTGCTGGACCTCCCGCCACAGCCGGCTCAGCGACCAGGCGGCGTGCAGTGGCGTCCGGTCGTAGCCGAGCTCGGTCGCGCCGGCCTTGGCGATGTCGTTCGCGATGCCGGGCGTGCTCGGGACGAGGTGGCGCAGCACCGGAAGCAGCACACTCGCGGGGGTGTCCGAGCGCACCGACGGGTTGACCAGCACCAGCCCGGACACCGTCGGGCCGTGCAGCGCGGCGAGCCGCAGCGCCAGCGCGCCGCCCATCGACAGCGCGCAGACGAAGACCTGTTCGCACTCGTCGGCGAGCGTCAGCAGCTCGCGTTCGACCGCGGCGTACCAGTCCTCCCAGCGGGTGAGCTGCATGTCCTGCCAGCGGGTGCCGTGCCCGGGCAGCAGCGGCAGCGAGACGGTGTACCCGGCTGCGGCCAGGTCCTCGGCCCACGGTCGCAGCGACTGCGGCGACCCGGTGAAACCGTGGCAGAGCAGCACTCCCACCGGTCCGCCACGGTGGCGGTACGGTTCTGCACCGGGCAGCAACGGCATGGCGGACTCCTTCGCGGGCGGGTGGCGCTGGGGGAGGGGACGCTGGAGGGGGAAGCTGCAGGAATCCGCATCGTCCCACGCTCCGCGCGGGGTCGTACACCCCCTTCGGCGGGGCCGGGCACAGCGGACGGCCGCGGGGCATTAGGATCGACCGGTCCGCATAACAGGAGGCCCCGGTTGTTCTACCGACTGATGAAGATGATCGTCGCGCCACTGCTTCGGATCTTCTTCCGGCCGTGGATCGAAGGTGAGGAGAACATCCCCACCGAGGGTGCGGCGATCATCGCGAGCAACCACCTGTCCTTCTCGGACTCGTTCTTCTTCCCCGCGCTGATCAAGCGCCGGGTGACCTTCATCGCGAAGGCCGAGTACTTCAACACCCCGGGCCTCAAGGGCCGGCTGACCGCCGCGTTCTTCAAGGGCGTCGGCCAGCTGCCGGTGGACCGCTCGGGCGCGCGCGGCGCCGGCGAGGCCGCGATCCGCAGCGCCATCGCCGTGCTGGAGCGCGGCGAGCTGTTCGGCGTCTACCCCGAGGGCACCCGCTCGCCCGACGGCAAGCTGTACCGCGGCAAGGTCGGCGGCCTGGCCCGGGTGGCGCTGGCCACCGGCGCCCCGGTGATCCCGGTCGCCATGATCGACACCGAGAAGGTGCAGCCGCCCGGCCAGGTGGTCCCGAACTTCGGCATCCGCCCGGGCATCCGGATCGGCCGCCCGCTGGACTTCTCCCGCTACCACGGCATGGAGAACGACCGCTTCATCCTCCGTTCGGTGACGGACGAGGTGATGTACGAGATCATGCGGCTCTCCGGCCAGGAGTACGTGGACATCTACGCGACCGCCGCCAAGCGGCAGATCTCCGACGACAAGAAGAAGGCCGACGCCGAGCGTCGCGCGGCGGCCAAGGCGGAGAAGGCGGAGGCAGCCGAGGCCGAGAAGGCAGCCGAGGCGGAGAAGGCGGCCGAAGCCGAGAAGGCGGCCGAGACGGACAAGGAGACCGGGTCGGCCTGACGGCCCGGCCGGGCCCGGGGGGAGGGGCGGATGACGGACGGCGGCAGAGCCGGCGCGGTGGGCGGTACGGTGGCGGCCGGCGGCATGTCCGTCGAACTCCCGTTGTGGAGGGCCATCTCCTACTTCCGGGTGCTGGCCCTGATCTACGCGTTGCTGCGGTACTTCAACTCGTACCTGCACTTCCTGCACCCCGTCGCCGGCTGGATCTTCCTCGGCGCGCTCACCCTCTGGACCCTCGCCACCACCCGGGCGTTCGCCAACCCGCAGCGCTGCACCTGGTACGTCCTGGGCGTCGACCTCACGCTCGCCGTCACCGGCATCGTGATGAGCGGACTGACCGACGCCCCGGCCCGGATCAGCCACGGCGCGCCCACCCTGCCCACCATCTGGGCCGCCGGTACCGTGCTCGGCTGCGCCGCGAAGGGCGGCTGGCGCCCGGCGGCGGCCGCGGGCTCGGTGATCGGCGTCGCCAACATCCTCGGCCACGGCGGGCCGACCGGCGACAACATCCACAACATCGTGCTGCTGATGGTCGCCGGGTGCGCGATCGGCTACGTGATCGAGCTGGCCCGGGGCAGTGAGGCCACGCTCACCCGGGCGCTCCAGGTCGAGGCGGCCACCCGGGAGCGGGAGCGGCTCTCCCGGGACATCCACGACGGCGTGCTGCAGGTGCTGGCGCTGGTCCAGCGGCGCGGCGCGGAGCTGGCCGCGGTGCCGGACGGCGGCACCTGCGGCACGGACTTCGCCGAGCTGGGCCGCCTGGCCGGCGAGCAGGAGCGCGCGCTGCGGACGCTGATGACCGGCGGCCCGATCCCGGCCCAGCGCCTGCCGCAGCCCGACGCCGCCCAGCCGCGCGACCTCACCGCGCTGCTGCGCCCGTACGCCGACGAGCGGATCACGTTCTCCGCCCCCGGCACCCCGGTGCTGCTGCCCGCCCCGGCGGCGGGCGAGCTCGCCGCGGCGGTCGGCGCGGCCGTGGACAACGTCCGCCGGCACGCCGGGGAGGAGGCCCGGGCCTGGATCCTGGTCGAGGACGAGCCGGAGGCGGTCACGGTCAGCATCCGCGACGACGGCCCCGGTTACGCCCCAGGCCGGCTCGGCGAGGCGGAGCGGGCCGGGCGGCTCGGTGTCTCCCAGTCCATCCGGGGCCGGCTGCTGGACCTCGGCGGCACGGCCGAGCTGTACTCGGCGCCCGGGGAGGGCGTCGAGGTCGAACTGCGTGTCCCGAGGAAGGGTGCTTGATGACCGATCAGCCGACCACCGACCGGCCGGTGCGGGTGATGGTGGTGGACGACCACCCGATGTGGCGCGACGCCGTCTCGCGTGACCTCGCCGAGTCCGGGCTGGACGTGGTGGCCACGGCGGGCGACGGCGAGGAGGCCGTCCGCCGCGCCCGCGCCTGCTCGCCGCAGGTCGTCGTGCTGGACCTCAACCTGCCCGGGCTGCCCGGTGCCGAGGTGTGCCGCCAGGTGGTCGCGCACGACCCGGCGGTGCGGGTGCTGGTGCTGTCGGCCAGCGGGGAGCACCAGGACGTGCTGGAGGCGGTGAAGTCCGGTGCGACCGGGTACCTGGTGAAGTCGGCCGGGCGGGAGGAGCTGCTGGACGCGGTGCGCCGTACGGCCGTCGGTGACGCGGTGTTCACCCCGGGCCTGGCCGGCCTGGTGCTCGGCGAGTTCCGCCGGCTGGCCGCCGAGCCGGCCCCGGCGTCGGCGCCGGCCGCCCCGCAGCTCACCACCCGGGAGACCGAGGTGCTGCGGCTGGTGGCCAAGGGCCTGTCGTACCGCCAGATCGCCGACCGGCTGGTGCTGTCGCACCGCACGGTGCAGAACCACGTGCAGAACACCCTCGGGAAGCTGCAGTTGCACAACCGGGTGGAGCTGGTCCGGTACGCGATCGAGCAGGGCCTGGACGACGAGATCTGACGGGCCCCGGGCGGTGCGTCCGCCCGGGGCCCGTCAACTCCTCACGTCCTCGACCCCTCAGCGCGGTACGGCCGCAGCCTCGCGCAGCAGGCCCGCCACGATGTCCACGCCCTCGCGGGTGAGCACCGACTCGGGGTGGAACTGGAGGCCGGCGAAGCCGGGCCCGCGCAGGGCGTGGACGTCGCCGGTGGCGGCGTCCCGGGCGACCTCGACGCCCGCGGCGGCGAGCCGGGCCGCGTCGGCCTCCGAGCAGCGCGCGGTGAAGGTGTTGTAGAAGCCGACCGTCCGCTTGCTGCCGAACAGGTCGATGCTCTCCTGCGCGCCCTGGTACGGGACGGCCTTGCGGCCCAGCGCCAGCCCGAGTTCGGCTGAGAGCAACTGGTGGCTGAGGCAGACCGCGAGCAGCGGCGCGGTCCGGGCACCGGACCGCGCGGCGGCCAGGGCGTCCGCGACGATCGGCCGCAGCACGGCCATCTTGGGGTCGTCGGCGACGGCCGGGTCGCCGGGGCCGGGGCCGAGCACCAGCGGGCCGCGGTGCGCCGCGACCAGCGCGCGCAGCCCGGGCTCGTCGTAGCGCACGACCGTCACCCGGTGGCCGAGCGAGCCGAGCAGGTGGGAGAGCATCGAGGTGAAGGTGTCCTCGCCGTCGACGACCAGCGTCGGCTCGGCCTCGGTGATCCGGGCCGGGGTCTGCATCCGCAGCCAGAACGGCGCGAGGCCGGCCCGGCGGGCGTCCAGCGCGGCCTGCACCCGGTGGTTGTCGGCGAGCCGGGGGCCGGTGGGGTGGGGCAGCCGGGCGGGCGCGGGCCGGGCACCGATCGCGGTGAGCACCCCGGCGGCCTTGGCGTGGGTCTCGGCGACCTCGGACTCCGGGACGGAGTGGCGCACCAGGGTGGCGCCGACCCGGACGACCAGCCGTCCGGTGGCCGGGTCGATGTCGGCGGTGCGGATGCAGATCGGCGAGTCCAGCAGCTGCCCGCCGCTGGCGGAGCGTCCGATCAGGGCGAGCGCGCCGGAGTAGTAGCCGCGCCCGGTGGGCTCGTAGCGGTTGATGACCCGGGTGGCGTTCTCGACCGGGCTGCCGGTGACGGTGGCGGCGAACATCGTCTCGCGGAGCACGTCGCGGACGTCCAGCGAGGTGCGCCCGCGCAGCTCGTACTCGGTGTGGGCGAGGTGGGCCATCTCCTTGAGCCGGGGCCCGAGCACCTGGCCGCCGAGGTCGCCGACCGTGCACATCATCTTCAGCTCCTCGTCCACGACCATGGTGAGCTCCTCCAACTCCTTGGGGTCGTGCAGGAATTGGAGCAGCGAATCGAGGTCGGAGCCGCCTGCCGGATAGCGGTAGGTGCCGGAGATCGGGTTCATCACGACGGTGCCGCCGCTCTGCCGGACGTGCACCTCGGGGGAGGCGCCGACCAGGACCCGGTCACCGGTGTGCACCAGGAAGGTCCAGTAGGCGCCGCGCTCCTGCTCCAGCAGCCGCCGGAACAGCGTCAGCGCGAGCGCGGGGCTGAAGTCCTCCAGCGTGGCGTGGAAGTCGCGCCGGATCACGAAGTTGGCGCCCTCGCCGTTGCCGATCTCCTCCTCGACCACCCGGCGGACGATCGAGGCGTACGAATCGTCGTCCACGTCGAACGCGCCACCGGCAAGCGAGACCGGCAACTGCGGTAGGGCGGAAGTGAATTCGGCCAACGGTAGAACGTGCTGCTCAGCCACCGTGAGGGCCTGCAGCGGGGTGCCGTCGTCGTGCGCCTCGAAGCCGCGCTCGCGGATCTGCCGGTACGGGACGAGCGCGAGCAGGTCGTGCACCGGGGTGCCGCCGGCCGGGGCACCGCTGCGCACCGGGAGGTCGGCGAGGCGCTCGTAGCTGTCGACGCTGCCCAGCAGCACCTCGACGGTGTCCGGGGCGAGTCGGGGGGTGCGGCGGTGCAGCAGGGCGAAGGCGGGGGCGCCGGGGGCGGTGAGACGGGTGAGCAGGTCGGTGATGGTGGTCACGGTGCGGCTTCCTTCCGGGTGGAGGGCGAGGGCGGTGCTGGATTCCGCTCCCGGAGGGCCGTCAGCTCAGACGCCGACGGCCGCCCCGAGGGGCGGCCGTCGTGTTCGTCTAGGAACGCGCGATCGGTGGGCCACCCTTGGGGGAGGCCCACCACCAGGAGTGGTTGTGGGGCGCGTGCATGGCTCGAGCGTAGCGGATCCGGCAGGACGGGTGAGCGAGGTCACTCCTTTGTCCGAGATGTGTCTCACCCCTCGGGCAATGGTCACGAATCGCTCGGGTCACCCCGTAGCCTTGGCGGTGTGACCGCTACGACTGAGACATCGAGGGCTGCCCACTCCTGGCAGTCCCTGCCCGCGGCGCAGCAGCCTGAATGGCCGGACCAAGAGGCTCTGCGCAAGACCCTTGCCGAGCTCGCCTCGTATCCGCCGCTCGTCTTCGCCGGCGAGTGCGACCAGCTGCGCGCCCGGCTCGGAGCCGTGGCGCGCGGGGAGGCCTTCCTCCTCCAGGGTGGTGACTGCGCCGAGGCCTTCGACGGTGTCTCGGCGGAGCACATCCGCAACAAGCTGAAGACCCTGCTGCAGATGGCCGCCGTGCTGACGTACGCGGCCTCGGTGCCGGTGGTGAAGGTCGGCCGGATCGCGGGCCAGTACTCCAAGCCGCGTTCCAAGTCGACCGAGACCCGCAACGGTGTGACCCTGCCGGTCTACCGGGGCGACTCGGTGAACGGCTTCGAGTTCACCCCCGAGTCCCGCAACCCGGACCCGGAGCGCCTGAAGCGGATGTACAACGCGTCCGCCGCGACGCTCAACCTGGTGCGCGCGTTCACCACCGGTGGCTACGCCGACCTGCGCCAGGTGCACGCCTGGAACCAGGACTTCGTCCGCAACTCGCCGGCCGGCCAGCGCTACGAGCAGCTCGCCCGGGAGATCGACAACGCCCTGGCGTTCATGAACGCCTGCGGTGTCGCGCCGGAGGAGTTCAAGACGGTCGAGTTCTTCTCCTCGCACGAGGCGCTGATCCTCGACTACGAGACCGCGCTGACCCGCGTGGACTCGCGCACCGGCGAGCTGTACGACGTCTCCGGCCACATGGTGTGGATCGGTGAGCGCACCCGGCAGCTGGACCAGGCGCACATCGAGTTCGCCTCGAAGATCCGCAACCCGATCGGCGTCAAGCTCGGCCCGACCACCTCCGTGGACGAGGCGCTCGCCCTGATCGAGAAGCTGGACCCGGAGCGCGAGCCCGGCCGCCTGACCTTCATCACCCGGATGGGCGCGGGCAAGATCCGCGAGCACCTGCCCGCCCTGGTGGAGAAGGTCACCGCCTCCGGCGCCAAGCCGGTGTGGATCTGCGACCCGATGCACGGCAACACCTTCGAGGCCTCCAGCGGCCACAAGACCCGCCGCTTCGACGACGTCCTGGACGAGGTCAAGGGCTTCTTCGAGGTGCACCGCGCGCTCGGCACCCACCCGGGCGGCATCCACGTGGAGCTGACCGGCGACGACGTCACCGAGTGCGTCGGCGGCGGCGACGAGGTCATGGTGGACGACCTGCACCAGCGCTACGAGACGGCCTGCGACCCGCGGCTCAACCGCAGCCAGTCGCTGGACCTGGCGTTCCTGGTGGCGGAGATGTACCGGGGGCAGTGAGCCCCGGGCACTGCCGGCCCCCGGCGGTGCCGGATGTGACGTAAGCCCCTCCGGATTCGGGATTCCCGAGCCCGGAGGGGCTTTTTCGTACCCGGATCGCCGGGTAAGGTGAGGCTTAGTGAACTAAGGCAAGCCTTAGTCAAGATCCACTCCGTACTTCACCCCGGGAGAGACCGCGATGTTCGTGTGCATGTGCCATGCGGTCACCGAGGACCAGGTGAAGAAGGCAATCGACGGGGGTGCCAACACCCCCCGCCAGATAGCGAAGGGCTGCAAGGCCGGCACCGACTGCGGGTCCTGCGTGCGCCGGATCCAGGCGCTGCTCGGCGAGCACGGCGCCCGGCCCTGCCCGACCGCTCGGCTGGCCGCGAAGCTCGGCCTCGCCGAATCGGAGCCGCAGCCCGCGCCCGACGCCATGCCGGCTGCCGCTGTGCCGGCCGCCGCCGTTGCTCCGGCGAGGCTTGCCGCGGGTCCGATCGCCCCGGTGGTCACGCTGCGCGTCGCCTGAGGCCGGATCCCCGGGGTCCAAGCCTGGCGTCTGAGGCCCGGCGCCTGAGGCCCGGCACCTGAGGGCCTCAGGACTCCGGCTGCTCGATGAGCTGGGCGATGTAGAGCGCCTCGCCGAGCTTCTCCAGGAGCTCCAGCTGGGTGTCGAGGTAGTCGATGTGGTGCTCCTCGTCGGCCAGGATGTCCTCGAAGATGTTCGCCGAGGTGACGTCGTTCTTGGCCCGCATCACCACGATCCCGCGCTTGAGCCGGTCGATCGCCTCGACCTCGATCTGCCGGTCGGCCTCGAACATCTCCTTGACCGTCTGGCCGATCCGGACGTGGAACAGCCGCTGGTAGTTGGGCAGCCCCTCCAGGAACAGGATCCGGTCGGTGAGCGTCTCGGCGTGCTTCATCTCGTCGAAGGACTCGTGCCGGGTGTACTTGGCGAGCTTCGTCCAGCCGAAGTTCTCCTGCATCTTGGCGTGCAGGAAGTACTGGTTGATCGCGGTCAGCTCGGCGGTGAGCTGTTCGTTGAGGAACTCGATGACCTCGGGATCGCCCTGCATGGCGGTGCCTCCTGCGCTCGTCCTGGAGTAAGTCCTGCGCTGGGCATCCTGGCACCGTAATGGGAAGTAATTCCAGTAAGTTCACACTCACTAGGACATGTGTCGGAATATCCGATTTGGCCGGAGTCGGCCGGTGGGCGATCGACGGTTGGCCCGTCCGGGCGGGGCGTGAATCCGCGCCAAGGGGCGCGCGTCGGCGTACGTCCGCCGTCTGTCACCATGGATCCATGGGTCAGTCCAAACACGAACCGCTGCCGCCGTCTGACCCGAGGCTCCCCCCGGGCCAGCGCGAACAGCGCGGCTGGCCCGCCCTGCACTACGGGCCGGTACCCCGCTTCAAGCCGCTGACCTGGGACCTCCAGGTGTTCGGCGCCACCGCCTCGGCGGAGAAGCACAGCTGGGACTTCGAGGGCTTCAACGCCCTGCCGCGTACCACCGTCGTCGCGGACCTGCACTGCGTGACCAAGTTCTCCGTGCTCGGCAACGAGTGGACGGGCGTGTCGGCCGCCGCCGTGCTCGACCTGGTGCCCCCGGCGCCCGGCGTCACCCATGTGATGGTCTGGGCCGAGTACGGCTACAGCGCCAACCTGCGGCTCGCCGACTTCGCCGACCCGCGCACCCTGCTCGCCACCCACCGCAACGGCGAGGCGCTGACCGCCGAGCACGGCTTCCCGGTCCGGCTCGTGGTGCCGCAGCTCTACGCCTGGAAGGGCCCCAAGTGGGTCCGCGCGGTGGAGTACATGCGGGCCGACCGGCGAGGCTTCTGGGAGGAACGCGGCTACCACAACCTCGCCGACCCCTGGGGCGAGCAGCGCTACTCCTACCAGGAGGAGCCGGGCGAGGGCCCGCTGCGCTGAGCCCGGCCGCAACGGCCGCAACGGCCGGGGCAGGGGTGCCTAGAAGAGCGAGAAGCGGACCGTCACCGCACTGTGCTGCGGCCGCCGCTCCCCGGCCGCCGGGGACTGGCCGTTCACCTTGACCGCGCCGAACACGTCCCAGCCGGTGGTCTGCATCGTGAAGCCCGCTGCCTGCAGCGCCTTCTGTGCCTCGTCCTTGGTCATCCCGGTGACGTTCGGGACCGGCACCATGCCCTTGCTGACCACCAACGAGACCGCGGCGTTCTCCTGCAGCTGCTGCCCGGCCGCCGGCGAGCTGCTGATCACCGAGCCCTCCGGGACGTTGTCGTCGTACGTCTCGGTCACGCTGCCCTTGGACAGCTGGGCGCCGGCCAGGGCCGCGGCGGCGTCGGCGGCGCTCTTGCCGACGAGGTCCGGCACCGCGACCCGCTTGGGCCCCTTGGAGACGGTGACGGTGATGCTGTCGCTCCGGCGGGTGCGCGCGCCCACCCCGGGGTCGGTGGAGATCACCTGTCCGGACGGGACGGACTCGCTGAACGCCTCGACGAACTTGCCGTGCAGACCCTCCTTGTCCAGGATCCGCTGCGCCTCGGCCCGGTCCTTGCCGAGCACCCCGGGCACCGAGCCGTACAGCCCCTCGGACAGTCCGTAGGTGGCACCGCCGACCGCCAGCACCAGCGCGGTCAGCACGGAGGCCCAGATCAGCGCCTTGCGGGGGATCCGGCGCAGCAGGCCGGGCCGGCGCTCGCGCGCCGGGGCCGGCTCGTCGTACGGGCGCGGCTCGGTGAGCAGCTGGTCCATCAGCTCCGGCGGCACGTCCAGCACGCTGGTGCGCTCCGGCGGCGGGGCGTCGGCGGGCCGCGGCAGCGGCTGGATCACCGAGGTCGGCTCGCTGGTCGGGTAGCGCGGGCTCGGCCGGGTGGAGGCCGGCGGCTCGGCGTCCAGCTCGGCCGGGGTGAGGGTGCGGCGGAGCCGCTGGAGCGCGGCGAGCAGCTCGACCGCGTCGTACGGGCGGGCGTCGGCGACCCGGGCGCAGGCGCCGGCCACTATGGCGTCCAGCTCCGGGCCGACCGCCGGGGCGACCAGGGAGGGGGCGGGGACGTTCTCGTGCAGGTGCTTGTACATGACCTGGACGGGGTTGTCGCCGGTGTGCGGGCGGCGGCCGGTGAGCATCTCGTAGAGCAGGATGCCGGCCGCGTAGACGTCGACCCGCTGGTCGGTGGGGGCGTCCGGGAGGATCTGCTCGGGGGCCAGGTAGGAGACGGTGCCCAGGACCGTGCCGCCGGTGGCGGTGCTGGTCGAGGTGGGCGCGCCGTCGGCGGCGCCGAGCACCCGGACCAGGCCGAAGTCGGCGACCTTGACCAGGCCGCTCTCGGTGATCAGCACGTTCTCCGGCTTGACGTCGCGGTGGACGAGCCCGGCCCGGTGGGCGGCGCCGAGGGCGGCGAGCACCGGCTCCAGGACGTCCAGCGCGGCCCGAACGGAGAGCGCGCCGCGGTCGCGCAGCAGGTCGCGCAGGGTGCGGCCGGGCACGTACTCCATGGCGAGGAAAACGTTTCCGCCGTCCGCGCCCTGGTCGAAGACGTTGACCACATTGGGGTGGGTGAGCTTGGCGACCGCCTTGGCCTCGCGGATGAAGCGGGTGGTGAAGGCCTCGTCCCCGGCCAGCGCGGGGTGCATCACCTTGAGGGCGACCACCCGGTCGAGCCGGGTGTCGGTGCCCTTGTAGACGGTGGACATCCCGCCGGTCGCGATGCGCTGCTCGACCCGGTACCGGTTGTCGAGCAGGGCGCCGATCAGCGGGTCGTGCAGTGCCATGTCCACCCGGCGAGTCTAGTGCCGGGCCGGGCGGCCGGACCCGGAGGACGCCGCCCCGGGGCCCGGCTGTGCCCGGCTTGTGACACGCCGGTGCTTCAGAAGGCAGGCCGCTCCCGGGTGTCCAGGTCGGCCCGGCCGGCCATCGCGGAGGAGGCCTCGGCGTGGAAGCGGCGCGGGATGCGCCCCGCCCGGTGGGCGAGCCGGCCCGCCTCGGCGCCGTGCCGCATCGCCTCGGCCATCAGCACCGGGTCCTGAGCCCGGGTCACCGCGGAGGCCAGCATCACCGCGGCGCAGCCCAGCTCCATCGCCAGCGCGACGTCGGAGGCGGTGCCGGCGCCCGCATCCAGGATCACCGGGACGCCCGCACTCTCCACGATCAACTGGAAGTTGTGCGGGTTGCGGATGCCGAGACCGGAGCCGATCGGCGAGCCCAGCGGCATGATCGCGGCGCAGCCGACGTCCTCCAGCTTGCGGGCCAGCACCGGGTCGTCGTTGGTGTACGGCAGCACCGTGAAGCCGTCGTCGACCAGGGTCTCGGCGGCGTCCAGCAGCTCGATCGGGTCCGGCAGGAGGGTTCGCTCGTCGGCGATCACCTCCAGCTTCACCCAGTCGGTGCCGAGCGCCTCGCGGGCCAGCCGGGCGGTCAGCACGGCCTCGCCGGCGGTGAAGCAGCCGGCCGTGTTGGGCAGCACGCGGATGCCGTTGCGGGTCAGCACGTCCAGGACGGAGCCCTGGGTGCCCGCGTCGACCCGGCGCATCGCGACGGTGGTCAGCTCGGTGCCGGAGGCGAGCAGCGCGCGCTCCAGCACCTCCAGGCTCGGCGCGCCGCCGGTGCCCATGATCAGCCGGGAGGAGAAGCTCGTCCCGGCGATGGTCAGCAGGTCGTCGGCCATCTCAGCCTCCCTGCACGGCGGTGAGGATCTCGACCCGGTCGCCCGCGGTCAGCGGCGTCTCGGACCACGAACTGCGGGGCACCACGGCCTCGTTGAGGGCGGCGGCGACGCCGGAGTTGGCCCGGCTGACGGTGGCCACCACCTCGGCGAGGGTCGTCGCGGCCGGCACCTCGCGGGGCTTGCCGTTGACGGTCAGTGCGATCTCGTCCGGACCGGTTTCGTTCGGTGCGGTCTCGTTCGGGCCGGTTTCGTTCGGTGCGATCTCGGTCATGCCAGGGCCTTCGTGGTGGGGCGAGCGGGGGCGGGGGAGAACCGGGTGGGGGTGAACGGCTGCGCCAGTTCGGGGAGTTCGCCGGTGGCCAGGTACTCGGAGAGCAGGTCGGCGGTCACCGGGGTGAGCAGCACGCCGTTGCGGTAGTGGCCGGTGGCGGCGACCAGCCCGGGCAGTGACGTCGGGCCGAGCAGCGGCGCGTTGTCGGGCGAGCCCGGGCGCAGACCGGCCGAGGTCTCCGCGAGCGGGAGTTCGGTGAGACCCGGGACCAACTCGTGCGCGTCGCGCAGGAGTTCGTACACCCCGCCGGCGGTGACCGTGGTGTCGTAGCCCTGCTCCTCGGTGGTCGCGCCGATCACCAGCTCGCCGTTCTCCCGCGGCACCAGGTAGATGTGCCGGCCGCGCACCACGGCGCGGACGTTGCGGGAGAGGAACGGCCGGTAGGCGTCGGGGACCCGTAGGCGCAGCACCTGCCCCTTCACCGGGCGGATCGCGGGCAGCACGCCCTCGGGCAGACCGGCCAGCCGGTGGCTGTGCGGGCCGGCGGCGAGCACGACCTGGTCGGCGGTCACGGTCTCGTGCGTGCTCAGGCGGGCGCCGACCGCGCGGCCGCCCTCGACCAGCAGCTCAACCGCCTCGGCGGCCCGGACGACGACGCCCGCGCGCTCCCCGGCCGACAGCAGCGCGGTGAGCATCCGCCGGCCGTCCACCTGGTGGTCGTCCGCGACGTGCAGGCCGCCGCGCACCCCGGGGGCGAGCATCGGCTCCAGCCTGCGGGCCTCCCGGCCGGTCAGCCAGGTCGAGTCCAGGCCCAGCCGCCGGTGGAAGGCGTGCAGTTCGCGCAGTTCCTCGCGGTCGTCGGAGTCCAGCGCGACGGCGATCGTGCCGCACTGGCGGTAGCCGGTGTCCTGGCCGCCGCTCGCCTCCGTGAGTTCGGCGACGAAGTCCGCGTACCGCTCGTTGGAGGCCATGCCGAGGCGCAGCAGCGGCTCCTCGCCGTACTGGAGCTCGGTGACCGGGGCGAGCATCCCGGCCGCGACCTTGCCCGCCCCGCCGCCGGGGGTGGGGTCGACCACGACGGTCCGCAGCCCTCGCTGCGCCGCCCGCCAGGCGACGGCGAGGCCGATGATGCCCCCGCCGATCACCAGGACGTCGGGTGGGGCGCCTGATGGCATGCGTGTCAAAGCTGCTCTTCTCCCTTCGCCGGTATGACCCGGATCAGGTTCGGACGGTCGCAGGCCGTGCCAGCCCGCCTCTCAGCCCGGTTCGCCGGGCTCCCGTGATGGTGTCCCCACCATAACGCCGGGGCCCGGCCCGGCCGAAGGGCCGGACGAAGGGTGGACAGGGGGAGGCGGAAGGGGGCCGCTCGGCGCGAGGCCGCGCCTGAACGAAGGGTGGACGGCCCGGAAGCGGTGGCGTCGCGCTGAGTACAGTGACGGGCGTGGCAGAGCTGAGCGGGACGGATCAGGTGGTCGTCGTCGGGGCCGGGCTGGCCGGGGCGCAGTGCGCCCTGAAGCTGCGGCAGGGCGGTTGGCGGGGGCGGATCACGCTGGTCGGCGAGGAGCCGCACGCGCCGTACGACCGGCCACCGCTCTCCAAGGACGTGCTGCTCGGCAAGAGCGACAGCACCACCCTGGACATCGACTACGCGAACCTCGGCATCGAGGTCCGCACCGGCCGCCGGGCCACCGGCCTCACCCCCGGCGTGCTGCACACCGACGACGGCGACCTCCCGTACGGCTCGCTGGTGATCGCCACCGGCGCCGTCCCGCGCGCCCTGCCCGGCGCCGAGCGGGCCCACCTGCTGCACACCCTGGACGACGCGCTGGCGCTGCGCGCGCTGCTGCGCCCCGGCCTGCGGCTGGTGCTGGTCGGCGCGGGCTGGATCGGCGCCGAGGTGTCCACCGCCGCCCGCGAGGCGGGCTGCGAGGTGACCGTGGTCGAGGCGGGCCCGGCGCCGCTGCCCGGCGCGCTGCCGACCGCGATCGGCTCGGCGATGGCCGCCTGGTACGCCGAGGCCGGCGTCGACCTGCGCTGCGGGGTCGGCGTGGCCGCCGTCGAGCCCGGCGCGGTGCTGCTGGCGGACGGCTCGCACCTGCCCGCCGACGAGGTGGTGGTCGGCATCGGCGCCCGGCCCGCGACCGAGTGGCTGGCCGGCTCCGGCGTCGAACTGGACGGGACCGGCGCCGTCGTGGTGGACGCGCGGCTGCGCACCAGCCTGCCCGGTGTCTTCGCGGCCGGGGACTGCGTCAGCTACCCCTCGGCCCGGGCCGGCGGCCGGCTGGCCGTCCAGCACTGGGACCACGCGCTGCAGTCCGGCGAGGCGGCGGCCGCCGCCGTCCTCGGTGCGGACGCGCCGCCGTACGACCCGGTGCCGTACTTCTGGTCGGAGCAGTTCGGGCGGATGGTCCAGTACGTGGGCCGGCACGCCGAGGGCGACGAGCCGCTGTGGCGCGGCAGCCCGCAGGACGGCTCCTGGGCGGTGCTCTGGCTGCGCGACGGGGTGCCGAGCGCGCTGCTGACCGTGGACCGGCCGCGCGACCTCACCCAGGGACGGAAGCTGATCGAACGCGGTGCGGCGCTGGACCCGGCCCGCGCGGCGGACCCCTCGGTTCCGCTGAAGTCGGCGGTCGCCGGGTAGCGGCTGGTGCGCGGCGGGCCGCGGAGGTGGCAGTCTGGTGGCGTGAGTGAGATCGAAAGCAAGATTGAAGCCCTGGTCGCCGAGTGGATGTACCTCCCCGACATCTCCGAGCAGTGGGGGGTGCGCGTCACCGAGGTGCGCGACCTGGTCCGCAGCGGCGGCCTGATCGCCGTCCGGCGGGGCCCGAACAAGTCGCTGCAGGTCCCTGCGGCGTTCATCGACGGCCAGGGGCTGGTCAAGCACCTGTCCGGCACCCTGACCGTGCTGCGCGACTGCGGGTACAACGACGTGGAGATCCTGGAGTGGCTCTTCACCGAGGACCCGTCGCTGCCCGGCAGCCCGATCCAGGCACTGCGGGAGAACCGCGGCACCGAGGTCAAGCGCCGCGCCCAGGCGATGCTGATCTGATGGCGGCGGACACGCCGCGCGCCCGCCTGGCGGACGCGCGCCTCTACCTGTGCACCGACGCCCGCCGCGAGCAGGGCGACCTCGCCGAGTTCCTCGACGCGGCGCTGGCGGGCGGGGTGGACATCGTCCAGCTGCGTGACAAGGGCCTGGAGGCCAAGCAGGAGCTGGCGGCCCTGGAGGTCTTCGCCGACGCCTGCCGTCGGCACGGCAAGCTGCTGTCCGTCAACGACCGCGCCGACGTCGCCCACGCGGCCCGGCCGGACGTGCTGCACCTCGGCCAGGACGACCTGCCGGTGCCGGCCGCCCGGGCGGTCCTCGGCGAGGACGTCCTGATCGGCCGGTCCTGCCACGCCGAGTCCGAGGTGGACGCGGCGGTCGCCGAACCCGGGGTGGACTACTTCTGCACCGGCCCGGTCTGGCCGACCCCGACCAAGCCGGGCCGCCCGGCGCCGGGCATCGGCCTGGTCTCGTACGCGGCGAAGCAGGCCACCGACCGGCCGTGGTTCGCCATCGGCGGGATCGACCTCGGCAACCTGGACGAGGTGCTGGCCGCCGGTGCCCGCCGGATCGTCGTGGTCCGGGCCATCACCGCCGCGGAGGACCCGCGGGCGGCCGCCGCCGAGCTGTCCCGCCGGGTGCGCGCGGCGCTCTGACCGCCGCCGAGGACCGCCTTTGAGGCCGTCGCCGTCCGCCAGTACTTGCGGACGGTGGCGGTCTCGGCCACGTCTTCAGTACTTGCGGATGGTGGCGGCTTCGGCCACGTCTTCAGTACTTGCGGATGGTGGCGGCTTCGGCCACGTCTTCAGTACTTGCGGATGGTGGCGGCTTCGGCCAGTGCCAGCAGCACCCCGCGGGCCCGTTCGTCCACCAGCGGGGCCGCCTGCAGCGCGGCCAGCGACTGCCGCATCAGCTCCTCGATCCGGTGCTCCACCAGCTCGGGCGCGCCGCTGCGGGCGACCAGTTCGCGCAGCCCGGCGACCTCCTCGGGTGCCAGGTCCGGCGCGCCGAGCCGCTCGTCCAGGTGCCGGGCGTCGGCGGTGGGCAGGCCGCGCATCGCGTGCGCGACCAGCAGGGTGCGCTTGCCCTCGCGCAGGTCGTCCCCGGCCGGCTTTCCGGTGACCGCCGGGTCCCCGAAGACGCCGAGCAGGTCGTCCCGCAGCTGGAACGCCTCGCCCAGTGGCAGCCCGAACGCCCCGAGGGCCTCGACCAGCTCGGGTCCGGCCCCGGCCAGCAGTGCTCCGACCTGCAGCGGGCGTTCGATCGTGTACTTCGCGGACTTGTAGTGCAGCACCGTCTGCGCCCGGTCCAGCGCGCCCTCGTCCGTCGAGTCGCCGGCCACCGGCTCCAGCACGTCCAGGTACTGGCCGAGCATGACCTCGGTGCGCATCAGGTCGAACACCGGCTTGGCGGCCAGCACGGCGGCCGGCTCCAGGCCGGAGCGCAGGAACAGCTCGTCGCACCAGATCAGCAGCAGGTCGCCGAGCAGCACCGCGGCCGAGGCGCCGTACTGCTCGCGGTCCCCGCGCCAGCCGCTGTCGCGGTGCAGCGCCTCGAAGCGGCGGTGGATCGAGGGCAGGCCGCGGCGGGTGTCGCTGCGGTCCATCAGGTCGTCGTGCACCAGGGCACTCGCCTGGAGCAGTTCCAGGGCGGCGGCCGCGTTGGCGATCCCGTCGCCCCCCGGGCTGGCCGGGCCGCCGGCGGCCCGCCAACCCCAGTAGCAAAAGGCCGGGCGCAGCCGCTTGCCGCCGTCGAGCAGGAAGTCGCGCAGCGCGTCGGACGCGGGGACCAGCTGGGGCGAGATCTTGCCGAGCAGCGCGGACTGGCCGTCCATGAACGCGGCGAGCGCGGCGTTGACGCGTGTGCGGACGTCCTCCACGTCAATGGGATTGGCCGGCCGGGTGCTGGACGAGGTCACGATGGGGCTCCGCTGGTTCTCTGGGGTGCAGCAAGCGTAGCTGGGCGGCTGGGAACGGGCGTGCGAGCAGCCCTGCGGGGTCAACCGGAATGCCGTCCACTAATTGTCTCAATCCGTGGAATCGGGTTGTCCGGCCTCCATGAGGGGCGGATAGCCTGCCAGCATGGCACTCGGTATCGCTTCCACGAGAACGGATCGCGCACTGACCGTCCGCGAACTCCTGGCGGCCGGCAAGCGCTCCTTCTCCTTCGAGTTCATGCCGCCGCGCACCGAGGTCGGTGAGCAGAAGCTCTGGGACGCCATCCGTCGACTCGAACCGCTCGACCCGAACTTCGTCTGTATGACGTACGGCGCGGGCGGCTCCTCGCGCGAGCGCACGGTCAACATGGTCGGCCGGATCGCCACCGAGACCACGCTGACCCCGGTCGCCCACCTGACCGCCGTCGACCACTCGATCGCGGAGCTGCGCAACATCATCGGCCAGTACGCCGACCAGGGCGTGCGGAACGTCCTCGCCGTCCGGGGTGACCCGCCGGGCGACCCGCTGGGCGAGTGGGTCAGCCACCCCGAGGGCGTCACCTACGCGTACGAGCTGGTGGAGCTGATCAAGGGCATCGGCGACTTCTGCGTCGGCGTCGCGGCCTCGCCGAACATGCACCCGCGTTCGAGCAACTGGGACGACGACATCCGGCACTTCGTGGCGAAGATCCGCTCCGGGGCCGACTACGCGATCACCCAGATGTTCTTCGAGGTGGACGACTACCTGCGGCTGCGCGACCGGGTGACCGCCGCCGGCTGCGAGACGCCGATCATCCCGGAGATCATGCCGGTCACCAACGCCAAGCAGCTGGAGCGTTTCCCGCAGCTCAGCGGCTCGCCCTTCCCCGCCGACCTGGAGGCCCGCCTGCGGGCGGCCATCGACGACCCGGCGGCGCTGCGGGCCGTCGGCATGGAGCACGCCACGGCGATGGCCGAACGGCTCCTGGCCGAGGGTGCGCCCGGTCTGCACTTCATCACGCTGAACCACTCGACGGCGACGCTGGAGATCTACCAGAACCTGGGGCTGCACAAGCGCTGAGCCGCGGCCCGCCGCCTGCGGGTGGTCCTGGCCCGACTGCCGTGCTGACGTCGGGTGTTCACGAGTCCGTCACCGTTCCGACGGGGACGGGCTCGGTCGTGTGCGGCCGGTTCCGGGTGCGGTGGGAACGCGATGCGGTACCCCGGCCGTTGAACCGGTACAGTCGCCGGACACGCGCGGCGTGGACGCGCGGGCACGCGACTGGAGGTAGCGGGCGGATGGGCATCGGATACCTGCTGCTGTACGCCGCGTTGGCGGTGGTGGCGCTCTGGCTGGTCGCCGAGGTGCTGCTGCAGAACCGGGCGCCGCTGCACTGGCGGGCCCTGGCCCTGGTCGGCTTCCTGGGCGTGGCCGCCGGGATGAACCTCGGGTCGGTCGTGGTGATCGGGGTCGGCGCGGTGCTGTTCGCGGTCGGCCAGACCTTCGTGACGCTCTCGGTCAAGCGCGGCTACCGGGACGGCTGGTCCCTGCGGAAGGCCGACGGCAGCCTGCCGGGCCCGCTCGCCAAGGTGCCGCTGCTCGGCGCCCTCACCGGCGGCGGTGCCGCGGTGGCGGCCGTCGCGGTCGCCAAGGAGCGGATCGGCGAGGTCAGCGCCGTCGAGGAGCCTCCGGCCGTCCAGCCGACGCCCGAGGAGCTGCCGGAGGTCGAGCAGACCGCCGCCTTCGCGATGCAGGAGCTTGCCCAGGACGGCATCTACGCCCCCGCGTACTACGAGCAGCAGCAGCAGCAGCCGCAGCAGCAGGCCCAGGACCCGTACGCCACCGCCTACCAGGGCGGCTACGACCAGCAGCAGTGGCAGACCCAGCAGCAGCCCGCCTTCGCCTACGACCAGTCCTACGGCGCCTACCCGCAGCAGCAGGACCCGCAGCAGATGCCGCAGCAGGACCCGTACGGCGCCTATCCGCAGCAGCAGAGCCAGCAGCAGATGCCGCAGCAGGACCAGTACGCGGGCTACCAGCAGCACCAGCAGGCCTGGGACCCGAACGCCCAGCAGCAGCACCAGCAGCACCAGCAGCAGCAGTGGCAGCCCCAGCCCGACCCGCAGACCCAGGGCATCCCGCCGCAGCCGGTCTACGACCAGAACTACGGCTACCAGCAGCAGAACACCTGGCACCAGGGCTGACGCGACCGGACAAGGCGAAAGGGGGCCGATATCGGCCCCCTTTCGCCTTGTCCGGGGCGCGCTTACGCCGGTCCCACCAGGTTGGCGGCGATGCAGGCCGACATGCCGACGCGGGCGAGCCCGCCGCCGGGGTGGGCGGTGCCGCCGATGAGGTACAGGCCGGGGACGGGGGACTCGTTGGCGGTCTTCAGCCAGTCGCCGTCGGTTCCGGCGAGGACGGGCAGGGCGACCGAGCCGCCCGGGGCGCCGGTCTCCCGGCGGGTGTCCTCCGGGGTGCGCACGACCCGCCACAGCACCCGCTCGCGCAGGCCCAGGCCGGCCGCGTCGACGTGGGCGAGCAGCCGGTCGGCGTAGCGCTCGGCGACACCGGGGGCGGTCCAGTCGACGACGCCCTGGGCCGGGACGGTCGCGGTCAGCACCACGCTCTCGTGCGCGTCGTCGGGGCGCAGCGCGGGGTCGTCCGGGCGCAGTACCTGCACGGTGGGGCGCTCGCAGAGCGGGGCCAGGCCGGTCAGGGCCCGCTCCTCGGCGGCGAGGTCGGCCGCGTGCACCACCGTGCGGTGCGCGGTGCCCTCCGGCCGGGGGCCGCGCAGCGCGAGCAGCACGCCGAACCGGCCGGGCGCCCCGGACGGCGTCCACGCCTCGGCGGGCTTCCCCGGCCACTCGGCCAGGCCGTGGCCGAACAGCGCGTCGGAGTCCATCGCCGAGAGCACCAGATCCGCGTCGATCCGGCCATCCGCCGTCTCGACGCCGCGCGCCCGGCCGTCCTCCACCACGACCCGGGTGACGGGCGTGGCGAAGCGGAAGTCGACCCTGCGCAGCTCGCAGCGCCGGTACACCGCCTCCGCCAGGGCGCGCAGGCCGCCCCGGACGTACCAGACGCCGAAGGACTGCTCCATGTACGGCAGCACGGTGGCCCCGGCGGGGGCCAGGCCCGGGGCGAAGCCGTACCGGACCGCGGACTCGAACAGCAGGGCGGTCAGGCCGGGGTGGCCGTCCAGTTGGCGCGCCGCCACGTCGTGCAGTGTCCACGGGACGGCGCGGCGCAGCCGGGCCAGGCCGGTGCGCGGCGGGACGGGGTACGGGTCGGTGCCCAGGAACGCCCGGTCGGCCGGGAGCGGCTCCTCCAGCAGCGGGCGGCGGGTGGCCTCCCAGACCGTCCGGCCGTGGTTCATCACCGCACTCCAGCGGGCGCCCGAGCCGGCCCCGAAGGCCGCGTCCAGGGCCTGGCTGACGCCGCCGCGGGAGGCGTTGGGCAGGGCGACGGCGGTGCCGTCGGGGAACAGGTGCCGGCTCTCCGGATCGACCGGGGCCAGCTCTACCAACTGTTCCAGCGGCTCCTTGCCGGTCTTCAGCGCGAGGTCGCGGTAGACGGCGGGGAGCGCGAGCAGCCCCGGCCCGGTGTCGAAGGCGAAGCCGTCGCGCTCGTAACGGCCGACCATGCCCCCGTACGTGCCGCTCGCTTCGCAGACCGTCACCCGGTGGCCGAGGGTCGCCAGCCGGGAGGCCGCCGCGAGCCCGCTCATTCCTGCGCCGATGATGACGATCCGTGCCATGGCACCCGATCCTAGGGCCCGGCTTCGGGCCCGCCGGTCAGGCCCCCGGCTGCCCGGCGTACGCGCTCCCCACGGCCCGGGCGGCCTTGCGCTCGCGGCGGCGGGCCCGGAAGGCGCGGATCTTGCTGATCGCCAGCCAGACCAGCAGCAGGCCGACGGCCAGGACCACGGCGGCGATCGACGCGGCCAGCCAGGGGTGGAAGATCGCCAGGGTGACCAGGCCGGCCACCGAGAGGTCCTCCGCCATGCTGACCACGATGTTGCTGGCCGGCTCGGGAGATGTGTTGACTGCCATCCGCAGCGAGGCCTTCACCAGGTGGCTGACCAGCGCCGTGGTCCCGCCCATCACACCGGCCGCGACCTCGCTCAGCGAGCCGGGGTCGTTGCTCGCGATCAGCACGCCCACGGTGGCCCCGGCGATCGGCCGGATCACGGTGTGCACGACGTCCCAGACGCTGTCCACGTACGGGATCTTGTCGGCCACCGCCTCCATCGCGAACAGCACGGCGGCCGCGATCAGCACGTCCGTGCGCTCCAGCGCGTGCGGCACCGACTGCGCGTCGGCGAACCGGCCCAGCAGCCCGAGCAGCAGCACCACCGCATAGGCGTTGATTCCGCTGGCCAGTCCGCTGGTGAAGATCAGCGGCAGGATCGTCATGGCCTCCCCCTCCTCGTGAACCCGGGCCGGTTCCGGCCGGCCCCGCCGTACCGTACCGGGACCCGGGACGCCGTGCGGACGTGTGTCGGTTCCGGCGCGGGGGGACTGAGTACGGATACTCAGATCCGCGGTTGAGTACGTGAGCGGATGGCCTGCGACCTGCGGAGACGGGAGAGTAGTGGCACCCGGGAGGAACGGCGCGTCGGGCGCCGCTCCACCCGGGTGGCGGATCCGTCCAACCCTCCGGCCGTGATGGCCAGGGGGACGACGGGGGAGATCCGCGACGGGGCTGGTCACGGTCCCCGCACCGCCGGCACGGGGCGGCGGAGCGGGCCGGGGGGAGACCGGCCACGGGGGAAGTTCGTCACCGCCGCCCATGGGGGGAACGGCGGAGCGACGGAACACGGCGGCGGCGCGGACCGGGGGAGGGTCCGCGCCCGCCGCCGATCCGCGTGTCCGGGGCCAGGCGCCGGAGCGGACGGATTGTCAGTGGTGCCGTTCACGATGGAGGAGCACGGACCACCCGGTCCGCGCGCTGCCTCGGAACGGGGGAGACCATGACCATCAGCCACCCTGAGCCCGTCACCGCCCGCCTCCACTCCGCCGCCCTCCCCGTCACCCCGGGCCCGTCGGGCGCACGCCCCGCGGGCCGGGACGTCCACCCCGTGCCGCGCCGGACCGCCGCGCCGCCGGCCGCCCTCGACCTGCTCGCCGACGCCCACCGCACCCTCGCGCGGGCCCGCGCCCTGGAAGACCCGCTCGAGCGCTACGCCACCGCCCACCTGGCCGCGCTGCGCACGGTGGCGGCCGTCCTGGCCGTGCGCGGCCGCCCGGAGAAGAACCCGCGGCGGCGCAAGGCCATCCGCAGTGCCTGGGAGGTGCTGCCCGAGGTGGCCCCGGAGCTCGCCGAATGGGCGCTCTTCTACGGCGTCGGCGCCCGCCGACGGGCCGCCGCGGAGGCCGGGATCCGGGGCGCCGCGTCGGCCCGCGACGCCGACGACCTGATCCGCAACACCGCCCTGTTCCTGCGTCTGGTCGAGCGGCTGCTGGGCCTGCGGGTGGTCCCGCCCGCGCCGCGGCTGCCGCTGGACGGCGACGAGCGGCCGGGGGTGGAGGGCCCGCGCGCCCGGCGGGCATGAACGCCCGGCGGGCATGAGCACCCGGCGGGCGTGAGCACCCGGCAGGCTTAAGGTGGAGGCATCCTGATCGAACTGCACGTGCCAAGGAGTCCCACCTTGTACCCGACGCGTCCCCGCAGTGCCCTGCGTACCGCCGTGGTGTGGGAGGTGGTGCGGGCAGCCCTGGAGAAGCGGGCGGCCGAGCTGGACCAGCCGGTGCTCGACGTGGTCGACACCGGGGGCGGCACCGGTAACTTCGCCGTGCCGGTGGCCAAGCTCGGCCACCGGGTCACTGTGGTCGACCCGAGCCCGGACGCGCTGTTCGCCCTGGAGCGCCGGGCCGCCGAGGCCGGCGTGACAGACCTGGTGCGCGCCGTCCAGGGCGACACCCAGACGCTGCCCGAGCTGGTCGCCCCCGGCACCGTGGACGCCGTGCTCTGCCACGGTGTGCTCGAGGTCGTGGACGACCCGGCGGAGGCGCTGGGCAGCCTGGCCGGCACCCTGCGCAAGGGCGGCCTGGTCAGCCTGCTGGCCGCCAACCGCAACGGCGCCGTGCTGGCCCGCGCGCTGGCCGGCCACTTCAACGAGGCCCGGACGGTGCTCTCCGCGACCGACGGCCGCTGGGGCGAGCAGGACCCGATGCCGCGCCGCTTCACCGGCGAGGAGCTGGGTCGGCTGGCCGAGGCCGCGGGCCTGCGGGTGGAGTCGGTGCACGGCGTCCGGGTCTTCGCCGACCTGGTCCCCGGGGTGCTGGTGGACACCGAGCCGGGCGCGCTGGAGGCGCTGCTGAAGCTGGAGGAGGCCGCCGCCGAGCAGCCCGCCTTCCACGCCGTGGCGACCCAGCTGCACCTGCTGGCCACCCTGGCCTGAGCCGTCCGTCACCGGGCCTTCGCGGCCTTCGCGAAGCCTTCGCGAGACCTACCGCCGCCGTACGGTTCGCGCACCGTACGGCGGCGGTTCGCGTTCCGGTCGCCCGCCGGTTGTCCGGCCCGGCTGTCCGGCCGGTTTCCGCGCTCCGGCGGCGGAGCTCCCCAGGTCCGGACCGATTCCATCGGGTCGGGCACTTGTCCGGGGCGTGGCGCGTTGGCACGGGTGCGGCCGTGCCCGGTCGAAGTGGCCCGTCCCACGCGGCGCAGACCACTCCGTAACGGGCCTACGGACCGTATGATCTGGGTAAAGCCGGAAAGCATGACAGCCGGATGCGTGGGGCATATGGACGACACGGGCCGGGTCCCCCGCACAGGCGTCCGACCGTGTGCCCCATGGCTGATTGGACTTGCCTCCCCGACCGGGGTGGGCGGACCGGTCGCACCCGCGACCGACGAGTAGGAGGACTCCGTGCCGCTCTCGGAGCACGAGCAGCGACTGCTCGACCAGATGGAGCGAGCGCTGTATGCCGAAGATCCCAAATTCGCGTCGGCGCTTGAGGGAACCGGGCTGCGCACTTACACCCGTCGGCGGGTCTACCTGGCCATCGCCGGATTCGTGGTGGGGATCGGCCTCTTGATGGGCGGCATGGTCGTACCGGATCAGATCTGGGTCAGCGTCGTGGGCTTCCTGGTCATGCTCGGGTGCGCGGTGTTCGCCGTGACGGGCTGGCGCCGCGGGCCCGCGACCCAGGGCTCCGGGCCCCGCCAGGCCGCCGCCCCGCGCCGCAAGGCCGGGATGATGGACCGGGTCGAGCAGCGCTGGCAGCGCCGCCGGGACGAGCAGACCGGCGGCTTCTGAGCCGTCGGGCCGTCCGGCGCGACCGAGACCTAAGACGCCGGGGGCGGGCAGTCGATCGACTGCCCGCCCCCGGCGTCTTTCCGTGTCCGGCCCGGAGCTCAGGACTCCTGAGTGTCCGACGGGGCGGCGTCCGGCCTGGGCCGCCGGGTGAAGACCCGCCGGAGCGGGGCGGTGGCCGCCTCGCCCGTCCGGGCCGCCCGGGTGCCGACGGCCGCCCGGGCCGCCCGCACCGCGTCGGAGGTCCGCCACCACAGCTGCGCCGAGGACGGCGGCAGCAGCAGCGCCCTGGTCCGCCCGGCCCGTCCGACGCTCGCCTGCAGGCCACGCCGGGCGGTGTGGACGTCGGCGGCCAGCGGTGCCGCGGTGGTCTGGCCGGGCGGGGCGTACAGCACCCGCTCGGTGGCCAGCGCCAGTCGGCCGGCGGCAGCCGCCGAGTCCGCGTCCAGGTCCGCCTTCTCGGTGATCCGTCGTGCGGCCGAGCGCGGGGTGCGTGACTCGTCCGGGGGAATTCCGAGGTCCCAGGCGGAGTCGACCAGCTCGTCCCAGGCGGCGAGCACCTGGGCTTCGGTCAGCTCCGCGGACCCGGTCCCGCCGGGGCGGCGCCGCCCGCCGCCGCCGAGCCGGCGACGGCGTACGGCCGTGCGCCAGAGCATCGGGACGAGCAGCAGTGCGATCACCGCCACCACCGCGGCGAGGGCGCCGAGCACCTGCCCGGACAGCAGCCAGGATTCTTCGGCGGTCTTGGCGGCGGTCTTGCCCTTCGGCCCGCAGTCGCCCAGCTGGCGCTGCTTGGCGGTGCAGTCCGAGGCGGCGGACGGCGCCGGGGCGGCCGACGCGGTCTGCGGGGCGGTGGTCGCGTGCTGGGTCGGCGCGGTGGTCGCGGCGCCGGACGTCTCGTTGTAGTGCGTCGCGATGCCGCGGCTCGGGGTCGGCTCGAAGCGCAGCCAGCCGTAGCCCGCGAAGTACAGCTCGGGCCAGGCGTGGTACATCCGGCCGCTCACCGAGTAGACGTTGCCGCCCTTGTTGTCGCCGGGGGTGAACCCGACGGCGACCCGGGCCGGGATCTTCAGCACCCGGGCCATCGCCGCCATGGTGGAGGCGAAGTGCACGCAGAAGCCCCGGCGGTCGCGCAGGAAGACCGCGATGGCGTTGCTGCCGGTGCCCGCGCTGACCGAGGTGTCGTACTTGAAGTCCGGGCCGGTGAACCAGTTCACCAGGGCCATCGCCCGGTCGTAGTCGTTCTGCGCGCCGCCGGTGATCGACCGGGCCTGGTCGGCGACCACGCCCGGCAGGTCGGACGGGACGACGGTGTAGTGGTCCCGGACGTCCTGCGGCGCGATGGGCGCCAGGCGCAGCTCGTTGGCGGTGGGCCGCAGGTCCAGGGCACTGGCGTGGTAGCGCAGCCCGCGGATCGCCTTGTCGTTGCTCGGGATGACGGTGCGGGTCAGCGGGTCGAGCTTCCAGTCCCCGCGGTTGGGGACCTGGACGGCGGCGGCCGGGTAGGGCAGCGGCAGCCAGCTGTTCTCCAGCCGGTCGCTGATCTGGAAGTCGGCCTCGACCCGGGGGACGTTGGCGTTGCGCAGGCCCTCGGGGGCGGGCAGCGACGCCGGGAGGTCGTTGACCGTGGTGCTGCCGAGCCGCCAGCTGGTGCCGTCGAACTGGTCCAGCGAGCCGGTCCGCAGGTAGATCTGGTCGGCCAGCTCGCTGTCCATGGTGTAGCTGAGCAGCTCGGCGTCGGTGGGCTTGGTGATCGCGGCCTCCAGGCTGACCAGCGGGTCGAGGCTGGTCGCCACGCTCCCGCCGGTGCCCTTGCCGGAGCTTCCGCCGGAGCCGGAGTGCAGCAGCCCGGCGTCCCAGTGCGGGAGGACGACCGGGAGCAGTATCGCCACGGCCAGCGCCAGGACGCCGACCTGTCGGCCGCCCGGGCTGACCTTGGAGGAGCTCACGGTGCCGCGGGCGGTGCCGCGGAAGACCCGGCCCCAGCGGGAGACCCGGTCCTGGCCCTCGGCGAAGAGCAGCAGCAGGTAGCCGGCCGCGGCGGCCGCGAACCAGAGCCAGCTGCCGTGGTCCCCGGACAGGCCGTTGCCGATCGAGTAGAGCGCCAGCAGCGGCAGCCCGGCCAGGGCCGAGTGCCGGTAGGTCACCGCGACGGTGTCCACCACGATGGCGATCAGGCCGACCGCCGAGACCAGGATCAGCCGCAGGCCGGCGGTGGGCGGCGCCGGGATCGCGTACTGCTGGATGTCGTCCAGACCGGTGGAGAAGACCTGCTCCAGGACCCGCAGCGAGGACGGCCCGGGCAGCGCACTCCCGGCGAAGCCGATGACCACCAGCAGGAGCAGCACCAGCAGCTGCCCGACCGGCACCGTCCAGCGGTACAGCGGGGAGCGGCGCAGGCCGGCGCCGACCCCGGCGACGACGGTGATCACCAGGACGGCGTGGGTGAGCCAGCTGCGCGAGGTCAGCAGCGGGAGCAGGCAGAACGAGGCGAGGGCGGTGGCCAGCGCCGCGTAGACGGTCAGTTTGGCCCGGGTGGTCACGCGCCGGCCTCTTCTCGGTTGGGGGCGGTCGTCTTGGCGCCTTCGGCGGCCCGCCACAGGTCCGGTACGGAGTCGCCGGCGCGCACCGGAATGACCGTCCAGCCGGCCTCGCGCAGCTGCCGGACCCGGGCCCGGACCTCGTCGCCGCCGGTGTTCGGGGCGAGCATCCGCAGGCCGGCCCAGGTGCCGGTGTCCAGCAGGAAGGCGATCGCCCCGCCGGTACGGCTGCGCAGTCGGCCCAGCCGGGCGGTCTGCGTGTCGTCCAGCTCGCCGAGGACGGCGACCAGCAGGCCCTCGCCGCCGGTGCGCAGCGGCTCCTCGGCGCGGGAGAGCGTGCCGCCGTCGGACAGGTCGGCGACCGCGAGGGCGTCCAGGATCAGCCCGGAGGTGTCGGCGGCGTTGTTGTGGCCGCCCGCGCCGGGCCCGGGCACCGAGAGGCCGGTGTCGGTGAGCAACTGGGTCTGGTAGCCGCGCTCCAGCAGGTGCGTGGCGACCGAGGCGGCGCAGCTGACCGCCCACTCGAAGGAGGAGGCGGGGCCGCTGCCCCGGTGGCCGATCTCGCGGGTGTCCAGCAGGACGGTGGCCCGGGCCCGCTGCGGCTGCTCCTCGCGGCGCACCATCAGCTCGCCGTACTTGGCGGTGGAGCGCCAGTGCACCCGGCGCAGGTCGTCGCCGGGCCGGTACTCGCGCAGGATCACGTCGTCGTCGCCGGCCAGCGCGAGGGTGCGGCTGTGGCTCTCGCCCTGGCCGAGCCACTCGCCGCTGAGCCGGACGAACGGCAGGGCCTGGACCTGGGGGACGACGGTGAGGACGTCGGAGGCGGTGAAGGCGCGGGTCACCTCGCACATCCCGAACGGGTCGGACAGCCGCAGCTGCAGCGGCCCGAGCGGGTAGCGCCCGCGCAGGTCGGAGCGGACCCGGTAGGAGACCTCGCGGTGGCCGCGCGGCTCGACCCGGTCCAGCACGAAGCGCGGGCGCGGCCCGAGCACGTACGGGACCTTGTCCTCCAGGAGCAGCAGGCCGGTGGGCACCCGGGAGACGTTGTCGAGCCGCAGGTGGACCCGGGCCTCCTGGCCGGCGATCGCCCGGCGCGGGCTGAGCCGGCGGCCGCTGGCGACCCGGTACCGGGTGTTGGCGACCACCACCACGGCGACCAGCGGGAGCGCGGCGAGCAGCACGCCAACCCGCAGCAGGGCGTCCTGGTCGAGCAGGTAGGCGCAGACCACCGCGGTGAGGCCGGCGGCGAGGAAGGACCGGCCCCGGGTGGTGAGGCCGTGGAAGCCGGCTCGCAGCCCTGACGCCGAGTCGGACTGGACCACCTCAGCCCCTCCGGACGGCCGGGCCGCCCTGCGGGCGAGGCAGCGGCAGCCGGGCGACCAGGTCGGTCACGATCTGCTCGGAGGTGCGGCGGCTGAGCTGGGTCTCGGCGGTCGGCATCAGGCGGTGCGCGAGGACCGGGACGGCGAGGCGCTGGACGTCGTCCGGGGTGACGTAGTCGCGCCCGTCCAGCGCGGCGGCGGCGCGGGCGGCCCGGACCAGGTGCAGGGTGGCGCGCGGCGAGGCGCCCAGGCGCAGCTCGTGGCTGGTGCGGGTAGCGCCGACCAGGTCGACGGCGTAGCGGCGGACCGGGTCGGCGATGTGCACGGTGCGGACCAGGTCGACCAGCTTGAGGATGTCGGCGGCGTGCGCGACCGGCTGGAGGTCCTCCAGCGGGCTGGCGCCGGAGTGCACGTCCAGCATCGCGAGCTCGGCCTCGGGGCTGGGGTAGCCGATCGAGATCCGGGCCATGAAGCGGTCGCGCTGGGCCTCCGGGAGGGGGTAGGTGCCCTCCATCTCGACCGGGTTCTGGGTGGCCACGACCATGAACGGCGAGGGCAGCTCGTAGCTGGTGCCGTCGATGGTGACCTGGCGCTCCTCCATGGACTCCAGCAGCGCGGACTGGGTCTTGGGCGAGGCGCGGTTGATCTCGTCGCCGACCACGATCTGGGCGAAGATCGCGCCCGGGCGGAACTCGAAGTCGTGCCGCTGCTGGTCGTAGATGTTGGTGCCGGTGACGTCCGAGGGCAGCAGGTCGGGCGTGAACTGGATGCGACGCACGGTGCAGTCGACCGAGCGGGCGAGCGCCTTGGCCAGCATGGTCTTGCCGACGCCGGGTACGTCCTCCAGCAGCAGGTGGCCCTCGGCGAGCAGCACGGTCAGGGCGATCCGGATGGCCTCCGGCTTGCCCTCGATCACGCTCTCGATGTTGGTGCGGATCCGGTCCACGACCGCGGCGAGCTCGGGGAGCCCGACCTGCTGGTACCCGTTCGCCCTCTGCTCGCCCCCCGCAGGACCACCGAGACCGGCCTGATCGTTGTAGCTCGTCACCCGTTTACGCTCCCTGGCACCCTGTGCCCGCCCCGTCCCGAGGCCGGACCCCACCCCATGCTTGACGCGGCCGTCCCGGGGACGGTTCCGATGGCGGATCCGGCGTCGGGGAGGCGGCCTGCGGCCCGGTCGCCCCAGGTGGTTCGGGGTCTGACCGGCAGCCGCATTCTCCCCCGCGCGATGGCCAGAAGTCACCATTCGGCCGACCCCGAATGCCGGTGGGGCGGGGGGCGGGGCCGGAGACCGCCTACCGGATCTCGCGCAGCAGGCCGGTGTGGACGTCGAAGACGAAGCCGCGGACGTCGTCCGTGTGCAGCAGGAAGGGCGAGGTGCGCACGCGCTGCATGGACTGGCGGACGTCGCCGTCCAGGTCGACGAAGGCCTCCACCGCCCACTGCGGGCGCTGGCCGACCTCCAGCTCCAGCTCGCGGCGGAAGTCCTCGGTGAGCCCGAGCAGGCCGCAGCCGGTGTGGTGGATCAGCGCGATCGAGCGGGTGCCGAGGGCGCGCTGGCTGATGGTCAGGGACCGGATGGTGTCGTCGGTGACGACGCCGCCGGCGTTGCGGATGACGTGCGCGTCGCCCAGTTCGAGGCCGAGCGCCGCGAACAGGTCGAGGCGGGCGTCCATGCAGGCCACCACGGCGATCTTCTGCACCGGGCGGGCGTCCATGCCGCCGTCCTGGAAGGTCACCGCGTACTCGCGGTTGGCCGCGACGAAGCGGTCGATGATGGTGGGTCCGGCGGGAGCGGCAGCGGCGTTCGGCGTGGGCCGGTCGGGGGTCACTGTCATGCCGGCGACGTTAGTGCGAATCCGGCGTCCGCGGTGGGGTGAAGAGCTACAGAACAGGAGGCTGTGATCGAGTGCATAGCCACAACGGGAGGGTTTGTCCGGGCTGGTCCCGGATGGGTCGTACGCGGGTCGTGGGGTGGGGGCGCGCGACGATGTCCGAAGGCCCCCGGATCGGGCCGCCGCGGGACCACCCCAACGGCCGCGACCTGCGGTGATCCGTTCCGCCGCCCGGGTGGTGCGCCGGAGCGGACCATTGACTGGCAGGGCCTGGGCGATAGAGTTTGCGGCGCAGTGGAGCACACCCGCCGGAGCCCGTCAACCGGGCCTTCCCGGCCGGTGCGGCCGGTCGACGCGGCCCGTGGCCTCCACCCGCTCCGTGCTCACCTGGCGCACCTTCCCCGGTGCCGGGCGGTCACGATCTTCCCCTCGAGCGGGCGGGGACCACGGGCCGCTTCGTCGTGCCGGGGGACGGTGGGCGAGAATGGTGGCAGCTCCCGGGCCTCGGGCTGCTCCGCACGAAGAAGGGCGCCACCGCGCATGACCACCAACGAACCGGGCCCCAAGCACGTTCCGGTGATGCTGCAGCGGTGCATGGACGCCCTGGCGCCGGCGATCTCGCGCCCCGGCGCCGTGGTGGTGGACGCCACCCTCGGCCTCGGCGGGCACAGCGAGGCGCTGCTCACCCAGTTCCCCGAGGTCCGGCTCGTCGCGGTGGACCGCGACCCGCAGGCACTGAAGCTCTCCGGCGAGCGGCTGGCCCCGTTCGGCGACCGGGCGACGCTGGTGCACGCCGTCTACGACGAGATCCCCGAGGTGCTGGAGCGCCTGGGCATCGACCGCGTGGACGGCGTCCTGTTCGACCTCGGCGTCTCCTCGATGCAGTTGGACGAGGCGGACCGCGGCTTCGCGTACGCGCAGGACGCTCCGCTGGACATGCGGATGGACCAGACCCGGGGGATCAGCGCGGCGGAGGTGCTGAACACCTACAGCCACGGCGAGCTGGCCCGGATCCTCAAGTTCTACGGCGAGGAGCGGTTCGCCGGGAAGATCGCCTCGGTGATCCTCCGGGAGCGGGAGAAGGAACCGTTCACCAACAGCGCGCGTCTGGTCGATCTGGTGCGCAACGCCATTCCGGCGGCGACCCGCCGCACCGGCGGAAACCCGGCCAAGCGGACGTTCCAGGCGCTGCGGATCGAGGTCAACGGCGAGCTGGAGGTCCTGGACCGGGCGATCCCGGGGGCGCTGGACGCCCTCACGATCGGCGGCCGGATCGTCGTGATGTCCTACCAGTCGCTGGAGGACCGCCTGGTGAAGCAGTACTTCGCCGCCGGGGCGACCAACACCGCCCCGCCGGGGCTGCCGTTCATCCCGGAGGAGCACCAGCCCTGGCTCAAACTGATCACCCGCGGTGCCGAGCAGGCCACCGAGGAGGAGATCGAGGAGAACCGGCGCGCCGCGCCCGTACGGCTGCGGGTGGCGGAGAGGATCAGGGACCGAAGCAAGCGGGGCTGACGAACGGTCCGGCGGGGTCCGAAGGGCGGAGGAGAGCGGTGGGGCCGGTGGCCGGTGAGGTCCGGGCGGGGCGGGGAGGACTCCCCGGACAGGGGAGGGCACGCATCACGGTCCGGCCGGGGAAACGCCCGGTCCGGGGGCGCACGCCGTTCGCGGTGCTCGTCGTGGTGCTGCTGGCGGCGGGGCTGCTCGGGCTGCTGGCGCTGAACACCGCGCTCAACGAGGGCTCCTTCGAGCTGTCCCGGCTGCAGAAGCAGACCACCGTGGCGACCGACGAGCAGCAGAGCCTGCAGCACCAGATCGATCAGAGCTCGGCCCCGGACGCGCTGGCCAGGCGAGCCGCCGAGCTGGGCATGGTCCCGGCCGGGGGGATGGCCTTCCTGGACGTCCCGAACGGAGGCAAGGTGGTCGGCACGCCCGGCCCGGCGCAGGACAGCCCGCCGGTGAAGCGCTCCACGGCCGACCCCTGGCCGACCAAGCCCGTGCCGGGCGGCGCCCAGCCGAGCACCGGACCGTCGCCGGCCGCCCAGCCGCCGGCCCCGCCGGCCGTGCCGACGACACCGGCCGCACCGACCACCACGGCGACTCCGACGACGGCGGCCTCGGCCGGCGACTCGGTGATCCAGCTCAACCCGGCCTCGCCCGCCGCGCCGAACGGGGGCCCCGGCCGATGACCACGCCTCGTCAGCCCTCCGGTTCGGGCTCCGGCAACGGCCGCCGCCCGGTGCCTCGGTCCGCCGCGCCGCGCGGCCAGTCCGGCGCCGGTCGGCCGCAGCCCGCCAAGAGCCAGCCCACGCGCGGCCAGCCGGCCAAGGCCCCGTCCCCGAAGGCCCAGCCCCCGAAGGCTCAGCCCCCGAAGGCCCAGCCCCCGCGCGGCCAGTCGGCGGCCAAGGCCCAGCCCGCGAAGGTGCAGCCCGCCAAGGCCGCCGTGTCCCGCAGCGCCCCGCGCACGCCGCAGCAGCGGCGTCCGGAGGGCCGGCCGCCGGCCCGCAGCCAGGCGGCGGTGCGGCCGCGCCCGAAGAGCCGGCTGCCGCAGCGCCCCAAGGCGCTCAAGCTGGCCGAGCCGAAGCGCCGGCTGCGGGTGATCACCGTGGTGATGTCGCTGGTGTTCTCGGTCTTCGCGGGCCGCCTGATCCAGCTCCAGCTGGTCGACTCGGACGCGCTGGCCGCCGACGCCAACACCAACCGCTACCTGAACATCCCGATCACCGCCGAGCGCGGCTCGATAGCGTCCGCCGACGGGGTGGCGCTGGCCGCCACCGTCGACGCGTACGACATCACCGCCGACCCGGCGATGTTCACCCCGGAGGCGACCGGCATCCCGGACGCGCCGGAGCAGGCGGCCGCCCTGCTGTCGCCGATCCTCGGTGTGCCCAAGGAGAGGATCGCCGCCGACCTGCACACCCCCAAGACCCGCTACAAGCGGCTCGCCGCCCAGCAGACCCCGGCCGCCAAGAACCAGATCAGCGACCTCAAGTCGAGCCTGGAGAAGCAGGCCGGCTCGCGGGCCTGCCAGGTCCAGAAGAAGCTGCTCGGCAAGCCCGCCGACCAGGGCGGGCGCACCCGGGTGGACAACGAGTGCGCCAACCCGCTGGCCGGGGTGTTCAACCGGGAGACCCAGAAGCGGGTCTACCCCGCCGACGGGCTGGCCGCCAACCTGGTCGGCTTCGTCAACGGCGAGGGCGCGGGCGCCGGGGGGCTGGAGCTGCAGTACCAGCAGCAGCTGGCCGGCAAGGACGGCCACAGCAGCTACGCCCAGGCCGGCGGACGGCTGGTGCCCACCGCCGGGGGCTCGATGGACCCGGCCGTGCCCGGCAGCGACGTGAAGCTGACCATCAACCGGGACATCCAGTGGGCCGCCCAGCGGGCGATCACCGACCAGGTGGCCAACTCCGGCGCGGAGAAGGGCTACGTGGTGGTCCAGGACGTGAAGACCGGCCAGGTCCTCGCGATGGCCACCGCGCCCGGCTTCAACCCGAACGACCTGAGCCTGTCCAAGCAGGCCCAGCTGGGCAACCCCGCCCTGGTCGACGCGTACGAGCCGGGCAGCACCGCCAAGCTGATGAGCCTGGCCGCCGTCCTGGACTCCGGCAAGGCCACCTGGGACACCAAGGTCACCGTCCCCAACCGGCTGGTCCGGGCCGGCCAGCAGTTCAAGGACGACGTCAACCACGACCCCTGGTACCTGACCCTGGCCGGAGTGCTGGCCAAGTCCTCCAACATCGGCACCATCGAGGCGATCGAGACCCTCGGTGACGGCAACCAGCTCCAGGCCAACAAGGTGCTGGACGGCTACATGCGCAAGTTCGGCGTCGCCCAGCCGACCGGCCTGAACTTCCCCGGGGAGACCCCGGGGATGCTCAAGAAGCCGGAGGACCTGGTCGCTTCGGAGAAGTACAACATCTCCTTCGGCCAAGGCCCGCTGCAGATGAACGCGCTGCAGGCCACGTCGGTCTACTCGACCATCGCCAACGGCGGGGTGCGGGTCGCGCCCAGCATCGTCCAGGGCCTCACCGGCCCGGACGGCAAGTACACCGCGACGCCGCCGGGGGAGCAGACCCGGGTGGTCAGCGACCAGACCGCCAAGACCCTCACCTCGATGCTGGAGTCGGTCGTCGACGACGAGCAGGGCACCGGCGGCAAGGCCGCCATCCCCGGCTACCGGGTCGCGGGCAAGACCGGCACCGCCGACCGGGGCGCCGCCAACGGCGTCGGCTACGACGGCTACACCGCCTCCTTCATCGGCTTCGCCCCCGCCGACGCCCCCCGCGTCACCGTCTCCTGTACTCTCCAGGGCCCGGTCAACGGCCACTTCGGTGGCCAGCTGTGCGGCCCGGTGTTCAAGCAGGTGATGGAGTTCACCCTGAAGACCCTGCAGGTCCCGCCGAGCGGCAGCCAGGCGCCCAACCTGCCCGTCGAGTGGAAGCCGTGAGCGAGCATGAGCGACGAGCGGGCCGGGTCGGCCGACGGTGCGGCGAAGGGCCGGTTTGGCCCTGGGCACCCTTCGGCGGATAGCCTTCCCGCCGTGCCGAAACCCGATCAAACCACCGTGAGTCCGCCCCGCCCGACCGGGACCGCCGCTCTGCCGCTGGCCGAGCTGGCCGTCCGGCTGGGTCTCGCGCCCGTCGAGGGCGGCGCCGTCACCGGCGTCACCCACGACTCCCGCGCGGTCCGCCCGGGCGATGTGTACGTGGCCTTCCCGGGCGCCAACCACCACGGCGCGGCCTTCGCGGCCAAGGCCGCGGAGTCCGGCGCGGTGGCCGTGCTCACCGACCTGGCGGGCGCCGACCTGGCGGCCGACACCGGTCTGCCGCTGCTGGTCGTCGAGCGGCCGCGAGCCGTCATGGGCGAGCTCGCCGCGATCGTCTACGGCCGCCCCTCCGAGCGGCTGCTGATGATCGGGCTGACCGGCACCAACGGCAAGACCACCACCTCGTACCTGGTCGAGGGCGGCCTGCGCGGCGCCGGGCGCCACCCCGGCGTGATCGGCACCGTCGAGATGCGGGTCGGCGAGGAGCGGATCAAGAGCGAGCGCACCACCCCCGAGGCCACCGACCTGCACGCGATCCTCGGCGTGATGGCCGAGCGCGGCGCCGACGCGGTGACCATGGAGGTCTCCAGCCACGCCCTGGTCTTCGGCCGCACCGACGGCGTCGCGTACGACGTCGCGCTGTTCAACAACCTCACGCCCGAGCACCTCGACTTCCACCCGGACATGGAGGACTACTTCCAGGCGAAGGCCCGGCTCTTCCAGCCCGGCAAGTCCCGCCACGGCGTGGTCAACCTGGACGACGAGTACGGCCGCCGGCTCGCCGCCGAGGCCAAGATCCCGGTGACCACCTTCTCCGCCACCGGCGCCGCGGACGCCGACTGGCGGGCCGTGGACGTCCGGCTCGGCCCGGTCGGCTCCACCTTCCGGGTGCTCGGCCCGGACGGCGCCGAGGCCGAGGCGGCCGTCCCGCTGCCCGGCCCGTTCAACGTCGCCAACGCGATCGCCGCGATCACCCTGCTGGTCGCCGCCGGGCTGCCGCTGGAGCAGGCCGTGGCCGGCGTCGCCGCGGTCCCCGGCGTGCCCGGCCGTCTGGAGCGGGTGGACGCCGGCCAGCCGTTCGTGGCCGTCGTGGACTACGCGCACAAGCCGGACGCCCTGCAGGCCGTCCTCGCCTCGCTGCGCGAGGTCACCAAGGGCCGGCTGCACGTCGTCGTCGGCTGCGGCGGCGACCGCGACCCGCACAAGCGCGGCCCGATGGGCGCCATCGCCGCCCGCCTCGCCGACACCGCCCTGCTGACCAGCGACAACCCGCGCAGCGAGGACCCGCTGGCGATCCTCGCCACTATGCTGACCGGCGCCGCCGCGGTGCCGGAGGCCGAGCGCGGGGCCGTCCTGGTCGTTCCCGACCGGGCCGAGGCGATCCAGCTGGCGGTCGCCCGCGCCCAGGCGGGGGACACCGTGCTGGTGGCCGGCAAGGGCCACGAGCTCGGCCAGTACGTACGAGACGAGATCCGCCCCTTCGACGACCGGGAGGTGCTGCGCGAGTCCATCGCGCGGACCACGGCCGTGCGGGGCGACCGAGGAGTAGAGCAGCAGTGATCGCACTGACCCTCGCCGAGGTGGCCGCCGCAGTCGGGGGCACCCTGGACGGCGCCGACCCGGACACCCTGGTCACCGGCCCGGTCGAGGTCGACTCGCGCAAGGTGAGCCCCGGCGGCCTGTTCGCGGCCTTCGTCGGCGAACACGTGGACGGCCACGACTACGCGACCACAGCCGTCGAGGCCGGCGCCGTCGCGGTGCTGGCCTCCCGCCCGGTCGGCGTGCCCGCCGTCCTGGTCGACAGTGTGGTGGAGGCGCTCGGCAGGCTGGCCCGTACCGTGGTCGCCCGCGCCGAGGGCACCGCCGTGGTCGCGCTGACCGGCTCGGCCGGCAAGACCAGCACCAAGGACATGATCGCGCAGCTGCTCCAGCGCCACGGTGCGACCGTCTACCCGCCCGGCTCGCTCAACAACGAGATCGGCCACCCGATGACCGCGCTGCGGGTCGAGGCCGGCACCCGGCACCTCGTCATGGAGATGGGCGCCCGGCACAAGGGCGACATCGAGTACCTCACCTCGATCACCCCGCCCCGGGTCGGCGTGGTCCTGAACGTCGGCACCGCCCACGTCGGCGAGTTCGGCTCCCAGGAGGCGATCGCCGAGGCCAAGGGCGAGCTCGTCGAGGCGCTGCCCGTCGACGGCACCGCGATCCTCAACGCGGACGACCGGCTGGTGCGCGCGATGGCCACCCGCACCAAGGCGAAGGTGGTCCTGTTCGGGGAGTCCCCGGACGCCCACGTCCGGGCGACCGACGTTCGCCTGGACGCCACCGGACGGCCATCGTTCACGCTCACCACCCCGGCCGGTTCCGCGCCCGTGCAACTGCGCCTGTACGGTGAGCACCACGTCTCGAACGCCCTCGCCGCCGCCGCGGTGGCGGTGGAGCTCGGGATGTCCGTCGACGACACCGCCGCAGCCCTGGGCGAGGCGGGTGCGCTGTCCCGCTGGCGCATGGAGGTCGTCGACCGGGCCGATGGTGTCACCGTCGTCAACGACGCCTACAACGCGAACCCCGACTCGATGCGGGCCGCGCTGCGGGCGCTGGTCTCGATGGGGGGTCGCGGCCCGGAGCGCCGCCGCACCTGGGCGGTGCTCGGCGAGATGCGGGAGCTCGGCGAGGAGAGCCTGGCCGAGCACGACGCCATCGGGCGGCTCGCCGTCCGGCTGGACGTCACCAAGCTGGTGGCGGTCGGCGGACGCGAGGCGGCCTGCATGGAACTCGGCGCGAGGAACGAAGGTTCGTGGGGTGAGGAGTCGGTGCTGGTGTCCGACGCGGACGCGGCGGTCGAGTTGCTGCGCAGTCAGCTGCGGCCGGGGGATGTGGTCCTGGTGAAGGCATCCCGTTCGGTGGGGCTGGAGAAGGTGGCCGAGGCCCTCCTGACGGACGGTGCTGCCCGATGATGAAGCAGATCCTCATCTCCGGGATGATCGGCCTGATCCTCTCGCTGGCCGGCACGCCCGCCCTGATCAAGCTGCTCGCCCGGCAGGGCTACGGCCAGTACATCCGCGACGACGGCCCGAAGGCGCACCACAGCAAGAAGGGCACGCCCACCATGGGCGGCATCGCCTTCATCCTGGCGACCCTGATCGCGTACTTCGGCACCAAGGCGATAACGGGCGAGAGCCCGACCGCCTCCGGGCTGCTGGTGCTCTTCCTGACCACGGGCCTCGGCCTGGTCGGCTTCCTGGACGACTACATCAAGGTGGTCAAGCGCCGCTCGCTCGGCCTGCGGGCCAAGGCGAAGCTGGCCGGCCAGTCCATCGTCGGCCTTGCCTTCGCGATCCTGGCCCTGCAGTTCCACGACGACCGGGGGCTCAGCCCGGCCTCGCAGTCGCTGTCCTTCGTGCGCGACTTCAAGTGGTCGATCGGCCCCGTGCTGTTCGTCATCTTCGCCTACTTCATGATCGCCGCGACCTCCAACGGCGTGAACCTGACGGACGGTCTGGACGGCCTCGCCACCGGCGCCTCCGTGATGGCCTTCGGCGCCTACACCTTCATCGGCGTCTGGGAGTACGGGCAGAGCTGCGCCTACACCGTCACCGCGACCGTCAGCTGCTACGACGTCCGCGACCCACTGGACCTCGCGGTGGTCGCGGCCGCCCTGATGGGCTCCTGCTTCGGCTTCCTGTGGTGGAACACCTCGCCCGCCAAGATCTTCATGGGTGACACCGGCTCGCTCGCCCTCGGCGGCGCCCTCGCCGGTCTGGCGATCTGCTCCCGCACCGAGCTGCTGCTCATCATGCTCGGCGGCCTCTTCATGGTCATCACCCTGTCGGTGATCATCCAGGTCGGCTCCTTCCGGATGACCGGCAAGCGCGTCTTCAAGATGGCACCACTGCAGCACCACTTCGAACTCAAGGGCTGGAGCGAAGTCCTGGTCGTGGTCCGCTTCTGGATCATCCAGGGCCTCTGCGTGGCCGTCGGCCTCGGCCTCTTCTACGCGGGATACCGGACCGGATGACCAACCCTGACTTCTCCGAACTGCCCGTCGTCGTCGCCGGACTCGGCGTCTCGGGCATCAGCGCCGCACGCGCCCTGCACGGCCTCGGCGCCCGCGTCACCGTCGTGGACGGCGGCGGCGGGCCTGGCCTGGCCGCCCGGGCCGCCGAGCTGGAGGCGCAGGGCATCACCGTGCGCCTCGGCGACGGCGCGAGCCTGCCCGAGGGCACCGAGCTGATCGTCACCTCGCCCGGCTGGGCCCCGGACAGCCCGCTGTTCGCCGCCGCCGAGGCGGCCGGGGTGCCGGTCTGGGGCGACGTCGAGCTCGCCTGGCGGCTGCGCAAGCCGCTGCCGGGCACCGGCGAGCCCGCCCCCTGGCTGGCCGTCACCGGCACCAACGGCAAGACCACCACCGTCCAGATGCTCGCCTCGATCCTCGCCGCCGCCGGCAAGCGCACCGCCGCCGTCGGCAACGTCGGGGTCTCGGTGCTGGACGCGGTGCTCGCCGAGGAGCCGTACGACGTGCTCGCCGTCGAGCTCTCCAGCTACCAGCTGCACTGGGCGCCCTCGCTGCGCCCGTACTCGGCCGCGGTGCTCAACCTGGCGCCCGACCACCTCGACTGGCACGGCTCGATGGAGGCGTACGCCGCCGACAAGGGCCGGATCTACGAGGGCAACGTCGTCGCCTGCGTGTACAACCTGGCCGACCCGGCCACCGAGGCGCTGGTCCGCGAGGCCGACGTCGAGGAGGGCTGCCGGGCGATCGGTTTCGGCCTCGGCGCCCCGGGCCCGTCGAACTTCGGCGTGGTGGACGGGCTGCTGGTGGACCGCGCCTTCATCGAGGACCGGGCCAAGAACGCGGCCGAGCTGGGCTCCGTCGAGGACGTCAACCCTCCTGCCCCGCACAACATCGCCAACGCGCTCGCCGCGGCGGCGCTGGCCCGGGCGTACGGCGTCGAGCCGAAGGCCGTCCGGGAGGGCCTGCGGGCCTTCCGCCCGGACGCCCACCGGATCGCCGAGGTCGGCGTGGTCCGCGAGGTCACCTACATCGACGACTCCAAGGCCACCAACACCCACGCGGCGGCCGCCTCGCTGGCCGCCTACCGGCCGATCGTCTGGATCGCCGGGGGCCTCGCCAAGGGCGCGACCTTCGACGACCTGGTGCAGGGCGCGGCCGAGCGGCTGCGCGCCGCGGTGCTGATCGGCCAGGACCGGGCGCTGATCCGCGAGGCGCTGGAGCGACACGCTCCGGATGTGCCGGTGATCGAGGCGGCCGAGGGCCAGACTGGCGCGGTGGCGATGGCCGAGGTCGTCCGCGCGGCCGCGTCGCTCGCCCAATCGGGTGACACCGTGCTGCTGGCCCCGGCCTGCGCCTCGATGGACATGTTCACCAATTACGGCGAGCGCGGCGACCTGTTCGCGGCGGCCGTCCGGGAGCTTGCGGACAGCTAGGGCACTGGGCCTCCGGCGAGAGCACAGAACGGGTAGGGGCGTGGCGGGGCAGGGCAGGGCGGAATCCGGCGTTGGCAAGCAGGACGCCGCCGAGCCGTGGCGAGTGATCTCCGCCACCACGACCAAGTACAAGTCGGCCGGTCCGCTGGCCCGCGTCCAGGCCTTCCGGGCCCGGCTCGGGTACTGGCTGGACCGGCCGCTCACGCCGTACCTGCTGGTCGTCGGCAGCACGCTGCTGCTGGTCGTGCTCGGCCTGATGATGGTCTTCTCGGCCTCGCAGATCCTCGCCCTGAACCAGCACCACGCGGCCCAGTACTACTTCCTCAAGCAGCTGATCGCGGCCATCCTCGGCCTGGTCCTGCTGATCGGCTTCGCCTCCGTCCCCGTGGCGGTGCTGCGGGTGATCGTCTACCCGGTGATGTTCGGGGTGATCGGCGCGCTCACGCTGGTCGCCGTGCCCGGCATCGGGGTGCGGATCAACGGCAACCAGAACTGGCTGGATTTCGGCTTCTTCCAGTTCCAGCCCTCCGAGTTCGCCAAGCTCGCGCTGGTGCTCTGGGGCGCCGACCTGCTCGCCCGCAAGCAGAAGGCCGGCACCCTGAACTCCTGGAAGCACCTGCTGGTACCGCTGGTGCCGGGTGCCCTGCTGCTGCTCGCGCTGATCATGTTCGGCGGCGACATGGGCACCTCGATGATCCTGGTGGCCATGGTGTTCGCGCTGCTGTGGATGGTCGGAGCACCACTGCGGCTGTTCGTGGCCACCGTCGGGGTCGCGGTGGTGGTCTGCACCGCGCTGGTCATCACCGTCCCGCACCGCGCGGAGCGACTGGGCTGCATCGGCGTCACCAAGCTCGACCCCGAAGGCGCCTGCTTCCAGGCCCTGCACGGCGTCTTCGCGTTCGCGAACGGCGGTGGCTTCGGCACCGGCCTCGGCGCCGGCGTGGAGAAATGGGGCCAGCTGCCCGAGGCGCACACCGACTTCATCTTCGCCGCGACCGGCGAGGAACTGGGCCTGGTGGGGACGCTGTCGGTGATCGGCCTCTTCGCGGCACTAGGCTACGCGGGTATCCGTGTGGCCATCGGCACGAAGGACCCCTTCGTCAGGTACGCCGCGGGAGCCGCCACCACCTGGATCATGGCGCAGGCCATGATCAACCTGGGGTCGGCGCTGGGACTGCTGCCCATTGCGGGCGTCCCGCTCCCGCTGTTCTCCTACGGCGGTTCCGCCATGCTGTCGGCCATGTCCGCGATCGGTGTGCTGCTGTGCCTGGCACGCAGTACCTCGGGCGCGAAGGCGGCCCTGGCCGCCCGGAACAAGAACTCCCGGATCAGGAAGCGACTGGCCCGGGTGCTGACACGACGACGAACCACAGCGCGCCCGGCCCCCGGGCCGGCACGCAGGGAGCGGTGAATTTCGGTGCATGTCGTACTCGCCGGCGGGGGGACCGCCGGTCACATCGAGCCGGCCATGGCCCTCGCGGACGCCCTCCGCAGGCACGACCCGTCCATCGGGATCACCGCCCTGGGCACCGAGCGCGGTCTGGAGACCCGGCTGGTGCCCGAGCGCGGCTACCAGCTGGAGCTCATCCCGGCCGTCCCGCTGCCCCGCAAGCCCACCCCGGAGCTGATCACCGTCCCCGGCCGGCTGCGCGGCACCGTCCGGGCCGCCCAGGAGATCATCGAGCGGGTCAACGCGGACGCCGTGGTCGGCTTCGGCGGCTACGTCGCGATGCCCGCCTACCTGGCCGCCAAGCGGGCCGGCGTGCCGATCGTGGTGCACGAGGCGAACGCCCGCCCGGGCCTGGCCAACAAGATCGGCGCCCGCTACAGCGACTTCGTGGCGGTCTCCACGCCCGACAGCAAGCTGCGCGACTCCCGGTACATCGGCATCCCGCTGCGCCGCACCATCGCGACCCTGGACCGCAACGCGGCCCGCCCGGAGGCCCGGCACTACTTCGGCCTCGACCAGCGGCTGCCCACCCTGCTGGTCTCCGGCGGCTCCCAGGGCGCCCGCCGGCTCAACGAGACGGTCACCGCGATCGCCCCGCGGCTGCAGCAGTACGGCGTGCAGATCCTGCACGCGGTCGGCCCCAAGAACGAGCTGCCGCAGGTCGCGGACGTCCCCGGGATGCCGCCGTACCGCCCGGTGCCGTACCTGGACCGGATGGACCTCGCCTACGCGGCGGCCGACATGATGCTCTGCCGGGCCGGCGCCATGACGGTGGCCGAGCTGGCGGCCGTCGGCCTGCCCGCCGCCTTCGTCCCGCTGCCGATCGGCAACGGCGAGCAGCGGTTGAACGCCCAGCCGATGGTCAAGGCCGGCGGTGGCCTGCTGGTGGACGACGCCGAGCTGACCCCGGACTGGGTGCTGCAGAACGTGCTGCCGGTGCTCACCGACCCGCAGCGGCTGTGGGACATGAGCCGGTCCGCGGCCGAGTTCGGCCGGCGGGACGCCGACGACCTGCTGGTCGGCATGGTCTACGAGGCGATCCAGGCCCACCGCGGCGGCCGCCGCCGTGGCTGACGGCCGGCTCGCCGACCCGCTCGAAGCGGAGCTGGAGGACGAGGAGTCCGCTCCTCGCCTCCGGCTCTCCCGGCGGGGCATCGTGGTGCTGAGCGTGCTCGGCGCCGCGGTCTTTGGCGGGCTGGCCTGGCTGGTGTTCTACTCGTCGGTGCTGGACGTGCGCAGCGTCGCCGTCCAGGGGACGACCGACGACAAGCTGACGGCGGCCCAGGTCCGCGACGCGATCGGCGGGCTCGGCGACGGCCCGCTGGCCCGGGTGGACCTGGACGACGTCCGGCACCGGGTGGAGGCGATCCCCCGGGTGTCGAAGGCCGAGGTGTGGCGGGGCTGGCCGCACACCCTGCAGGTGAAGGTCGCCCAGCGCAAGGCGGTGGCCGCCGTCAAGGGGGAGGACGGCCGGTTCACCCAGGTGGATGCCGGGGGCGTGAGCTTCGCCACCGAGGCGGCCCCGCCGCAGGGCGTGCCGGTGGTGGAGCTGCGGCTCAGTCAGCAGGCGAACGACGTGGACGGGGTGATCTCCCGTCCGCAGTTGGTCCAGGGCGCGGTGGCGGTGGCCGCCGGGTTGCCGCAGGACGTCGCCAAGCGGGCTGGGGCGGTGCTGGTGCACTCGTACGACGACATCGAGCTGCAGCTCAGCGGGGGTGCGACGGTGCGCTGGGGGAGTCCGGAACAGATCGACCGGAAGGCCCGGGTGCTGGTGGCGCTGCTGAACCAGAAGGGTACGAACTTCGATGTGACCGCTCCGGAGGCGCCGGCGGTGTCGGGATGATCCGGTAGGTTCTGTGCCTGAGGGAGGGGTTGACGCCTCGAAGTGTCGGCCTGAACCTTGGTGGTCACCCCGGTTTCCTAAGCCGGCTGATGATCACATAGGCTCAAAAGAAAAGGGGAAGCTCGGCGTGTTCGTTGAAACACGTGCCAAGAGCCACCTAGTGTCCTGTGTCACCAGACTGTGCCACTTGGTGATGTGACGAAGGCACAGGACTAACCCTAAAGGTCAAGTTTAGGGTTGGGGTCGGCGGTCGGCATTTCGGACATTCAGTCAGAAACCAGGCTCCCTACCCATCGACATCCGTCGGAACGGACCCTCGCCGGGCCGGGCCGACCCGGAAATTCGAGGCGAGAGGCCTTCGACGTGGCAGCACCGCAGAACTACCTCGCAGTCATCAAGGTCGTCGGAATCGGCGGCGGTGGTGTCAACGCCATCAACCGGATGATCGAGGTCGGTCTCAAGGGCGTCGAGTTCATCGCGATCAACACCGATGCGCAGGCCCTCCTGATGAGCGACGCCGACGTCAAGCTCGATGTGGGCCGTGAACTCACCCGGGGCCTCGGCGCCGGCGCCAACCCCGAGGTCGGCCGCAAGGCCGCCGAGGACCACCGCGAGGAGATCGAGGAGGTCCTCAAGGGGGCCGACATGGTCTTCGTGACCGCCGGTGAAGGCGGTGGCACGGGCACGGGCGGCGCGCCCGTCGTCGCCAACATCGCGCGCTCCCTGGGCGCCCTGACCATCGGCGTGGTCACCCGCCCCTTCACCTTCGAGGGCCGGCGCCGGGCCAACCAGGCCGAGGACGGCATCGCGAGCCTGCGCGAAGAGGTCGACACCCTCATCGTGATCCCCAACGACCGGCTGCTGTCCATCTCGGACCGCCAGGTCAGCGTGCTCGACGCGTTCCGCTCGGCCGACCAGGTCCTGCTCTCCGGTGTCCAGGGCATCACCGACCTGATCACCACCCCGGGTCTGATCAACCTCGACTTCGCGGACGTCAAGTCCGTCATGTCGGAGGCCGGTTCGGCCCTCATGGGCATCGGCTCGGCCCGCGGTGAGGACCGCGCCAAGGCCGCCGCCGTGATGGCGATCTCCTCGCCGCTGCTGGAGGCCTCGATCGACGGCGCCCGAGGCGTGCTGCTCTCCATCTCGGGCGGCTCCGACCTCGGCCTGTTCGAGATCAACGAGTCGGCCCAGCTGGTCAGCGAGGCCGCCCACCCCGAGGCCAACATCATCTTCGGCGCGGTCATCGACGACGCGCTCGGCGACGAGGTCCGGGTCACCGTCATCGCGGCCGGCTTCGACGGCGGGCAGCCGCCGGCGATCGTCCGTGACCCGGTGGTCAAGTCCACCGCCTCGGACCGCCCGGCCACCCCGCCGGCCGCCCCGGACCGCCCGGCCAGCCGGCCGTCGTACGGGAGCATCGGCTCGGTGGCGTCCCGTTCGGAGGAGACCCCGGCCGCGTCGACCCGGGCCGAGACCCCGGCCACCACGACCGCCGCCGCCCCGGTGCCGCCGCAGGTGCAGCCGGTCCGGCAGCCCTACGTGGAGAGCCCGGCCGAGGAACTCGACGTCCCGGACTTCCTTAAGTGATCGATCACGCGGTACACGCGGGTGCTCACTTCGCCTTCACCGACCGGTGGGGCGGGGTGAGCACTTCGCCGTACGGGGAGCTCAACCTCGGCGGCGCCGTGGGGGACGACCCGGGGGCCGTCCGGGAGAACCGGGCGCTCGCCGCCCGGGAGCTGGGGATCGAACCGGCCGACGTGGTGTGGATGAACCAGGTGCACGGCGCCGAGGTCGCCGTGGTGACGGAGCGCCAGCCGCTGGGGGCGGCCCCGACGGTGGACGCGGTGGTCACCGACCGGCCGCTCGCCCTCGCGGTGCTGACCGCCGACTGCACTCCGGTGCTGCTGGCCGACCCGGTGGCCGGCGTGGTGGGCGCGGCCCACGCGGGCCGGCCCGGGCTGGCGGCCGGGGTGGTGCCCGCGGTGGTCCGGGCGATGGTCGAACTGGGGGCCGAGCCCGGGCGGATCACCGCCGCCACCGGGCCCGCGGTCTGCGGCAGCTGCTACGAGGTGCCGGCCGAGCTGCGCGCCGAGGTCGCCGCGGTGGTGCCGGAGGCCTTCGCCGAGACCTCCTGGGGGACCCCGGCCCTGGACGTGCCGGAGGGAGTCGCGGCCCAGCTGGCCGCGATGGGGGTCAAGGAGCCGGTGCGGTCACCGGTCTGCACCCTCGAATCCGCCGATCACTACTCCTACCGCCGCGAGCAGCGCACGGGTCGGCTCGCGAGCTACGTCTGGTTGGGCTCCGATCATTGATGACGAATGACATCTACGGACCGTTCCCGGGTGGTCCCGGCCCCTTCTCGCCCGGTCAGGACTGGCTGGGTGCGCTGACGGAGGGCCGACGGGCCCGGTACGAGGAGCTCGGGACCAACCTCGAGGTGGTCGAGCGCCGGATCGCGGCCGCCTGTGCGGCCGCCGGGCGCTCCCGGGACGAGGTCACCCTGATCGTCGTCACCAAGACCTACCCCGCCGAGGACACCGCGCTGCTGGCCGGACTGGGTGTGACGGATGTCGCGGAGAACCGCGACCAGGACGCCGCACCCAAGGCGGAGCAGTGCAGAAACCTTCCTCTTGACTGGCACTTCGTCGGACAGCTGCAGACCAACAAGGTGCGCTCGGTCGTCGGATACGCGAACCACGTGCACTCGGTGGACCGGCTGCGGCTGGTCGAGTCGCTCTCCGCGGCGGTGCTCAAGTCGGAGCGCCCCGAGCTGGGCTGCCTGGTGCAGGTGGCGCTGGACAAGGCGCACGGCGAGGGCGCGCACCGGGCCGGGGTCGCGCCGGAGGACGTCGCGCGGCTGGCCGACGCCATCGCCGACACGCCCGGGCTGCGGCTTGACGGTGTGATGACCGTCGCTCCGCTGGCCGGGCCGCTGGCCGGAGACCCGGCCCGGGCCTTCGATCGGCTGGCGGAAATCGCAACCGGCGTACGGACGGCCCATCCTGCTGCCACCATGGTCTCCGCAGGCATGAGCGGCGACCTTGAGCAGGCGATTGCCGCCGGAGCGACACATGTGCGCGTCGGAACGGCGGTACTCGGAGTGAGGTCACCCCTCAGGTAACGTCACCGGGTAAGTAGATCAGACTGCAGGACAAAATAGGACAGAATCTAGCAGCTCTTCGGAGCGCTAGCGAACCGTGGATCGCAGCTCCGCGGACCCCACTCCACGAACCCTGACAGGCCGTCGGCCTGACGCGCCGTCGTGGATGGACCGTGGAATCCGCAGGCAGGGCCGTACGGCCCCGGCCGCCGGGAGACGGATCCGGTCCCACGGAGTGAGCGAAGCGAGCGACCATCGGACGGGGCGCGGCTTCGCGGAGTAGCCACCGGGCGCCAGCTCGGTGGCCATGAGCGGAGGAGACAGGAGCATGGCCGGCGCAATGCGCAAGATGGCGGTCTACCTCGGCCTCGTGGAGGACGAGACGTACGACGGCCAGGGGTACGACCCCGACGACGACTACGACGCGGACCCCGAGCCGATCCGGACGGGACAGCGGACCGAGGACATCCCCCGGCCGGCCGCCCCGGCCGCCGCCACGCCCGCCCCGGTCTCCTCGATCACTCCGCAGCCGGTGCCGGCGGCGGTGCCGATCCGACAGGAGACCCCGAGGATGGCCCCCGTGTCGTCCATCACACCCGAACGCCGCCACAACCTGGAGAAGAGCGCCCCGGTGATCATGCCCAAGGTAGTGAACGAACGAGAGCCCTACCGCATCACCACGCTGCACCCCCGGACCTACAACGAGGCCCGTACCATCGGGGAACAGTTCCGTGGCGGCACTCCTGTGATCATGAATCTGACCGAGATGGACGACACGGATGCGAAGCGGCTCGTAGACTTCGCCGCTGGACTCGTCTTCGGTCTGCACGGCAGTATCGAGCGCGTGACACAGAAGGTGTTCCTGCTGTCGCCTGCTAACGTCGATGTCACGGCGGAGGACAAGGCTCGGATCGCCGAGGGTGGGTTCTTCAACCAGAGCTGACCCGGCCACGACTTTACGTGTGGATCTGATCAACAGTGGGTTAGCGACAGGTGACGAGGGCGGGCCCGAGGGCTCGGGACCGGGGAGAGGGAAAACGCGATGGACATCGTGTGGGCGGTGCTCTACTACGCCCTGACCGTCTTCCTGGTGTTCCTGCTCGTGCGACTGGTCATGGACTGGGTCTTCCAGTTCGCGCGTTCGTGGCGGCCTGGCAAGGCCATGGTCCTGGTCCTGGAGGCCACGTACACTGTCACGGATCCGCCGCTCAAGCTTCTTCGGCGGCTCATTCCGCCGTTGCGTTTCGGGGGCGTGGCGCTCGACCTGTCCTTCTTCGTACTGATGATCATTGTGTATGTCCTGATCTCGCTTGTGCACCCCTAGTCGTAGGTGAGCGATGCGACAGGATGCCGGTGTGCCGACGATCACGTTGAGGTGAAGAGATGCCATTGACCCCCGAGGACGTTCGGAACAAGCAGTTCACGACCGTCCGCCTGCGTGAAGGCTATGACGAGGACGAGGTCGATGCCTTCCTCGACGAGGTCGAGGCGGAGCTGACGCGCCTCCTCCGGGAGAACGAGGACCTGCGCGCCAAGCTGGCCGCCGCGACTCGTGCCGCCGCGCAGAACCAGGCCAACCTGCGCAAGGAGCCGCCGCAGGACGCCCCCCGTCAGGGTGGCGCCCCCGTCCCGGCCGCCATATCCGGCCCGCCGATCCCCGGCCAGCAAGGCCCGGGCGGCCCGCAGCAGATGGGCCCCGGCGGCCCGCAGCAGCAGATGGGTCAGGGTGGTCCGCAGCAGATGGGCCCCGGTGGCCCGCAGCAGCAGATGGGCAACCAGCCGCTCGGCCTGCCCGCCGGCTCCGCCCCGCAGCTGCCGCCGGCCGGCGGCCAGCAGCAGATGAACCAGACCATGGGCGGCCAGCAGCAGCTGGTCCAGCCGATGGGCGGTCAGATGCTCCAGCCCATGGGCGGCCCCGGTGGCCCGCAGCAGATGGGCAACCCGATGGGCCAGGGTATGGGCCAGGGCATGGGCCAGGGCCAGGGTATGGGCCAGGGCATGGGTCAGCAGCAGATGCAGCAGATGGGCGGCCCCATGGGCGGCCAGCAGCAGATGGGCAACCCGCAGCAGATGGGCGGCCCGCTCGGCGCCCCGATGCAGCAGCAGGGCCCCGGTGGCGACAGCGCGGCCCGCGTGCTGGCGCTCGCCCAGCAGACCGCCGACCAGGCGATCTCCGAGGCCCGTTCCGAGGCCAACAAGATCGTCGGCGAGGCGCGCAGCCGGGCCGAAGGCCTCGAGCGCGACGCCCGTGCCAAGGCCGACGCCCTGGAGCGGGACGCGCAGGAGAAGCACCGCGTCGCGATGGGCTCCCTGGAGTCCGCGCGGGCCACGCTGGAGCGCAAGGTCGAGGACCTGCGGGCGTTCGAGCGTGAGTACCGCACGCGTCTGAAGTCGTACCTGGAGACCCAGCTCCGTCAGCTGGAGTCGCAGGCCGACGACTCGCTCGCCCCGCCGCGGATCCCCGCCACCGCGTCGCTGCCGCCGGCAGCCTCGTCGATGGCGTCGGCCGGTGCCGGTGCGATGGGCAGCGGTGCGCCGAGCTTCGGTGGCAACCAGCCGTCCTTCGGGGGCAGCTCGCCGTCCTTCGGCGGGAACAGCTCCTTCGGCGGCAACACCTCGGCGCCGAGCTTCGGTGGACAGCCCAACGTCGGCAACAGCGGTGCTCCGCAGATGCAGCCGGCCGGGATGACCCAGCCGATGGCGGCCGTCCGGCCGCAGCCGCCGCAGCCGATGCAGCAGGCTCCGGCGCCGATGCGGGGCTTCCTGATCGACGAGGACGGCGACAACTGAGGTTGTAGCAGGGCCTTCTGAGGGCGTCCCCTTTCTGACCTCCGGGTCGGGGAGGGGGCGCCTTCTTGTGTGGGCGGGTGGGGGTGGAGACGGGGCCGGACCGGGGGTTCGGGGGAGGGGCGCGGGGTGGGTGTGGGTATGGCGAAGCCGCCGTCACCCGGGGGTGACGGCGGCTTCGCCGGGGGTCAGGCCTTGCGGAGTTGGAAGGCGAGGCCGAGCGAGTCGTCGGTGAAGGTCTCGGAGTCCCAGTCGGCTGCGCCGGCGGCGAAGTCGGTGGCGAGGACCTCCTCGGCGACGAGGGGGCCGTGTTCGGCGATGGCCTCGGCGGTCTCCTCGGTGGCGGCGCGCCAGCGCAGGACGATGCGGTCGGCGACGTCCAGGCCGGAGTTCTTGCGGGCCTCCTGGATCTGGCGGATGGCGTCGCGGGCGACGCCGAGGCGCTTGAGCTCCGGGGTGATGGCCAGGTCGAGGGCGACGGTGGCGCCGGACTCGTTGGCGACGGCCCAGCCCTCGCGCGGGGTCTCGGTGATGATCACCTCGTCCGGCGAAAGGGTGATCGTCTCGCCGTCGAGCTCGACGCGGGTCTCGCCGTCGGCGCGCAGCTCGGCGGCCAGGCGGGCGGCGTCGGTGGCGGCGACCGCCTTGGCGACGTCCTGCACGCCCTTGCCGAAACGCTTGCCCAGCGCGCGGAAGTTGGCCTTGGCGCTCGTGTCGACGAGTGAGCCCCCGACCTCCGCGAGCGACTCCAGGGTGGAGACGTTGAGCTCCTCGGCGATCTGCGCGCGCAGGTCGGCGGGCAGCTCCTCCCAGCCCTGGGCGGCGACCAGCGCGCGGGAGAGCGGCTGACGGGTCTTCACGCCGGACTCGGCGCGGGTGGCCCGGCCCAGCTCGACCAGGCGGCGGACCAGCGCCATGTGCCGGGAGAGGTCCGCGTCGATCAGCGACTCGTCGGCCTGTGGCCAGGTGGCCAGGTGGACCGAGGCCGGGGCGTCCGGGACGACCGGGACGACCAGGTCCTGCCAGACCTGCTCGGTGATGAACGGGGTGAGCGGGGCCATCAGGCGGGTGACCGTCTCCAGCGCCTCGTGCAGGGTGGCCAGCGCGGCGGCGTCGCCCTGCCAGAAGCGGCGGCGGCCGCGGCGGACGTACCAGTTGGACAGGTCGTCGACGAAGCCGGAGAGCAGCTTGCCGGCGCGCTGGGTGTCGTACGCCTCGAAGGCCGCGTCGACCTCGCGGACCAGGGTGTTCAGCTCGGAGAGCACCCAGCGGTCCAGCTGCGGGCGGTCGGCCGGGGCCGGGTCGCTCGCGGAGGGCGCCCAGTTCGAGGTGCGGGCGTACAGGGCCTGGAAGGCGACGGTGTTCCAGTAGGTGAGGAGGGTCTTGCGGACCACCTCCTGGATGGTGCCGTGGCCGACCCGGCGGGCCGACCAGGGCGAGCCGCCGGCCGCCATGAACCAGCGGACGGCGTCGGCGCCGTGCTGGTCCATCAGCGGGATGGGCTGCAGGATGTTGCCCAGGTGCTTGGACATCTTGCGGCCGTCCTCGGCCAGGATGTGGCCCAGGCAGACGACGTTCTCGTAGCTGTTCTTGTCGAACACCAGGGTGCCGACCGCCATCAGCGTGTAGAACCAGCCGCGGGTCTGGTCGATCGCCTCGGAGATGAACTGCGCCGGGTAGCGCTTCTCGAACAGCTCCTTGTTCTGGTACGGGTAGCCGTACTGGGCGAAGGGCATCGAGCCCGAGTCGTACCAGGCGTCGATGACCTCGGGCACGCGGGTGGCGGTGCCGCCGCAGTCGCGGCAGGCGAAGGTCACCGCGTCGATGTACGGGCGGTGCGGGTCGAGGCCGCTCTGGTCGGTGCCGGTGAGCTCGGTCAGCTCGGCCAGCGAGCCGACGCAGGTGAGGTGGCCCTCCTCGCAGCGCCAGATCGGCAGCGGGGTGCCCCAGTAGCGGTTGCGGCTGAGCGCCCAGTCGATGTTGTTGTTCAGCCAGTCGCCGAAACGGCCGTGCTTGACCGTCTCAGGGAACCAGTTGGTGGCCTCGTTCTCGCGGATCAGCGCGTCCTTGACGGCGGTGGTCCGGATGTACCAGGACGGCTGCGCGTAGTAGAGCAGAGCGGTGTGGCAGCGCCAGCAGTGCGGGTAGCTGTGCTCGTACGGCAGGTGGCGGAAGAGCAGGCCGCGCTCCTTGAGGTCCGCGACCAGGGCCTCGTCGGCCTTCTTGAAGAACTGGCCGCCGACCAGCGGGACCTCGGGGGCGAAGGTGCCGTCGGCGAGCACCGGGTTGACCACCGGCAGGCCGTACTTGCGGCAGGTCGCGAGGTCGTCCGCGCCGAAGGCGGGGGACTGGTGGACGATGCCGGTGCCGTCCTCGGTGGTGACGTAGTCGGCGTTGAGGACGTAGTGCGCGTTCTCGATCTCGACCAGGTCGAAGGGGCGGCGGTAGGCCCAGCGCTCCATCTCGGCGCCGGTGAAGGACTCGCCGGTGGTCTCCCAGCCCTCGCCGAGGGCCTTGGCGACCAGCGGCTCGGCGACGACCAGCTTCTCGTTGCCGTCGGTGGCCACCACGTAGGTGACCTCGGGGTGGACGGCGGCGGCGGTGTTGGAGACCAGGGTCCACGGGGTGGTGGTCCACACCAGCAGGGCGGCCTGGCCGGCCAGCGGGCCGCTGGTCAGCGGGAAGCGGACGAAGACCGAGGGGTCGACCACGGTCTCGTAGCCCTGGGCCAGCTCGTGGTCGGACAGGCCGGTGCCGCAGCGCGGACACCAGGGGGCGACCCGGTGGTCCTGGACCAGCAGGCCCTTGTCGAAGATCTGCCGGAGCGACCACCAGACGGACTGGACGTACGACGGGTCCATCGTCCGGTAGGCCGAGTCCAGGTCGACCCAGTACCCCATGCGGGTGGTCAGCTCGGCGAAGGCGTCGGTGTGGCGGGTCACCGAGTCGCGGCACTTGGCGTTGAACTCGGCGATGCCGTACGCCTCGATGTCCTGCTTGCCGGAGAAGCCGAGCTCCTTCTCGACGGCGAGCTCGACCGGGAGGCCGTGGCAGTCCCAGCCGGCCTTGCGGGCGACGTGGTAGCCCTTCATGGTCCGGTAGCGCGGGAAGACGTCCTTGAAGACGCGGGCCTCGATGTGGTGGGCGCCGGGCATGCCGTTGGCGGTCGGCGGGCCCTCGTAGAAGACCCACTCGGGGCGGCCCTCGGACTGTTCCAGACTGCGCTGGAAGATCTTGTTGTCCTGCCAGAACGACAGGATCTGGTGCTCCAGGGCAGGCAGGTCCACCTGCGCCGGGACGGGGTTGTAGGAGCTGCTCATCGCGGGCGTCTACCTCCGGCGGATGCTGGGACTGGATCCTCCGGAGGGACGAGACGGCCAGGCCGCCCCGCGGTACCACCCTCCTTGGCCGCGGTGCTGCGTTGCGGCCCTCTTGTTTGGGCTTGCTGCCGGGTCTAGTGGACCGCCGCGGGCTTCGCGGTGGCCGTTCTTCCGGCGGCTCCGGGGTGATCTTCCCGTCGTGCACACCCCCGGGCTCGCACCATCCCCGGGTCGCTCGTGGCTGCGTACGTCGGTACTCGTCCCATCTGCGCCTTGCAGGGCCAGTGTATCGGCCGGGCGAGTCGGTTTGTCCAAACCGTTTCGGGCGGGCGGCCTCCGGGGCGGGCGGCCGGGTTGGTGGCCGGGCTGGTGGCGGGGCTGGTCAGGGCGGTGGTCGGGGCGGTGGTTAGGCGGGGGCGATGTGGGCACAACCCTGTCAGCGCGAGGGGCGTGGCGGCTGGGGCGGCTGCCTGGGTGGGATCGTTATGAGGCGTCGGTATGTCATGTTGTGACCGGTTTTGATCGGGATTATCGTTCCGGCACTGGAAGCCGCCGGGAACCGGCGGCTCGATTCGTTCGTAGATGGAGTCGAAGCCATGGCTGAGAAGGGAACCGGCGCGGGTACCGCCACCAAGCGGGCACGCAAGGCCGTGGCGGTCGATCCAGGGGAGGGGACCGTGACCACTACCGCACCGAAGTCCAGCACCGACACCGTCACCGTGCCGCGTGGGGCCGAGTCCGTGGACCCGGCAACGCTGCCGGTCCGGCCCGGCGAGGACCCGTGGACCACCGAGGAGGTCCACGAGCTCCACAACGAGCTGATCGGCGAGCTGGAGCGGCTGCAGAACGAGATCGACGCCGCCGAGGCGGCCATCTCCGGTCTGATGCGCGACTCCAACGACGGGGCCGGCGACGACCAGGTCGACGCCGGGACGAAGAACATCTCGCGGGAGAGCGAGCTGGCGCTGGCCAACAACGCGCGCGACAGCCTCGCCCAGACCGAGCGCGCCCTGGGCCGGCTGGAGGGCGTCGGGTTCGGCACCTGCGAGTCCTGCGGAAAGGCCATCGGCAAGGCCCGGATGCAGGCCTTCCCGCGGGCGACGCTCTGCGTGCAGTGCAAGGCCAAGCAGGAACGCCGCTGAACCGGCTGCCGAACCGGGCGACCGGAGCGACGCGGGGGGTCGGGCTTGCCGTACGCTCGACCCCGTAACGTCGCCTGACTCGTCTGTTCGTGGTTGCGGACGCGGTCGGGTCGGCACTGGCCCACCACCCTCCCCCTCCTACGCCGGGGGAGCTCCATCGGCAGCGGAGCGGATCATCAGTACGCAAGGTTCCCCCCAGACCCGGGACGACGCAGTCCCGTCCCCCGCCGATGGCGTGGAGGTGCCCGTGGCCGAGCCGTCCGAGGCGGCGTCCGTGGACGAACCGACGGTGGCGGAGAAGCCCAAGGGCCCGCGGCGGATCGGGGTACTGCTGGTCATCGCGGTCCTCGCCTTCCTGATCGACCTCGCCAGCAAGCTGCTGGTCGTCGCCAAGCTGGAGAACCACTCGGCGATCAAGGTGATCGGGGACGTCGTCACCTTCCAGGTGATCCGCAACTCGGGCGCGGCCTTCGGCATGGGCCAGGCCCTGACCGTCGTCTTCACGATGATCGCCTCCGCCGTCATCGTGGTGATCTGGCGGATCGCCCGCCGGCTGTACAGCCTGCCGTGGGCGATCGCGCTCGGATTGCTGCTCGGCGGGGCGCTGGGCAACCTCACCGACCGGCTGTTCCGCTGGCCCGGCGTCTTCCGCGGACACGTCGTGGACTTCATCTCCGTCCAGCACTTCGCGGTCTTCAACCTCGCCGACTCGGCGATCGTCTGCGGCGGGATCCTGGTCGTGCTGCTGTCCTTCCGGGGCAGCAACCCGGACGGGACCGTCCACCAGCAGGGTGGCAAGGAGGAGTAGCGCGGCGGCCGCCCGCCCGCCCCGGGAAGGGGCGGGCCGGGTTTCCGGCATACTCGTACGGGTGAGTACCGCAGCGCAGATCCGAAGCCTCCCCGTTCCCGACGGCCTGGAGGGCGAACGCCTCGACGCCGCCCTGGCCCGGATGTTCGGCTTCTCCCGGACCAAGGCCGCCGAGCTGGCCGCCGACGGCAAGGTGACGCTCGACGGCGCCGTGGCCGGAAAGTCGGACCGGGTGACCGGCGGTTCCTGGCTGGAGGTCGAGATCCCCGCCCCCGCCGCCCCGGTGCAGATCGTCGCCGAGCACGTCGAGGGCATGCGGATCGTCCACGACGACGAGGACATCGTGCTGGTCGACAAGCCGGTCGGCGTCGCCGCGCACCCCAGCCCGGGCTGGACCGGCCCCACCGTGATCGGCGGGCTCGCCGCGGCCGGGTACCGGATCTCCACCTCGGGCGCGGCCGAGCGGCAGGGCATCGTGCACCGGCTGGACGTCGGCACCTCGGGCCTGATGGTCGTCGCCAAGTCCGAGCGCGCGTACACCGACCTCAAGCGGCAGTTCCACGACCGGATCACCGACAAGCGGTACCACACGCTGGTCCAGGGGCACCCGGACCCGATGAGCGGCACCGTGGACGCGCCGATCGGGCGGCACCCCAGCTCGGACTGGAAGTGGGCGGTGACCCAGGACGGCAAGGCGTCCGTCACGCACTACGACCTGATCGAGGCGTACCGGGCCGCGTCGCTGCTGGCGATCAAGCTGGAGACCGGGCGCACCCACCAGATCCGCGTCCACATGTCCGCGCTGCGGCACCCGTGCGTGGGCGACCTGACGTACGGGGCCGACCCGACGCTGGCCAAGCGGCTCGGGCTGACCCGGCAGTGGCTGCACGCGGTGTCGCTCGGCTTCGAGCACCCGTCGGACGGGCAGTGGGTCGAGTTCTCCAGCGAGTACCCCGCCGACCTGCAGGGCGCGCTGGACGTCATCGCGGCGGAGAGCTGACATGAGCACTGGCGTGGGGATCGCCATCCGGGTCGCCGAGGGTGACGCCGACCTGGCGCTCGTGCGGGCGGTCCGGCGGGAGGTGTTCATCGTCGAGCAGAACGTGCCGGAGGAGCTGGAGTACGACCGGTACGACGGGACCTCGGTGCACCTGCTGGCGGTGGGCGCCGACGGGGCCGCGCTCGGCACCGGGCGGCTGATCTTCGGCGACCAGGCGCGGGAGCTGACCGGGGGCGTCGAGGGGCGGGTGCTGCTCGGGCGGCTCGCGGTGCTGCCGGCGGCCCGGGGGACCGGGCTGGGGGCGCAGCTCGTGCGGGCGATCGAGGCCGCGGGGGCGGAGCGCGGGGCCTCGGAGGTGGAGCTGCACGCGCAGGTCCACGCGCTCGGGTTCTACGAGCGGCTCGGGTACGTGGCGGAGGGACCGGTGTACGACGACGCCGGGATTCCGCACCGGACGATGACCCGGGTGCTGTAGGCGGCGCTGTAGGCCTTGCGTTTCGCGCGGTTCCCCGCGCCCCGTCGGGGCGCGGGGAATTCGTGTTCGGTGGTGGGCTTCGGTGGTGGGTTTCGGGGGTGGGTTTCGGGGGTGGGGGAGAGGCGAGGCGGAGCCGTACGCAACCCGGGCGTAGTGGGGTGAACCGGGCTCACGGCGGGCCGGCTTCAGGGGTGCTTATCAGGCGCCTACCCGGACGGCGGATACGATCAGCGGCCATGGAGTTCGGTGGGGCATGGCGTCGCTGGCGCGGCCGGGGTACGACGGTCAGGCGAAGGGTGCTGGCCGGTGCGGTCGCCCTGGTGGCGGTGGCCGGGGTGGGCACGGCGACAGTGGCGTCCGGCGGTGAGCAGACGGTCCGACAGGAGGACCGTTTCCTCAGCATGCCGGAGACGCCCGGCAGCACGCAGCAGGTCCAGCTGGACACCTCGTTCTTCACCGCCGGAAGCGGTCCGCGTCCGGCGGTGCTGCTGGCGCACGGCTTCGGCGGCTCCAAGGAGGGCGAGCGCGAACGCGCCCAGCAGCTCGCCCGGCAGGGGTACGCGGTGCTGACCTGGTCGGCGCGCGGGTTCGGCCGCTCGGGCGGCAAGATCGGCCTCAACGCGCCGGACCGCGAGGTCGAGGACGTCCGGCACCTGGTGGACTGGCTGGCCCAGCGGCCCGAAGTGCAGCTCGACGGGCCCGGCGACCCGAAGGTCGGCATCACCGGCGCCTCGTACGGCGGGGCGATCTCGCTGCTGGCCTCCGCGTACGACCACCGGATCGACGCGGTGGCGACCCAGATCACCTGGTGGAACCTGGCGGACGCGCTGTTCCCGCAGGGCGTGCAGGGCTCGGCCGCGGCGGACGGCGTGTTCAAGAAGCTGTGGGCCGGGATCTTCTTCACCACCGGCTCGGCCGGGGACCTCGGGCCGTCCGGCGGTGCACCGCGCGAGGGCGGCGAGGCGAAGCCGATGGCGGACGGGCAGGCCGGGTGCGGGCGGTTCCTGGAGTCGCTCTGCCAGATGTACGACCGGGTCGCCACCGCCGGGCACGCCGACCCGGAGGCCGTCGCGCTGCTGGACCGCTCCAGCCCGTCGTCGGTCGCCGCGCAGCTCAAGGCGCCCACGCTGGTGGTGCAGGGGCAGCAGGACTCGCTGTTCCCGCTCGACCAGGGCGACCGGATCGCGCAGGCGATCGCCGCGAACGGCGCGCCGGTGGCGGTGGACTGGTTCGCCGGCGGACACGACGGCGGGACGGACACCAGCGCGCGGGTCGACGACCGGGTGACGGCCTGGTTCGAGCACTACCTGCGAGGCCGCGGCAACGACACCGGGCCGGCGTTCCGGGTGACCCGGACCGGCGGGGTGGACTCCACCGGCTTCCAGGCCGTGCTGCGCGGGGCCACCGCCGACCGCTACCCCGGGCTCGGCGGGACGGGCTCGCGGGCCGTCGCGGTGACGGGCGGGGAGAAGACCATCGCCAACCCGCCCGGCGGGGCGCCGCCGGGGATCTCGACGCTGCCGGGCATCGGCGCCCTGAGCCAGGCCGCCTCGCTGGGCGCCGGGCTGTCGCTGGACTTCCCGGGGCAGAACGCCGCCTTCGACTCGCCGCCGCTGGACTCGCCGCTGCACCTGACCGGGCAGCCGACCGTGCCGGTGCGGGTGAAGGCGGACCGGCCGGACGCGGTGCTGTTCGCGAAGCTGTACGACGTCGGGCCGGACGGCAAGGCGGTGCTGCCGCAGCAGCTCGCCGCGCCGCTGCGGGTCACCGGCGCGGACGCCGGGCGGACGGTCACCGTGGCGCTGCCGACGGTGGACCACACCTTCCCGGCCGGGCACCGGGTGCGGCTGGTGCTGGCGAGCACCGACCTCGCGTACGCCTCGCCCGTCGAGTCGGCCACCTACCAGGTCGCGCCGGCCGGGGTGATCACCGCGCCGACCGTTCAGGAGCTGGTCACCGAGGCGGCGCCGCTGCCCGCGCGGACCTGGCTGCTGCCGCTGGCCGCCGTGGTGGTGGCCGCGGGCCTGGTGCTGACGCCGCGGCTGCGGCGTCGGCGGGCGGCCGGCGGCCCGGAGTTCGATCCGGAGCTGGCCGCGGTCCCGCTGCGGATCAGCGGGCTGAGCAAGCGCTACAAGGGCTCCCAGGACCGCTACGCCGTACGGGAGTTGGGCTTCCGGGTGGACCAGGGGCAGGTGCTCGGGCTGCTCGGGCCGAACGGCGCGGGCAAGACCACCACGCTGCGGATGCTGATGGGCCTGATCCGGCCGGACGCCGGGGAGATCCGGATCTTCGGGCACCTGGTGCGGCCCGGGGCGCCGGTGCTGTCGCGGGTCGGGGCGTTCGTGGAGGGAGCGGGCTTCCTGCCGCACCTCACCGGGCGGGCCAACCTGCGGCTGTACTGGCAGGCGACCGGGCGGCCGGAGGCCGACGCGTGCTTCGAGGAGGCGCTGGCCATCGCGGGGCTCGGGGAGGCGCTGGACCGCGCGGTGCGGACGTACTCGCAGGGCATGCGGCAGCGGCTGGCGATCGCGCAGGCCATGCTCGGGATGCCGGACCTGCTGATCCTGGACGAGCCGACCAACGGGCTGGACCCGCCGCAGATCCGCGAGATGCGCGAGGTGATGATCCGGTACGCAGCGGGCGGGCGGACGGTGATCGTTTCGAGTCACCTGCTGTCCGAGGTCGAGCAGAGCTGTACGGATCTGGTCGTGATGGACCGAGGGAAGCTGGTGACGGCCGGTGCCGTCAGTGAGATCGTCGGGTCGTCGGAGCTGCTAATGATCGGCGTCGCCGCTTCGTACGACCCGGAGTCGGCGGCCGAGAAGGTGGCCGCGCTGGCCGGGGTCGGCTCGGCGGAGGCCGTCGAGGACGGGCTGCTGGTACGGCTCGACGGCCTGGCCGCGAGCGAACTGCTCGCGGAGCTGGTGCGGCTGGGGGTGCCGGTGCAGAGCGCCGGGCCGCAGCGGCGGTTGGAGGACGCGTTCCTGTCGTTGATCGGAGGTGGCGAGCGATGAGCCAGGTCTCGGAGGTCTCCGCAGTCTCGGCTGACCACGCGGAGGGGTACCGGGCGAGCCGGACGCTGCCGCTGCGGGTGGAGGCGATGCGCCAGCTGCGCCGGCGCCGCACCCTGGTGATCGGCGCGGTGCTGGCCGCCATGCCGTTCGTCCTCCTGGCCGCGTTCCAGATCGGCGGCACCCCGGGCCGACCCGACCGGACCACCTTCATCGAGCTGGCCACCGCCTCGGGCGCCAACTTCGCGGTCACCATGCTCTTCGTGGGCACCGGCTTCATGCTGGTGATCCCGGTCGCGCTGTTCTGCGGGGACACCGTCGCCTCGGAGGCCAGCTGGTCCTCGCTGCGGTACCTGCTGGCCGCGCCCGTGCCCCGGGCCCGGCTGCTGGCCCGCAAGTTCACGGTCGGGCTGGTGTTCTCGGCGGTCGCCGTGGTCATGCTGCCCGCGATCGGACTGGTCGTCGGGACCGCCGCCTACGGGTGGGGCGACCTCAAGCTGCCCGCCGGGGCCAGCCTGCCGGCCGGCGAGGCGCTGCCCAGGATCGCCATCGCGGTGGCCTTCGTCTTCCTGAGCGAGATCGTGATCGCGGCCCTCGCGTTCTGGCTGTCCACGGCGACGGACGCGCCGTTGGGCGCGGTCGGCGGCGCGGTGTTCGCGTCGATCATCACCGGGGTGCTGGACGCCGTCACCGCGCTCGGCGACCTGCGGGAATGGCTGCCGGCGCACTGGCAGTACGCGTGGGCGGACGCGCTGCAGCCGCAACTGGAATGGGGCGGGATGGTGCAGGGCGTCTCGCTGTCGCTCTCGTACGCGGCGGTGCTGCTGGCGCTCGCGTTCCGGGGGTTCGCGCGCAAGGACGTGGTGTCGTAGGGCCCGGACGGTGTCATGGGGCCCGGTGGTGTCGTGGCGGCGGGTGGGACATGGGGGATCATGGGTGGGTAGCTGACCTCTGCAGGTGAAGGACCCCAACCGTGGCCCAGATCGTCCTCTTCCACTCCGCCTACGGGCTGCGCCCCGCCGTGCACGCCGCCGCCGACCGGCTGCGCGCCGCCGGACACACCGTGCACACGCCGGACCTGTTCGACGGGCGGACCTTCGACTCGGTCGAGGAGGCGCAGGAGTTCCAGGAGGAGATCGGCGGCCGCGACGAACTGCTGAAGCGAGCGGTGACGGCCGCCGCGCCGGTGTCCGAGGGCGGGCTGGTGTACGCGGGCTTCTCGCTCGGCGGTGCCGTCGCGCAGAACCTGGCGCTGGCCGACGAGAAGGCGCGCGGGCTGCTGCTCCTGCACGGCACCTCGGACCTGCGGGAGGACGCCGCCACGTCGATCCCCGTCCAGCTGCACATCGCGGAGCCGGACCCCTTCGAGCCGGAGGACTGGCTGAACGCCTGGTACCTGCGGATGCGGCGGGCCGGGGCGGAGGTCGAGGTGCACCGCTACCGGGGGGCCGGGCACCTGTTCACCGACCCGGAGCTGCCGGACTACGACGAGCAGGCGGCGGAGCGGGCCTGGGCGGCGTCGCTGGACTTCCTGGTGGAGGTGGACGGGCAGGAGGACTGACGGGCAGGAGGACTGGCGGGGACCGCAGGACTGACGGGCAGCAGGGCTGACGGGGGCCGTCAGTAGGTCGCGGGTCCGGGAAGGCCAGGTCGAAGCGAAGGCTTCGGTCTGGCCTTCGGCGTTTCCAGGGGTGGAGACCGCCGACGTCGCCGCCGACGTCGCGTGGGGCTGACGAGGCGTCATGTGACCGGTGGAGCGGGAGTGGTGAGGCGCCGGGGGGACGGTCGGGAAGTGGCGGAAGTGCCGGTCGCGCACCGGTTCGCGGGTCGGAAAGACTGTTTCCGGACAGCTACCCACAGTGATCAACAGGGTAGTGGTCCAGACCTCTTGTCGAGCATGTGTCACTCTGCCAGCACGGATGATCGAGCTACGAACTGTTGTTAACCAAACGGCCGCCCCGGCGTCACCGTCCGACGGGTGGTCAGGTTGACCGGATTTCCCACGGCGTCGTTGATCTCCCGGGAAACCACTCCATAGAGTCGCGGTGCACTCCACCTCACCAGTTCGCCGAATCCGCGGAAATGCCGGCGAGCCATTCCCGCGACTAATCATTGGGGCGGCACATGCTTGTTCTCGGAATCACCAACAACGACCTGGCCGGCGCCTGCCTGGTTCAGGACGGAACGGTCGTCGCGGCCGTCAGCGAGGAGCGCTTCTCCCGGATCAAGGACCACAAGGCCTGGCCGGAGCAGTCGATCGACTACGTCCTGAAGGAGGCCGGGGTCACCCTTTCCGATGTCGACCGGGTGGCCTACGGGTGGCAGGCGGGATTCAGCGCCGAAAAGCACCTGCTGCTCTATGTGGACCGCATTTCGGAGGAGGCCAGGCTGCGCCCCGAGGCGCTTCCGCACCTCCGCAAGCGGATATCCGACGAAATTCAGAACGACCGCGAGAAGCGCGGCGAGTTCGATGCCTTCATCGAAGCGAACGGGCTGCGCGGCAAGGTGGTTCACGTCGACCACCACGAGTCGCACGGGCTGGGCGCCTACCTCTGCTCCCCGTTCGACGACGCCCTCGTGGTCACCTGCGACGGCCGTGGGGACTTCCAGTCCCTGACCGTCACGCACTACTTCCCCGGCGGCGAGGAGGTGCTCCAGCGCGAGACCTCGATCGACAGCCTCGGCTACTTCTACGGTCGGATCACCAAGCTGCTCGGCTTCCGCCCCAACCGCCACGAGGGCAAGATCACCGGCCTGGCCGCCAACGGCGACCCGGAGAAGCTCCTCCCGCTGATGCGGCGGATGATCGACGTCGAGGAGAACGGCGCGATCCGCGCCCGCTGCGGCGACTGGTACCAGCCGTCCTACGAGGGCTACTCCGAGGCGCTGCTGGCCGAGATCGCCACCCACGAGCCGGCCGACGTCGCGGCCGCCGCCCAGCGGCACGTGGAGGACCTGCTGACCGCCGTGGTGGCGCGGCACATCGGCCGGGTGCCCAGCGGCAACGTCTGCCTGTCCGGCGGCGTGTTCGCCAACGTCAAGCTCAACCAGCGGATCTTCGAGACCGAGGGCGTGCGGAACATCTACGTGCTGCCGCCGATGGGCGACGGCGGGCTGCCGCTGCAGACCGCCGTGATCGTGGCCCACCGGGAGACCGGCGAGCGCCCGCGGGTGCCCTCGATGGCGCTCGGGCCGGACGCCGCGATCTCCGAGGGCCGGCTGGAGGAGCTCCTGCGGGACTACCCCGAGCTGCGCTACCGGCGGATCGGCGAGTCCATGCAGGAGGTGCTGCTGGGCGCACTGGAGGCGGACCAGGTCATCGGCACCTACCGCGGCCGGATGGAGTTCGGCCCGCGCGCCCTCGGCCGGCGCAGCGTCATCTACGGCACCGCCGACGTGACCATGAACGACTGGCTCAACAAGCGGCTGAACCGTACCGAGTTCATGCCCTTCGCGCCGATCACCGCCGAGGACCTGGCGGCGGACTGCTACGTGGGCTGGGAGCCCGAGCAGCCGTCGGCGCTGTTCATGACGATCACCTACGACTGCCACGAGACGTTCGCCAAGGCCTGCCCGGCGGTGGTGCACGTCGACAACACCGCCCGCCCGCAGATCGTCCGGGCCCAGGACGACCCGTTCCTGCACGAGCTGCTGATGGCCTGGTACGACCGCAGCGGCCAGGCGGCGCTGGTGAACACCTCGTTCAACAAGCACGAGGAGCCGATCGTCGGATCGCACCGCGACGCGCTGGACCCGCTGGCCGACGAGGTGATCGACCTGCTGCTCGTCGACGACGTGTACCTGGTCTGGAAGGACTCCGCCAACACCTTCATGGCGCGGCAGTCCGGCTAGGCCGGTGGCTCGATCGGCCGGGGGGTCAGTCGTGAGGTCAGCCGTGAGGTCTAGTCCAGTTGACCGCCTGGCCGACGAGCATTGAACTATCGTCAGACCGTATGGCATGAACGCCGAGTGAGGAGACCGATGCAGCCGCACGCCGGAACGCGGTACGAGGTCGAGGCCGTCGTCTTCGACATGGACGGGGTCCTGATCGACTCCAGGCCCGTGATCGAGGAGGCGTGGCGGTCGGTGGCTCGGCGCCACGGCCGGGTCCTGGCCGACCCGGAGATCGAGGAGTACGTCCACGGGCGGACCGGCGACCAGACGGTGCGGCTGATCTTCCCCGACCACTCGGACGCCGACCGGAATGCGATCTGGGCCGAGGTCGACACCGTCGAGGAAGAGGCCCCGTACCGGTCCGTCCCCGGCGCCGACGGGCTCGCCACCCGCCTCCGGGACGCCGGTGTGCCGATCGGCCTGGCCACCAGCAGCTGGACCCGGAAGATCGACAACGCGCTGGGCGGGCTCGACCTGCTCGACGTCTTCCGGGTGCGGGTCACCCGGGACGACGTCGAGCGGGGCAAGCCGCACCCGGACCCGTACCTGGCGGCCTGCCGGGGGCTCGGGATCCGGCCGCAGCGCGCGCTGGTCTTCGAGGACTCGGTCAGCGGGGTGCGCTCGGCGGTCGCGGCGGGGGCGGTGTGCGTCGGGATCGGCGGGCCGGCCCTCGTCGAGGCCGGCGCGGTGGTCGCCGTACCGGACTTCACCGCGTTGGTGGTGGCGGACGGCGACGGGGGCGGGGCGATCACGCTGACCGACCCGGACGGGCGGGTCACCGTGGTGCTCGCCGTCGGGCCCAACGGTGGCTGAGGCGCGCCGGGCCGCGTCGAACCCGGCGCTCGTGGACTCGATACCACGGGCGCCGGGGGCCTCGGCCGATCAGGCTGAGGATGTTGAGCACGTTGAGGTCGTTGAGCACGTCGAACGGGCTGAAGCGGCTGAAGCGGCTGACCGGGCTGAACCGGCGGCGCCGGTGATGGCCAGGTCGGCGGCGGTCTCGGCGTTCTGCGTCTTCCTCGTCCTGGGCGTGCTCACCGCCTCGCTCGGCGCTTCGCTCCCCTTCCTGCGGGAGCGCTTCGGCGCCGAGCACGAGGTCGGGCGGGTGGTCTCCGCGTACAACCTCGGCGCGCTCGCGGCGACCGTCTGCATCGGGCTGCTGGGTCGGCGGCTGAACGTCCGGGCGGCGCCGCCCGTCCTGCTCGCGGTCTTCGCGGCGGGCGCGGCCGGGATGGCGGCCAGCCCCGGCTGGACCGCCTACCTCGGCTGCGCGACCGTCACCGGCATCGGGTACGGCGGGCTGGCGCTCACTCTCAACACCGCGTTCGCGCGCGGGTTCGCCGGGAACAGCGTGGTGATGGTCAACCGGCTGAACGCGGTCTTCGGAATCGGCGCCATGCTGGGCCCGCTGGCCGCGGGGGCCGTCGGGCACACGGACATCCGGCTGCTCGCCCTGGCGGCGGCGGTGTGCGCGCTGCCGTGCTTCCTGGTCGGACGGGCGGGGGCGGTGCTCGCCACCCCCGAAGCCGCGTCGGGCGGGCAGCCGTCGCAGGGCGGGCAGGCGGCGCAGGGCGGGCAGGCGGCGCAGGGCGGACAACGCGCGCGGATCGGGCTGGAGTTGCTCCCGTTCCTGCTGGTGGGCCTGGTCTACGCGGGCATGGAGACCAGCATCGGCACCTGGCAGTCGACCCAGCTGGTGCGCGACGGCTGGAGCATGCAGGCCGCGACGACGGCGGCCTCGGGGTTCTGGGCCGGGATGGCCATCGGGCGCCTGGTCCTCCCGCAGCTGACCAGGCGGCTGTCGGGCCGCACCACCCTGCCCGGCTACCTGGCGGCCGGGGTCGGCGCGCTGGCGCTGGCAGCCGTGCCGCACCTCGCGGTGGTGGCCTACCCGCTGGCCGGCCTGGCGCTCGCGCCGGTGCTGCCGACCCTGATCGCCTGGGTCTCCGGCGTGGCGGAGGTGCCGCAGCAGGCGACCTCCGTGCTGACGCTCTGCTGCATGCTCGGCAACGCCGTCGTGCCGGCGGTGGTGGGGGCGCTCAGCGGGTCGGGCGGGGCGGCGGTGATTCCGCTGGTCCTGGCCGGGGCGTGCCTGCTCTGCCTCGGGCTCGCGGGGTGGCTGCGGTCTGCTCGGCAGTAGGCGGGAGTGCTGCGGTCGCGATTGGTGCGCAGGAAGTCGGATGGGCCGACTTCCTGCGCATAATCCGGGGCGGAGTCTGGCCCGGGATCAGCCGTAGTAGTTGTGGATGTTGTAGATGATGTTGGCCCGGAAGTAGTGGCCCTGGATGTCGTAGAAGTTGCCACCCCGGATGGTCATGCCGACACCGTCGGGCTCGGAGTCCACGCGCGGGGCCGACGGGCTGGCGACGTTGTTACCGCGCGGCACACCCTGGGGGGCCGTCGCCTCGGCGGCGTAGGTCAGGCTCTCGGAGGTCAGGATCTGGCCGGTGTTGGCGTCGCGCCAGGCCTCGACCATCAGACCGTCACGGCCGTTGTACGCGATCGACGGGGCGGCGTTGGTGTTGGTGTTCCTGATCTGCTGCCAGTTGTTGTCCCACTGCCAGTAGCGGACGTTCAGGCCCTGGCGGTGGATGCGGTTGTCGGTGCCGCGGTGGAGGACGGTCAGGCGGTTGTCGGGCGAGGTCGAGGCGGCGGCCGCGGACTCCGTCCGGGCGCCGCCCGGCAGTTCGGACCAGGGGCTGAAGTTCCTGTTGACGCCCATGGCGCCCTGGTAGATGCGCTCGTTGGCGCCGACGACGATGAAGTGCAGCAGGTCCGGGGAGGCCGCGATGGCCGGGCTCAGGTCGCGCGGACGGCCGAACCGGAGCCGCCGATGTTCTGCGTGCGGTACTGGATGGCCGAATTCCAGCGCCAGCGCCGGTGGTTGGAATCACCGGGGTGGCGAGGTTCTGGCCCCAGATGTCGCCGTTCTGCCCTTAGGTGTGAGTGAGTGTGAGTATATGTGTGTTGAGGTGTGAGCCGGGGTGGCCGGAGAACGAGAACCGCCCGACCGGACGGTTCCGGGCGGGCGGCGGTGGGCTCGGTGGGCTCGGTGGCGGCTCGAAGGGCTACATCGGGGTGGGCTTGATCATGGCGAAGGCCGCACCCTGGGGGTCGGTGGCGACGGTCATCCGGCCGGCCACCATGTCGAACGGCGGGGCGAGGACGGTACCTCCGCGCTTGACCAGGGCGTCCACGGTGGAATCGACGTCGTCGACCGCGAAGTAGGTCAGCCAGTGCGCCGGGGTGCCGGGCGGGTCGTTGGCGAGGAGGGTGGCGCCGCCGACCGCGCGGCCGCCGACCCGCAGTTCCCAGTACGAGTCCGCGCCGTCCAGCGGCTCGATCTCGATGCCGAACGCCTCGCCGTAGAAGGCTGTCGCGGCCTGGATGTCGCTGGTGTGCAGCTCGTTCCAGGTCAGCGCGCCGGCCTCGTTGACCACCCGGGCGCCGGAGAACTCGCCCGGCTGCCAGGCACCGAACACCGCGCCCTGCCGGTCGGCGGCGATCAGCATCCGGCCCAGGTTGCCGACGTCCACGACCGGGACGAGCAGGGTGCCGCCGGCGGCGACGATCGCGTCCTGGGTGGCCTGGGCGTCGGTGGTCGCCAGATAGCTGTTCCAGACGGTCGGCGGCTCCGGCATCCCCTCGGGGGTCATCGCCGGGCCGATGCCGGCCACGGCCTTGCCGTCGAGCTCGCAGACCGCGTAGCCGCCGAACTCGGCCGGGCCGGGCCGGCCCTGCCAGCCGAGGAGGTCCCGGTAGAAGTCCAGCGCGGCCTGCTGGTCCTTCGCCATCAGATCGACCCAGCACGGAGTGCCGGTCGGGTACGGGGTGGTGACTTCAGGCATTTTGACCCTTTCTGGTGGGTTTACTGCCGGTCACGATTTCGTCGCGGGAGGTGAATCGCCACTCGACACGCCGCCGTGGCCGTGGGGGCGGTGGACGGCCGGCACGCTGCGCAGGAAGTCGGACCGGCCGACTTCCTGCGCAGTCCGGAGGCCAACGGGCCCTCACAGGTTCTGGTGGCCGACGGTGCGGTGTTGGGTGTCGTACTCGTCGAGGGTGTTCATGTGGGAGGCGGCGGGGACGGGGATGGCGTAGGCGGTGAAGGTGGTGCCGGGGATGGTGGCGGTGGTGGCGGTCGTGGGTGCGGCGTTGCCGAAGGTCATGGTGGCGTCGGCGACGTTCGCGGCGGGCTGGGCGGTGAAGAGGCTCGCGCCGTTGGGCAGGTTCTGCTGGCCGTAGATGCCGCTGGGGCCGGTGTCGATGGGGCTCCTGACGCCGGCGCAGTCGCCGTACGGGCTGCTGACCAGGCCGTTGTAGGCGGTCCGGAGGCAGACCAGGCCACCGGTGCTCCTCCCACCGGGTGCGTAGCCGGCGGGGGCGGTGGGGTAGTAGGTCAGCGTCACCGACCAGGTGGCGCCGTCCAGCACACCGCTGCCCACGGTCGTCGACAGCTCGCCCGCGACCGGGGGCGGCGGCGCGGCGGCGAACTCGGACCGCGGTGGTCCCGCCGGGTCCCGCGGGTCCGAGGAGAGCGCGAGCACGCCGGCCACGGCGCAGGCCAGGGCGCCGGCCGCGACGCCGGCCAGCGCCCGGCGGCGACGGGTGCGCCGGGCCCGGCCCGACCGCAGGATCTCGGCGACCGGCGCGGGCGACGGGGTGACTCGCCCGGCCGAACGGGCGAGGGCGTCATGGAGTCGATCGGTCATGGGGTCGCTCCCAACAGGTCGGCGGCGTGGTCGAGCAGGGTGGGGTCGGCGCGCAGCCTGGTCAGCGCCCGGGACGCCTGGCTCTTCACCGTGCCGATGCTGCACCCGAGTTCGTCGGCGACCTGCTCCAGGCTCAGGTCCTCCCAGTAGCGCAGTACCACCACGGCCCGCTGGCGTTCGGGCAGCCCGGCGAGGGCCGCGACCAGCAGGTCTCGGTCCTCGCCGCCGTGGGCGGCCGCCGGCGCCGGGGTGTCCGGCAGGAAGGGCGTCAGCAGGTGGCTGACCCTTCGTCGCCGGTACCGGCTGCGGTTGTTGTTCACCAGCGCGCGCCGCAGGTAGCTCGCGGCGGTGTCCGGGTCGATCCGCCGCCAGTGCGGATACGCCTTCGCGAGGGTGGTCTGCACCAAGTCCTCGGCCTCGTGGAAGTCGCCGGTGAGCAGATAGGCGGTCTGCACCAGCGCCCCCCACCGGGCCACCACGAACTCGCTGAAGCCGGCGTCCTCGCCTGCACGCTGTGGGCCGCTGCGCACGGAAATGGGTGTCCTTCGGGTCGGTGAGGGGTCAGAAGTTCCGGTGGCCGACGGTGCGGTGTTGGGTGTCGTACTCGTCGAGGGCGCTCATGTGCGAGGCGGCGGGGACGGGGATGGCGTAGGCGGTGAAGGCGGTGCCGGGGACGGTGGCGGTGGCGACGGTGGTGGGTGCGGCGTTGCCGAAGGTCATGGTGGCGCCGGCGACGTTCGCGGCGGGCTGGGCGAGGAAGAGCCTGGCGCCGTTGGGCAGGTTGTGCTCGCCGTACATGCCGCTGGGGCTGGTGTCGGTGGGGCTCTTGACGCCGGCGCAGTCGCCGTACGGGCTGGTGACCCGGTCGTTGTAGGCGGTCCGCAGGCAGACCAGGCTGCCGGTGGTCTTCTCGCCGGGCGCGTAGTCGGCGGGGGCGGTGGGGTAGTAGGTCAGCGTCACCGACCAGGTGGCGCCGTCCAGCACACCGCTGCCCACGGTCGTCGACTGCGGCGCGGCGGCCGGCCCCGAGGCGACGGGTGCGGCGGTGGGGGAGCTCTTCGGCGTGGCGGGCGCGGCGGCGGCCGAGGCCTTCGCGGCGGCGATCGCCGAGGCGAGCGGATTGACGTCGGCCGGGGGGCTCGCGGGGGTGGAGTCGGCGTTGGCGGACGTGCTCAGGGCGAGGCCCGCCAGCGCGACGACGGTGGCGGCCGCGGCGGCTGCGGCGAGCTTCTTGGTCCGTGCCTGGGTCATGGTTCTCCTCGATCGCGCAGGGGATGAATGGCCGGAGCGGCGCCTCTCCATCCGTGAGTACTCCCGCTCTGCCGAACGGGTTGCACGCGTCGATCACCGGATCACCGGATCACCGGAGCGGTACGGTACAGCGCCTCCCGCTGGGGGCGCGTCTGCGGCGGGGTGTGCCGTCAGGAGGGCGGGCGCGAGTGGCGCCGCACGTGCGTGGCTCAGTGCGGGGCAAGCTGCTCGCGGTGCTGCGGGAAGTGCGCGATGAGGTGGACCAGTTGTGGACGGACTGGTCGTGGGCAGAAATGGCTGAGCCGGTCGCCCCGACTGTCCACGGAATTCCGGGATAGCGGGGCGACCGGCCGAGAAAAGACGATTACCGGATGACCGCGGCAAATTCCTCGAAGCTGATCTGCTCGTCGTCGTTCTCGTCGGCGATCTTGAAGAGCGCCTCGGCGTTGGCCTCGCTCACCTTGGGGTTCTTCTGGAGGTGGGTCTTGAGCTCCATGGCGCTGATGAAGCCGTCACCGTCGGTGTCGATCTCGTCGAACTGGGCCTTCTTGTGGGCGTCGCCGCTCATGGGATTCCTTTCGTAGGGGTGTTTTTCCGCCACATGGGAGCATAGAGGAGAAATGTGCAATTCGGCTGCGATCGATTTTCTGAGATTTAATGACTTTCGATTTCCAGGTTGCGTTATCGCCGGCGGCCGGTGCCGACGGGTTATCGGTGGAGCGGCGTGCGCCCAGGTCGGCACCCGGGGCGTGATCCGGTGGGCGTAAGCGCCCGCCTCAACTCGCTTTCACCCGCAGGAGTTGCGTGTCGGCGAGGTGGTTGACGAATGGCGGCGGCCGAGGTCGTCGGGGGCCTTCGACGGGCGTGACGGCCGCGTGCCCTGCGGCGGACACGTGACGAGGGTGGTTGGGGGCCGTACTCGGTGTAGAGCTGGATCGCCTGGGCGGTCACGTCGCCGGCGCGCAGGGCGGCGAGCCGGACGGCCATGCCGATGCCGGAGGAGACCCCGGCCGAGGTGATGATCCGGTCCTGCCCACGGACCCGGGCTGTTCGCCGTACGGTCGAAGCATGGACGCACGTGCGCGACTGCTCTCCGTCAACGTCGGCAGGCCCCGGCCGAACCCGTGGAAGAAGGGCATCGGGCTGACCGGCATCGACAAGCACCCGGTGGACGGCCCGGTCGCGGTTGCCGCGCCCGGGCCGAAGGGAACCGGCGCGGTCGGCCTGGCCGGAGACCGGGTGTACGACCTGCGGAACCACGGCGGCGACGACCAGGCGGTGTACGCCTACGCCCGAGAGGACCTCGACGGCTGGCAGGAGGAACTGGGCCGGGACCTGGGCAACGGCTCGTTCGGAGAGAACCTGACTACGGTCGGCCTGGACGTGAACGGCGCGCTGATCGGCGAGCGCTGGCGGATCGGCCCGGACGTCGTCCTGGAAGTGTCCTGCGCGCGCATCCCCTGCGGCACCTTCCAGGGCTGGCTGGCGCGCGAAGGCTGGATCCGGCGCTTCACCGAGGCGGCCCTGCCCGGCGCCTACCTGCGGGTGATCGCGCCGGGCGAACTGCGTACTGGGGATGCGGTGGAGGTGGTGCACCGCCCGGACCACGACGTCACGGTGGCCCGGTCGTTCCGCGCGGTGACAACCGAACCGCGGCTGCTGCCAGGCCTGTTGGCGGCGGAGGCGCTGCCGGAGGAGATCAAGGACCTGGTGCGCCGGCGGACCCGGGCCTAGGGCCAATGCCGGTGACTTTGTGGTCTGTGTGTCGTTGGTTGTGGTGTGGCGAGGGTGGGGCAGGTCAAGTCGTGTGCGGGTGAGCGGTTGTCGGATC
>NZ_JBVISA010000016.1:0-218840 GCF_055575755.1 Kitasatospora sp. NPDC034035 | reverse complement strand
CGGCGACCGGGTCGTCGCCACGGATGGCGCGAACGGGATACACCAGTGTGTCCGGGACCGCGCCGCTCCCGGCCACCGAGGCCAGGTCCGCGAAGCACACCGCGCCCGGAAGGCCCAGGCCGTCGTCGCCGAGCACTCCGATCGCCTCAGCCGGCACGTCGGCCGGCAGCGCCGCCGGTATCCAGTCCCGGCGGAAGAGCGACTCATGGCCGCCCGGGGCCGCGAGCTTCTCCGCGGCGAAGGGACGGAGGACCAGCGACTCGACCAGGCCGACCGGCCGGCCGGTGGCATCGGCGATCGCCAGCGACACCGCGTCGGGGCCGACCGCGGCCACGCGAACGCGAAGCTCGGCCGCGCCGGACGCGTACAGCGACACGTCCGACCACGCGAACGGGAGGCGGCCCTGTCCGGTGTCGGGCAGCAGTCCACCAAGTCCGATGGCGTGCAGGGCGGCGTCCAGGAGAGCGGGGTGCACGCCGAAGGACCCGGCGTCCGCCTGCGCCTCCGCCGGCAGGGCGATCTCGGCGAAGACCTCGCCGTCCCGCCGCCAGGCCGACCGCAGGCCTTGGAACACCGGGCCGTACTCGAGACCGGCGGCCGCCAGCCCCTCGTACAGGCCGTCGACCGGGACGTGCTCCGCGCCGGCCGGCGGCCACTGCGCGAGGTCGAAGGAGGCCGGGGGCGCAGCGGGCGCCAGGATGCCGGTGGCGTGGCGGGTCCACGGCAGGTCGGGCCAGGTGTCGTCGACACCGTCGTCCTGCGGCCGCGCGTGCAGGCTCAGCGGCCTGCGGCCCTGCTCATCGGGGGCCCCCACCGTCAGACACAGTTGGAGGGCACCTGTCACGGGGAGCACCAGGGGCGCTTCCGCGGTGAGCTCCTCCAGTCGGCTGCATCCCACCTGGTCGCCGGCCGCGATGGCGAGGTCGACCAGAGCCGTGCCCGGGAGCACCACCCGGCCCGCGACGGCGTGGTCGCCGAGCCAGGGGTGCGTCCGTACGGACAGCCGGCCGATGAAGAGCCGCCCGTCCAGTTCGGGCACCGACACGGCCGCGCCGAACAGCGGGTGTGTGACCGCACCGAGGCCGGCCGCGGTGACGTCCCCGGCGTGATCGGCTCCGCTGTCCAGCCAGTAGCGCTCACGCTGGAAGGCGTAGGTCGGCAGGTCGACCCGGCGGGCACCGGTGCCGGCGAAGACGGCCTGCCAGTCGACCTTCGCACCGAGCACGTGGAGTTGGCCGAGCGCGGTGGTGATGCTCTCCGGCTCGGGGCGGTCGCGGCGCAGGGCGGGGGTGAGGACGGCGTCGGTGTCCTCGGCGAGGCACTGCCCTGCCATGGCGCTGAGCGTGCCGTCCGGGCCCAGCTCCAGGAACGTCCGGACGCCTTCGCCCTCCAGCACGTGCACCGCATCGGCGAAGCGGACGGCCTCGCGAACATGCCGCACCCAGTACTCGGGGTCGGTCAACTCGGCCGACACGAGCGAGCCGGTCAGCGTCGACACGATCGGGATCCGCGGCTCCGCGAACGCCATCTCGGCGGCCACGGCGCGGAACTCCGCCAGCATGCCGTCCATCAGCGGCGAGTGGAACGCATGACTGACGGTGAGCCGCCTGGTCCGGCAGCCGTCGGCCGCCAGCTTCTCCGCGACATCCAGAACGGCCTGTTCGGTGCCAGAGATCACCACGGACGCCGGCCCGTTGACGGCAGCGATGCCCACCTCGGCCGTCAGCAGCGGCAGCACGTCGGCCTCCGCCGCCTGGACGGCCACCATCGCGCCACCACGCGGCAACGCCTGCATCAACCGGCCACGCGCCGCCACCAGCCGGCACGCGTCCGCCAGCGAGAACACACCCGCCACATGCGCCGCAGCCAACTCACCGATCGAATGCCCCGCCAGGAAGTCCGGCCGCACACCCCACGACTCGACCAACCGGAACAGCGCCACCTCCAGCGCGAACAACGCCGGCTGCGTGAACCCCGTCTCGTCGATCAGCTCCGCATCCCCGACCGCCCCGCGCAGCGAACGCCCCAACAGCGGATCCAACTCCACGCACACCGCATCGAACGCAGCCGCGAACACCGGGTAGGAGGCATACAACTCCCCGCCCATCCCGACCCGCTGACTGCCCTGCCCCGCGAACAGGAACGCCGTGCGACCACCCGTCCCCGCAACCCCACGAACCCCTGCCGAGCCGCCGGCGGCCAGCGCCTCCAGACCGGCCAGCAACTGCGCCCGGTCATCACCGACCAGCGCCGCCCGCTGCTTGAGCGCCGCGCGTCCGACGGCGAGGGAGAGGCCGACGTCGGCCAAATCGAGCGTCGGGTCGGCGGCCAGGTGGGCCCGCAGGCGCTCGGCCTGGGCGCGGAGGGCCGCGTCGTCGTGGCCGGAGAGCACGAGCGGCACCGGGCGGGGCCGGCCGTCCGGGCGCGCCGCCGCCGCGGTGGCAACGGGGGCCTGTTCGAGGATGGCGTGGGCGTTGGTGCCGCTGACACCGAAGGACGAGACGGCGGCCCGCCGGGGTCGGCCGGTCTCCGGCCAGGGGCGCTCCTCGGTGAGGAGGCGGACCGTGCCGGCCGACCAGTCGACGTGCGGGGTGGGTTCGTCCACGTGCAGGGTGCGCGAGAGCACGCCGTGGCGCATCGCCATGACCATCTTGATGATGCCGCCGACGCCGGCCGCGGCCTGGGTGTGGCCGAGGTTGGACTTGAGCGAGCCCAGCCAGAGCGGGCGGTCCGCGGGCCGGTCCTGGCCGTAGGTGGCGATCAGGGCCTGCGCCTCGATGGGGTCGCCGAGGCGGGTGCCGGTGCCGTGCGCCTCCACGGCATCGATCTGATGGGCGGTCAGCCGGGCGGCGGAGAGGGCCTGCCGGATGACCCGCTGCTGCGAGGGGCCGTTGGGGGCGGTGAGTCCGCTGCTGGCGCCGTCCTGGTTGACGGCGGTGCCGCGCACGACGGCCAGCACGGGGTGGCCGTTGGCGACGGCGTCCGAGAGCCGTTCGACGAGCAGCATGCCGACGCCCTCGCCCCAGCCGGTGCCGTCGGCGGCGGCCGCGAAGGACTTGCAGCGACCGTCGGCGGCCAGGCCCCGCTGGCGGCTGAAGTCGATGAAGGCGTTGGGGGTGGACATCACGGCGACGCCGCCGGCCAGCGCCAGCGAGCACTCCCCTGCGCGCAGCGCCTGCACCGCCCAGTGCAGGGCGACCAGCGAGGACGAGCACGCGGTGTCGACGGTGACCGCCGGGCCCTCCAGGCCGAGCGCGTACGCAACGCGGCCGGAGGCGACGCTGCCGGAGTTCCCGTTGCCGAGGTAGCCGGCGACCTCCTCGGGCACGGTGACCAGGCGGGAGGCGTAGTCGTGGTACATCACGCCGGCGAAGACGCCGGTGGCGCTGCCGCGGACGGACTCCGGGTCGATGCCGGCCCGCTCGAACGCCTCCCAGGAGGTCTCCAGCAGCAGGCGCTGCTGCGGGTCCATGGCGAGCGCCTCGCGCGGCGAGATACCGAAGAACGCCGGGTCGAAATCGGCGGCGTCATGCAGGAAGCCGCCCTCGCGGGTGTACGAGGTGCCGGGGCTGTCGGGGTCCTCGTCGTACAGGGCGGAGACGTCCCAGCCGCGGTCGTCGGGGAACTCCGAGACGCCGTCGGCGCCGTCGGAGACCAGCCGCCACAGCTCCTCGGGCGAGGTCACTCCGCCCGGGTAGCGGCAGGCCATGCCGACGATGGCGATCGGCTCCGGCTCCTGGTCCTCCAGCTCGCGGAGCCGCCGGCGCGTCTCGCGCAGGTCGGCGGTCGCCCGCTTGAGGTAGTCGAGGAGCTTCTCTTCGTTCTCCACGTGCTGTCACACCCTTGAACCCGGTCGTGGGGGCCGTGCCGGCCGCTTCCGGAACGTCCGAGCACGTCCGGAGGGCCCTGGGCACGGCCGCCGATGATTCGCGATGAAAACGTGCGCCCGAAACTCCGCACCGACCCGGGAGGGAATCTGCCCCGGCGTTTCCGGTTCCGGTTTCCGCGCACCGGTCCGCCGGATTTCGAGTCGCCCGGCCGGTGGAATTCTCCGGCAGGGCCACGGTCATTTCCTGTTCGCCGCCACGCTAGCAGCGGCGTTCCGCGGGAGGCATCCCCTAACCTCCCCCTAGCCGGGTGCGGGGATATCCGCGGCAATTCCGCCGGACCGGCCGCGAATCAGCCCATCGGGAATTTCACCTGACCGGAGACGATCGGGTTGAGGTAGTTCGGTCCGGCGATCTTCAGGCGGTTCATGGCGAGGCCGGTGAGGCCCTCGAAGATGGCCCGGCGGGCGTTCATGGTGGTGGAGTAGCCGGGGTCCAGGTGCGGGGCGACCTCGACCACGTCCATGCCGATGACCTTGGTCTCGTGACAGATCCGGCGGAAGGCCGGGAAGATCTCGCGGTTCGTCAGGCCGCCGGGCTCGGGGGTGCCGGTACCGGGTGCGTAGACGGGGTCGAGGACGTCGATGTCGAGGGAGAGGTAGACGAACTCCGCGTTCTCCTGGACCTCGGCGATGGCCTTGTCGAGCACGGCGTGGAAGCCGATCCGCTCGATCTCGGCCATGAAGTGGGTCTTCATGCCCTGCCGCCGCATCCAGTTGAAGAGCTGGTTGTCGGGGCCGGTGACGGTGCGCACGCCGACCTGGACGACGTTGCCGGCCGGCACCCCCTCGTCCTCGATGATGCGGCGGATCGGGGTGCTGTGGGTGGCGCGGTGGCCGAGCTGGCTGTCGTGGCAGTCCGGGTGGGCGTCGAAGTGGATGACGCCGATCTTCTCCGGGCCGTACACGTCCGCGAGGGCTCCGACGCTCGGCCAGAGCAGCGAGTGGTCGCCCCCCAGCAGGACCGGGACGGCGCCGACCTCGGCGATCTCGCGCACCAGGGAGCGGATCGGGCCGATGGAGTTCGGGGTGCTGAACGCGTCCACGGCCGCGTCGCCGTAGTCCACGACCTTGAGCACGTCGAACGGGTTGATCCGGGTGCTCGCGTTGATCATCGCTTCGGGCGTGTTGAAGATGTAGCGCTCGTCGGCGCGGATCATGCGCGGCCCGTACGCGGCGCCGCGGTGGCCGACCGAGGAGTCCAGCGGAATGCCCAGCACGGCGACGTCGACGTCGCCGGCCCGCAGGTCCTCCTGGTTCAGGCAGTACGGGACGCCCATGAAGGTGGCGAGCCCCGAGTAGGCGGGGTGAGCGTAGTAGCGGCGCAGGTCGATCGGCCCGGGCTCGCGGGCGGGAGCCGCGGACCGGTCGACCTCCAGGCGGAACTCCGGGATCTCGGACTTGTCGTTCACGCGTCTCCTCGGTGGCATGGCAGGGCGGGCGTCGCGACGGTGCGGGGCGCGGAGTGTCGCGCCGCTCGACGGGGCGCAGGCCTGCACGCGGGTCGCTGCGGACCGAGCCTAGGTCGGCCGAAATTCCGTCAGTACCCGTGCGCGCCACTACCCGACCCCTAGGTCGCCGGGGCCGACCCCTACCTTCGGTGCGCCGGCCGGAGGTGGCGGCTGGGCGGTGTCCGCCGGGAGCCCGCGCGGGCTCCCGGCGGACACGGCGTCAGTTCAGGCCGAGCTCCTCGTCGAGCAGGCTGAACAGCTCGTCGGCGGTGGCCCCGTCGAGTGCGGTGTCCTCGGCGCGGGTCGGCTCACCGGTGGCCGCGGTCCGGGTCTCGGTCCACATCGCCAGCAGGGTGCGCAGCCGGGTGGCCACGCTGCGGTGCTCCTCGTCGCCCGGGGTGAGCGAAGCGAGGATCGACTCCAGGCGGTCGAGTTCCGCACCGATCGGCAGCGCCGGGCCCACCGCGGCCTCCTGCTCGCGGGTCTCCTCGCGGAGGTAGGCGGCGAGGGCGGCCGGCGTGGGGTGATCGAAGATCAGCGTGACCGGCAGGCGCAGGCCGGCGGCCGCCCCGAGCCGGTTGCGCAGGTCCACGGCGGTCAGCGAGTCGAAGCCCAGCTCCACGAACCCGCGGGCCGGTTCGATGGCGCTCGCACTGCCGTAGCCGAGTACCCCGGCGACCTGGGCGCGTACCGCGTCCAGCAGGATGCGGTCGCGGTCGCCGTCCGGCAGTCCGCGGACCTGGTCGGCCAGGGTGCTGGGCACCGGCTGTCCGGCCCGGCCGTCGGCGGCCGTCCGTGGACCGCCGGCCGGGCGGTGGGCCGGCGGTCGGACCAGGCCGCGCAGCAGGTGCGGCACCGCCCCGGGGTCGCCCTGGGCGCGGACGGCGGCGGGGTCGAACCGCATCGGGACGAGGTGGGCGTCCGGCAGCGCGAGCGCCCGGTCGAGCAGGTCCAGCGCCTCGGCTGTGGGCAGCGGGGCGAAGCCGGCCCGGGTCATCCGGGCCACGTCTGCCTCGTCCAGGCTGCCGGACATGCCGCCGGACGGGCCGGCGGAGTCCCCGTCCGGGGCCCACAGGCCCCAGGCGAGCGAGACGGCCGGCAGCCCCCGGTTCCTGCGGTGCCGGGCGAGGGCGTCCAGGAACGCATTGCCTGCGGCGTAGTTGGCCTGCCCGGGGCCGCCCAGCACACCGGCGGAGGAGGAGAAGAGGACGAAGGCCGCGAGATCGAGCCCGGCGGTCAGCTCGTGCAGGTGCCACGCCGCGTCGATCTTGGGGCGCAGCACCGACTCCAGCCGCTCCGGCGTCAGGGCGGTCACCACGCCGTCGTCCAGGACGCCGGCGGTGTGCACGACGCCGGTCAGCGGGTGGGCGGCGGGGACTGCCGCGAGCAGGTCGGCGAGCGCCGCCCGGTCGCCGGTGTCGCAGGCCGTGACGGTCGCCTCGGCACCGAGCGCGGCCAGGTCGGCGACCAGGTCCGCAGCCCCGGGGGCGTCGGCGCCGCGCCGGCTGGTGAGCAGCAGGTGCCTGACCCCGTGCCGGGTGACCAGGTGGCGGGCGACCAGCGCACCCAGCGCTCCCGTGCCACCGGTGACCAGAACGGTGCCGTCCGGGGCGAAGGCCGCTGTGCCGCGGTGGTCCTGTCCGTGGTCGGCCGCGACCGACTCCGTGGTGACCGGCTTCGTGGTGACCGGCTTCGTGGTGACCGGCTCGGCGCTGACCGGCTCGGCGGCGACGGGGACGCGGGCCAGTCGGGGCACCTGTACCGTGCCGCGCCGGACGGCGAGCTGCGGCTCGCCGGACGCCAGGGCGGCCGGGAGAGCGCGGACCGAGTCGGCGTCCTCGTCCAGGTCGACCAGGACGATCCGGCCGGGGTTCTCGCTCTGGGCGGAGCGCAGCAGTCCCCATGCCGGTGCGTGTGCCGGGTCGGCAAGGCCCTCCTCGTCGCCGACGGCGACCGCACCCCGGGTGAGGAGCACCAACCGCGCGTCGGCCGGGCCCTGGTCGGTCGCCCACTGCTGGGCGAGGCGGAGCGCACGGAGGGCGGCCGCGCGGGCCGCCTCCGGGGTGTCGGAGGCGGGGGCGTCGGTGGCCTGCGTGTCAGTGGTCCGTGTGCCGTCGGGGCGGGCCGGGAAGGCGGGGACGAGCACGGTCGCCGGTGCGGGCGCTCCGGCGGCCACGGCCGCGGTCAGGACGGCGAGTCCGGGGTATCCGGGCAGGTCCTGCCCGTCCGGCCCGACCAGGCCGTCGGCGGTGCCGAGCACCGCCCACGGCTGCCCGTCCGGCGCCGTGTCGGCGACGGCTGCGGGTGCGCCGGGCAGCGCGGTCCACTCGATGCGGAAGAGCGAGTCGTGGAAGGCGTCCCGGGCGGCGTGCAGTTGCTCGGCGGAGGCCGCGCGCAGCACCAGGGTGTCGACGGTGGCGACCGGGTGGCCGTGCTCGTCGGCCAGGTCCAGGGCGACCGCGTCCTGGCCGGCCGGGGCGAGCCGCACCCGCAGCGCGGCCGCGCCCGGGGCGTGCAGCCGTACGCCCGTCCAGGAGAACGGCAGCCGGGGGCGGCCCGGGTCGAGGTCGGCGGCCGGCACCAGGCCGCCGAGGCCGATGCCGTGCAGGGCGGCGTCCATCAGCGCGGGGTGCAGCCCGAATGCGGCGGTCTCCAGTGCGCGGCCGGTCGGTTCGGGGGCGATTTCGGCGAAGAGTTCGCCGTCAAGCCGCCAGGCGCGGCGCAGGCCGCGGAAGGCCGGCCCGTAGTCCAGACCGGCCGCGGCGGTCGCCGCGTACAGGCCGTCGGTGTCGACCGGTTCGGCACCGGCCGGGGGCCAGGCGGTGAGGTCGAGGCCGTCGGCCGGGGCACCGTCGGCCAGCAGGCCGGTGGCGTGGCGGGTCCACGGCTCGTCGGCGGGGACGTCCTCCACCCGGGAGTACAGCGCCAGGGCGCGGCGGCCGTCCGGCTCGGCGGCGGCAACGGTCAGGCGCACCTGGACTCCGCCGCGTTCGGGGAGCACCAGCGGTGCGGCGAGGGTCAGTTCGTCGAGGAGCTCGCAGCCGACCTGGCGGCCGGCGCGGAGCGCGAGTTCGACGAGGGCGGTGCCGGGCAGCACGGTCGAGCCGTGCACGGTGTGGTCGGCCAGCCAGGGCTGGGTCGAGCGCGCGACCCGGCCGGTGAACACCAGCGCTCCGGTGTCGGGGAGTTGGACGGCCGCGCCGAGCAGCGGGTGACCAGCCAGGTCGAGTCCGGCGGAGGCCATGTCCCCGGCGGACAGGCCGGCGTCGAGCCAGTAGCGCTCCCGCTGGAAGGCGTAGGTGGGCAGGTCGATCCGGCGGGCACTCCCGGGGCCGACGAGGAGCGCCGACCAGTCGACGTCGGCGCCCCGGACGTGGAGTCCGGCGAGGGCGGTGGCCAGGGCTCGGGGCTCGGGCCGGCCCCGGCGCAGGGCAGGCAGGAAGGCGGGGCCGGTGCCGGTGACGCAGTCCTGGCCGAGGGCGCTGAGGACGCCGTCGGGGCCGAGCTCCAGGTAGCGGGTGGCGCCTTCGGTCTCCAGGGTCCGGACGGCGTCGTGGAAGCGGACGGCCTCGCGGACGTGCCGCACCCAGTACTCGGGGTCGGTCAGCTCGGTCGAAACGAGCGAGCCGGTCAGGGCGGAGGCGATCGGGATCCGCGGCGCCTCGTACGCCACCTGCTCCGCAACGGCCCGGAAGTCGTCGAGCATGCCGTCCATCAGCGGAGAGTGGAAGGCGTGGCTGACGGTCAGCCGCTTGGTGCGGCGGCCGTCGGCGACGAGCTTCTCGGCGATCTCGACCACGGCGGTCTCGGCACCCGAGATCACCACGGACGTCGGGCCGTTGACCGCGGCGATGCCGACACCGTCGGTCAGCAGCGGCAGCACCTCGCCCTCGGCGGCCTCCACGGCGACCATCGCGCCGCCGCGCGGCAGCGCCTGCATCAAGCGGCCACGCGCCGCGACCAGCCGCGCCGCGTCGGCGAGCGAGAACACACCGGCGACGTGCGCGGCCGCCAGCTCGCCGATCGAGTGACCGGCGAGCAGGTCGGGCCGGATGCCGAAAGCCTCCGCCAACCGGTAGAGCGCCACCTCCAGGGCGAACAGGGCGGGTTGGGTGTACGCCGTCTCGTCGATCAGCTCGGCGTCCGCGATCGCCTCGCGCAGCGGACGCTCCAGGTGGCGGTCCAGCTCCCTGCAGACGGCGTCGAAGGCCTCGGCGAACACCGGGAAGGCCGCGAACAGTTCCTCGCCCATGCCGGCCCGCTGGCTGCCCTGGCCGGTGAACAGGAAGGCGGTGCGGCCGGGCGCGGCCGCGCCGCGGACCAGGCCGGGTGCCTCGGCGCCCTCGGCCAGGGCGGCCAGGGCCGCCAGGAGGTCGTCGTGCCCGGCGGCGACCAGGACGGCCCGCTGCTCCAGGGCGGCGCGGGTGGTCGCCAGTGCGTGGCCGACCTCCTCCGGGGACGGCTCGGGGTGGCCGGTCAGGTGCGCCAGCAGGCGGGCAGCCTGGCCACGCAGGGCGGTCTCCCCCTTGGCGGAGAGCGGCCAGGCGAGGACGGGTGGCTGCGCCGGGACGGGCGGCTGCCCATCGGCGGCCGCGGCAGACGAGGTCTCCGGGGCCTGCTCCAGGACGGTGTGGGCGTTGGTGCCGCTGATGCCGAAGGAGGAGACGGCGGCGCGGCGCGGGCGGCCGGTCTCCGGCCACGGCACGGAGTCGGTGAGCAGCGCGACCGCGCCCGCCGCCCAGTCCACGTGCGGCGAGGGCGCGTCCACGTGCAGCGTCCGCGGCAGCACGCCGTGGCGCATCGCCATCACCATCTTGATCACACCGGCCACGCCGGAGGCGGCCTGGGTGTGGCCGAGGTTGGACTTCACCGAGCCGAGCCACAGCGGCCGGTCGTCGGTGTGGTCCTGTCCGTAGGTGGCGAGCAGGGCCTGCGCCTCGATCGGGTCGCCGAGGGTGGTGCCGGTGCCGTGCGCCTCCACCGCGTCCACCTCGTCGGGGGTGAGCCGGGCGTCGGCGAGGGCCTGCCGGATGACCCGCTGCTGGGAGGGGCCGTTGGGGGCGGTGAGGCCGTTCGAGGCGCCGTCCTGGTTGATCGCCGAGCCGCGGACGACCGCCAGCACCGGATGGCCGTTGCGGCGGGCGTCCGAGAGGCGCTCGACGAGCAGCATGCCCGCGCCCTCGCCCCAGCCGGTGCCGTCCGCCGCCGCGGCGAAGGACTTGCAGCGGCCGTCCTCGGCGAGGCCGCGCTGGCGGCTGAACTCCACGAACGTGCCGGGGGTGAACATCACCGTGACACCGCCGGCCAGTGCCATCGTGCACTCGCCGCTGCGCAGCGCCTGGACGGCCAGGTGCAGGGCGACCAGCGAGGAGGAGCACGCCGTGTCGACGGTGACCGCCGGGCCCTCCAGACCGAAGGTGTAGGCGACGCGGCCGGAGACGACGCTGCTGGAACTGCCGGTGCCGAGGTAGCCCTCGACCTCGTCGGGGGCGGCGCGCAGCCGGGTGCCGTAGTCGTGGTACATCACGCCGGCGAAGACGCCGGTCCGGCTGCCGCGCACGGTGGCCGGGTCGATGCCCGCACGCTCGAAGACCTCCCAGGCGGTCTCCAGCAGCAGCCGCTGCTGCGGGTCCATGGCGAGCGCCTCGCGCGGCGAGATACCGAAGAACGCCGGGTCGAAGTCGGCGGCGTCGTGCAGGAAGCCGCCCTCGCGGGTGTACGAGGTACCGGGGTGGTCGGGGTCGGGGTGGTACAGCGCGTCGAGGTCCCAACCGCGGTCGGTGGGGAAGCCGGAGATGCCGTCCCGGCCGCCCGCGACGAGCTGCCAGAGCGCCTCGGGCGAGTCGATGTCGCCGGGGTAGCGGCAGGCCATCCCGACGATCACGATCGGGTCGTCGTCGAGCCCGGTGGCGGCCACGGCGGGTGCGTGGCCGACCGGATCGGGGCGGTCGCCGAGGAGTTCGGCGCGCAGGTGGACGGCGAGCGCGGCGGGGCTGGGGTAGTCGAAGACGAGCGTGGCGGGGAGCCGCAGGCCGCTCGCCGCGCCGACCTGGTTGCGCAGTTCGACGGCGGTCAGCGAGTCGAAGCCGAGCTCCTTGAACGCCCGTTCGGCGTCGACGGCGGCGGCGTTCGGGTAGCCGAGGACCGCGGCGACGCGGCCGCGGACGAGGTCGAGCAGCTCGCGTTCCTGGTCGGCGGGGCTCAGTACGGCGAGCCGGTCGGCGAGCTGCCCGGCGGCGCCGGCCGCGGCCGGCCCGTCGGCGGTGCGGACGGCTCGGCGCAGCGGGGCGCGGACCAGGCTGCGCAGCAGCGGCGGGACCTGCCCGTCGGCGGCCCTGCTCCGCAGGACGGCGGTGCTGATCCGCATCGGGACGAGGACGGCGCCGCCGTCCTGCGCCCGCTGGGCGGCGAGGGCCGCGTCGAACAGGGCCAGGCCCTCGTCGTCGGAGAGCGGACCGAGGCCGGAGCGTTCCATCCGTGCGAGGTCGTTCTCGGTGAGGTGGCCGCTGACGCCGCTGGCCTGCGCCCACAGGCCCCAGGCCAGCGAGGTGGCGGGCAGGCCGTGGGCGCGGCGGTGCTCGGCGAGGGCGTCCAGGGCGGCATTGGCAGCGGCGTAGTTGCCCTGGCCGGGGCCGCCGAAGAGGCCGGCTGCGGAGGAGAAGAGCACGAAGGCGGCGAGGTCGAGCCGGGCGGTCAGCTCGTGCAGGTGCCGGGCGCCGTCGGCCTTCGGGCGCAGGACGGCGTCCAGCCGGTCGGGGGTGAGTGAGCTGATCACGCCGTCGTCGGTGACGCCGGCGGTGTGGATGACGGCGGTCAGCGGGTGGGCGGCGGGGACGGCGGTGAGCAGGTCGGCGAGCGCCGCCCGGTCACCGGTGTCGCAGGCAGCGACGGTCGCCTCGGCGCCGAGCGCGGCCAGGTCGGCGGTCAGCTCGGCCGCGCCGGGGGCGTCGGCGCCGCGCCGACTGGTGAGCAGCAGGTGCCTGACCCCGTGCCGGGTGACCAGGTGGCGGGCCACCAGTGCACCGAGCGCGCCGGTGCCACCGGTGACCAGGACGGTGCCGTCGGGGTCGAGGGCGGGCGGCCCGGACTCGGCCGCGGGAACGGCGACCCGGGTCAGTCGCAGGGCGTGCGGGGTGCCGCTGCGCACGGCGAGCTGCGGTTCCCCGGCGTCGAGGGCGGCGGGGAGGACGCGGGCGGAGGCCGGGTCGCCGTCGAGGTCGACCAGGCTGATCCGTCCGGGGTTCTCGGTCTGCGCGGAGCGGACGAGTCCCCAGGCGGCGGCGTGCGCCGGGTCGAAGACGTCCGGGTCCTCGGCGGTGGCGACGGCGCCGCGGGTGAGCACCACCAGGTGGCCGTCGGCGGTCCGCTCGTCGGCGAGCCAGCCCTGGACGAGGGCGAGCACCCGGTGGAGCGCGCCGGCGGTCGCCGCCGGGGCCGGGTCGGCGGGCGGCAGGCAGGGGGCGAGCACCACGTCGGGGACGGGGCCCGCCGCGGCGAGCGCGGCCAGATCGGGGTGGTGCTCCACGGGGAGGCCGAGGCCGGCCGGGGCGTCGCCGCCGAGCACGGCCCAGCGCTCGCCCCCGGCGGCCGCGGGCTCGCGGAGGGGCAGCGCGACCCACTCCGGGCGGAACAGCGACTCGTGGTGGAGGGTCTGCGCGGCGTTCACCTGCTCGGCGGTCACCGGCCGCAGGACCAGCGCGTCGACCGTGGCGACGGGCCGGCCGTCCTCGTCGTCCAGGCGCAGGGTGACGCCGTCCGTGCCGTGCGGGGTGACCCGGGCGCGGAGGGCGGCGGCCCCGGCGGCGTGCAGCCGCACGCCCGTCCAGGAGAACGGCAGGCCGGCCTGCCAGTCGGCGCCGTCGGCTACGGTCAGGCCGAGGGTGTGCAGCGCGGAGTCCAGCAGCGCGGGGTGCAGTCCGAAGCGGGCGGCGTCGGCCTCGGCCTGCTGCGGCAGGCGCAGTTCGGCGTACACCTCGCCCTCGTGCCGCCAGGCACGGTGCAGGCCCTGGAAGGCCGGGCCGTAGTCGAAGCCCACCGCGACCATGGCCTCGTAGCGGCCCGCCAGGTCGGCCGCGACGGCGCCCTCGGGCGGCCAGGGGCCGGGCGCGGGGGCGGGCGCGGGGGTGCCGGCCGTGGCGAGCACCCCGGTAGCGTGTCGGGTCCACGGCTCCTCGGCGGGGAGGTCCTCGCGGCGGGAGTGCAGGCTGAAATCGCGGCGGCCGTCGGGGGCGGGTGCGCCGAGGGTGAGCCGCAGCTGGACACCGCCCTGCGGGGGCAGCACCAGCGGTGCGGCGAGGGTGAGTTCCTCCAGCAGGTCGCAGCCGACCTGGTCGCCGGCCCGCAGGGCGAGTTCGACGAAGGCGGTCCCGGGCAGCAGCACCGAACCCATCACGGTGTGGTCGGCCAGCCAGGGGTGGGTGCTCAGGGCGAGCCGCCCGGTGAACACCAGCCCGCCGGAGTCCGGGAGTTCGGCGGCGGCGCCGAGGAGCGGATGGCCGGTGGCGCCGAGACCCGCCAGGGTGACGTCGCCCGCGTCCGCCGGCGGGACGTTCGGCCAGTAGCGCTCGCGCTGGAAGGCGTAGGTGGGCAGGTCGACCCGGCGGGCTCGCTGCCCGGCGAGGACCGCGGGCCAGTTCGGGTTCGCTCCGCGCACGTACGCCTCGGCGAGCGCGGCGGTGAGCGTCTGCTGTTCCGGTCGGCCGTGGCGCAGCGTGGGCAGGAAGGCGGCCGGTCCGGTGGCGCTCTCCTGCGCGAGGGCGCTGAGGACGGCATCGGGGCCGAGCTCCAGGTAGGTGCCGACGCCCTGGGTGTCGAGCGCCCGGACGGCGTCGGCGAAGCGGACGGCTTCCCGGACGTGGCGCACCCAGTACTCGGGGTCGGTGAGTTCGGCGGACGCGGGGGCTCCGGTGAGCGTGGAGACGATCGGGATGCGGGGCGTCCCGTACCGCAGCTGGGCGGCGACCGTGCGGAATTCCGCCAGCATGCCGTCCATCAGCGGCGAGTGGAAGGCGTGACTGACCGTCAGCCGCTTGGACTTGCGGCCCGTCAGCTGCTCCATGACGGCTCGGACGGCGTCCTCGGTGCCGGAAAGCACCACGGACGCGGGCCCGTTGACCGCGGCGATGCCGACGCCCCCGGTCAGCAGCGGCAGCACCTCCGCCTCGGACGCCTCGACGGCCACCATCGCGCCGCCGCGCGGCAGCGCCTGCATCAGCCGGCCACGGGCCGCCACCAGTTGCGCCGCGTCCGACAGCGAGAACACGCCGGCCACGTGTGCGGCGGCGATCTCGCCGACCGAGTGGCCGACGAGCACGTCCGGGTGCAGTCCCCAGGCCTCCAGCAGGCGGAACAGGGCCACCTCGACGGCGAACAGCGCCGGCTGGGCGCACGCCGTCTCGTTGATCGACTCGGGGTCTGCGATCGCCTCGCGCAGCGGGCGGTCCAGCAGCGGATCGAGCTCCGCGCAGACCTCGTCGAAGGCGTGCGCGAACACCGGGTGGGACGCGTGGAGTTCCGCACCCATTCCGGCCCGCTGACTGCCCTGGCCGGTGAACAGGAAGGCGGTCCGGCCGAGCGCCGCGGTGCCGCGGACCAGGCCGGGCGCCTTGGCGCCCTCGGTGAGGGCGGTGAGCGCGGCCTGCCGGGCGGACGGGTCCGCTCCGGTGATCAGGGCCCGGTGTTCGAAGGCGGCGCGGGTGGTGGCCAGGGAGTGGCCGAGGTCGGCCGGGTCCAGGGCGGGCCGCTCGGCGAGCAGCGCCGACAGCCGGGCCGCCTGGCCGCGCAGCGCCTCGGCGCTGCGGGCCGAGAGCGGCCAGAGCACGGCCGTCGGCGCAGCGTCCCCAGCCGCGGGTTCGGGCTCGGGTTCGGGCTCGGGCGCCGGGGCCTGTTCCAGGACGGTGTGCGCATTGGTGCCGCTGACGCCGAAGGAGGAGACGCCGGCCCGGCGGGGCCGTCCGCTCTCGGGCCAGGGACGGGCCTCGGTGAGCAGTTCGACGGCGCCGGACGCCCAGTCGACGTTCGGCGACGGCTCGTCCACGTGCAGGGTCCGAGGCAGGACGCCGTGCCGCATCGCCATGACCATCTTGATGATGCCGGCCACGCCGGCGGCGGCCTGGGTGTGGCCGAGGTTGGACTTCACCGAGCCGAGCCAGAGCGGCTGTTCGGCCGGCCGGTCCTGGCCGTACGTGGCGAGCAGTGCCTGGGCCTCGATCGGGTCGCCGAGCGCGGTGCCGGTGCCGTGCGCCTCGACCGCGTCGACCTCATGGCCCGACAGGCCCGCCGCGGCGAGTGCCTGGCGGATCACCCGCTGCTGGGAGGGCCCGTTCGGGGCGGTCAGACCGTTGGACGCGCCGTCCTGGTTGACGGCGGAGCCGCGGACCAGGGCCAGCACCTGGTGCCCGTTGCGCTGCGCGTCGGAGAGCCGCTCGACCAGCAGCAGGCCGACGCCCTCGCCCCAGCCGGTGCCGTCCGCGCCCGCGGCGAAGGCCTTGCAGCGCCCGTCCGCGGCCAGGCCGCGCTGGCGGCTGAAGTCGATGAAGTTGCCGGGCGTGGACATCACAGTGACGCCGCCGGCGAGCGCCAGTTCGCACTCGCCCGAGCGCAGCGCCTGGACGGCCCAGTGCAGGGCGACCAGCGAGGAGGAGCAGGCGGTGTCGACGGTGACCGCCGGACCCTCCAGGCCGAGGGTGTACGCGATCCGGCCGGAGAGCACACTGGCCGCGTTGCCGGTGCCGAGGAATCCCTCGGAGCCGTCCGGGGCGCTGACCACGAGCGGCAGGTAGTCCTGGCCGTTGGTGCCCGCGAAGACTCCGGTGCGGCTGCCGCGCAGGGTGGTCGGGTCGATGCCGGCCCGTTCGATCGCCTCCCAGGCGGTCTCCAGCAGCAGCCGCTGCTGCGGGTCCATCGCCAGCGCTTCGCGCGGCGAGATGCCGAAGAAGCCGGGGTCGAACGCGCCGGCGTCGGCGAGGAAGCCGCCCTCGCGAACGTAGCTGGTGTCCGGGTGGTCCGGGTCGGGGTGATAGACGGCGTCGAGGTCCCAGCCGCGGTCGCCGGGGAAGGGCACCAGCGCGTCGGAGCCGTCGGCGAGCAGCCGCCACAGCGCCTCGGGCGAGTCCACGCCGCCGCCGAACCGGCAGCTCATGCCGACGATCGCGATCGGCTCGTCGTCCGCGGCGGCGCTCCCGGTGCGCTCGGGTTGCCCGGCCGCGGGGGCCGCAGCGCCGAGCAGTTCGGCGCGGAGCAGGTCGGCGAGGGCCGTCGCGTTGGGGTGGTCGAAGACGAGGGTGGCGGGCAGCCTCAGGCCGGTGAGCGCGACCAGCACGTTGCGCAGCTCGACGGCGGTCAGCGAGTCGAATCCCAACTCTCGGAAGGCCCTGGCGGGTTCGACGTCCTGCGGTCCGGCGTGGCCGAGCACGGCGGCGACCTGGGTGCGGACGAAGTCCAGCGCCATGCGCGGCCGTTCGCTCTCCGCCGCCGCGGCCAGCCGCTGCTGGAAGGTGGCGCCGCCGGACTGCTCGCCGTACTCGCTGTCGGCGGCGGCCATGGCCTGCATTGCCTCGGGCAGCTCGTCGAAGAGCGTGCTGGCGCGGATGCCGGTGAACTGGGGTGCGAAGCGGTCCCAGAGCACGTCGACCACGAGGGAGAAGGTCTCGTCGAGGTCGAGGGCGTGCTGCATGGCGGCGATAGCGGTGGCCGGGTCGAGCGCCGGGACGCCGCCGCGGCGCAGCCGGTCCTTGACGGTGTCGTCGACCGCCATGCCGCCCTCCGCCCAGGCGCCCCAGGCCATCGCGGTGGCGGGCAGGCCGGCGGCGCGGCGCTGCTCGGCGAGGGCGTCCAGGAAGGCGTTGGCGGCCGCGTAGTTGCCCTGGCCGGGCCCACCGAAGGTGCCGGCGAAGGAGGAGAACATGACGAACGCCGAGAGGTCGAGCTCCCGGGTGAGTTCGTGCAGGTTGACGGCGGCGTCGACCTTGGGGCCGAGCACCCCGGCGAGTCGCTGCGGGGTGAGGGCGTCCAGCACGCCGTCGTCCAGCACGCCGGCCGCGTGGACGACGGTGGTCAGCGGGTACTGGTCGGGGATGTCGGCCAGCAGGCCGGCGAGCGCGGCGCGGTCGGTGACGTCGCAGGCGGCGACGGTCACCCGAGCGCCCAGGGCGGTGAGTTCGGCCTCCAGCTCGGTCACGCCGGCGGCGTCGCGGCCGCGGCGGCTCGTCAGCACCAGGTGCTCGGCGCCGCGGCCGGCCAGCCAGCGGGCGACGTGGGCGCCGAGCGCGCCGGTGCCGCCGGTGACCAGGGCGGTTCCGCGCGGCGACCAGCCTTCGGCCGGGGCGTCGGTGCGCGGGGCGCGGACCAGGCGGCGGGCCAGGATCCCGGCGGGGCGGATCGCCAGGTGGTCCTCGGCGCCGAGGCCGGCGAGCACGGCGGCGAGCCGGTCCTGGGCCCGCTCGTCCGGGGTGGGCGGCAGGTCGATCAGGCCGCCCCAGCGGTCCGGGTACTCCTGGACGACGACCCGGCCGAGGCCCCAGACCTGGGCCTGGACGGCGTTCTCCAGCCGGTCCGCGCCACCGGTGGTGACCGCGCCCCGGGTGGCGCACCAGAGCGGGGCCTCGATGCCGGCGTCGCCGAGCGCCTGGACCAGGGCGAGCGTCCCGGTCAGTGCGAGCGGCGCGGACGGGTGCTCCGGGTGCGTTCCCGAGGCCAGCGGGAGGAGCGAGAGCGCGCCGGTGAACTCTTGTCCCTCAGAGGCGAGTTCGGCGCGCAGAAGGTCGGCGACGGCGGCCCGGTCGGTGGCCGCGGGGTCGACGGCGAGGTGCCGCACGCGCACGCCGCGCCGGGTGAGGGCCTCGGCGGCCGCGGAGCTCCACGCGTCGGTGTCCGCAGCAGCCTCGGCCGGGGTGACGAGCAGCCAGGTGCCGGTGAGCCGCCCGGTCGGCGTGTCCGGGACAGGCCGCCAGGCGATCCGGTAGCGCCAGTCGTCGACGGTCGAGCGCAGCCGGCTGCTGCGGCGCCAGGCGGTCAGTGCGGGCAGGACGGCATGGAGCGGCTGGTCCCCGGCGACGGCCAGGGTCGTGGTGAGCGCTTCCAGGTCGCCGCGCTCGACGGCCGCCCAGAACTGTTCGTCGGCCGGTGAGCCGGCCGTCGCCCCGGCGGCGGCGCCCTCGTCCCACGCCCCTGCGGTGGGCCAGAACCGGCGCTGCTGGAAGGCGTAGGTCGGCAGGTCGACCCGGCGTGCGCCAGTGTCGGCGAAGTACGCCTGCCAGTCGGGCCGGGCCCCGCGCACCTGGAGCCGGGCGAGCGCGGTGGTCAGTGCGCGTGCCTCGGGCCGGTCGGCGCGCAGAGCCGCGGCGAAGGCGGAGTCGCGGTGCCGGGCGTTCTCATCGCCGAGGGCGGTCAGTGTGCCGCCGGGGCCGATCTCCAGGAACGTCCGGACGCCTTCGGCCTCCAGGGCGCTGATCGCGTCGGCGAAGCGGACGGCCTCCCGGACGTGGCGCACCCAGTACGCGGGGTCGGTCAACTCCTCGGCGGCGAGCGCCCCGGTGAGGGTGGAGACGAGCGGAATCTGCGGGGCCTCGTAGGCGACCTGGTCGGCGACCGTTCGGAAGTCCGCCAGCATGCCGTCCATCAGCGGCGAATGGAAGGCGTGACTGACCGTCAGGCGGGTGGACTTGCGACCCGTCAGCTGCTCCGTGACGGCCCGGACGGCATCCTCGGCGCCCGACAGCACCACGGACGTGGGCCCGTTGACCGCGGCGAGGCCGACGCCGTCGGTGAGCAGCGGCAGCACCTCGGCCTCGGAGGCCCGCACCGCCACCATCGCGCCGCCGCGCGGCAGCGCCTGCATCAACCGGCCACGGGCCGCCACCAGCCGGCACGCGTCCGCCAGCGAGAACACGCCCGCCACGTGCGCCGCGGCCAGCTCACCGATCGAATGCCCCGCCAGGAAGTCCGGCCGCACACCCCACGACTCGACGAGACGGAACAGCGCCACCTCCAGCGCGAACAACGCCGGCTGGGTGTACCCCGTTTCGTCGATCAACCCCGCATCCGCGATCGCCCCGCGCAGCGGACGGTCCAACAGCGGGTCCAGCTCAGCGCACACCGCGTCGAACGCAGCCGCGAACACCGGGTAGGAGGCATACAGCTCCTCGCCCATCCCGACCCGCTGACTCCCCTGCCCCGCGAACAGGAACGCCGTCCGGCCCTCGACCGGCGAGCCGAACACCAGGTCGCCCGAACTCCCTTCCGCCGCAAGGACGTCCAGCGCGGCCAGGAGCTCCTCGCGGCCGTCCGCGACCAGCACCGCGCGCTGCTCCAGCGCGGCGCGGCCGGTCGCCAGGGTGTACGCCACGTCCAGCGGACGCAGGTCGGGCGCGGCCGTCAGCCGCTCCCGCAGCCGCGCGGCCTGGGCCTGCAGCGCCGCCTCACCCTTGCCGGAGAGCAGCCAGGGCAGCACGCCGGGCGCCGTGTCGGGCCCGTCCGGCGCCTGCTCGGTCTCCGGCGGCGCCTGCTCGATGATGGTGTGGGCGTTGGTGCCGCTGAACCCGAACGAGGAGATGCCGACGCGGCGCGGCGCGCCGGTCTCCGGCCAGTCGCGGGCCTCGGTGAGCAGTTCCACCGTCCCGGCCGACCAGTCGACGTTGCCGGTCGGCCGGTCCACGTGCAGGGTCTGCGGCAGCAGCCCGTGCCGGATCGCCATGACCGACTTGATGACGCCGCCGATGCCGGCCGCGGCCTGGCTGTGACCGATGTTGGACTTCAGCGAGCCGAGGTAGAGCGGGCGGCCCTCGGGCCGGTCCCGGCCGTACGCGTCGATGATGGCCTGCGCCTCGATCGGGTCGCCGAGGGTCGTGCCGGTGCCGTGCGCCTCGACCGCGTCCACCTGGTCGGGCGTCAGCCGCGCGCTGGCCAGCGCCTGGAGGATGACGCGCTGCTGGGAGGGGCCGTTGGGTGCGGTGAGGCCGTTGGACGCGCCGTCCTGGTTGACGGCGGAGCCGCGGACGATCGCCAGCACCGGGTGGCCGTTGCGGCGGGCGTCCGACAGGCGCTCCACCAGCACCATGCCGGCGCCCTCGGCCCAGCCGGTGCCGTCGGCCGCTTCCGCGAAGGACTTGCACCGGCCGTCGGCGGCCAGGCCCCGCTGGCGGCTGAAGTCCACGAAGGTGCCGGGGGAGTTCATCACGGTCACCCCGCCGGCCAGGGCGAGCCCGCACTCGCCGTTGCGCAGCGCCTGCACGGCCAGGTGCAGCGCGACCAGGGACGAGGAGCACGCGGTGTCGACGGTGACCGCCGGGCCCTCCAGGCCCAGGCTGTACGCGATCCGTCCGGAGACCACGGAGGCCGCGATCCCGGTGCCGAGGTAGCCCTCGACGTCGTCGGTGGAGCCGAGCAGGACGGTCAGGTAGTCCTGCCCGCTGGTCCCGGCGAAGACACCCGTCCGGGTGCCGTGCAGCGACAGCGGGTCGATGCCGGCCCGTTCGAAGGCCTCCCAGGAGGTCTCCAGCAGCAGCCGCTGCTGCGGGTCCATCGCCAGCGCTTCGCGCGGCGAGATGCCGAACACGGCGGGGTCGAACCGGGCGAGGTCGTGGATGAACCCGCCCTCGCGGGTGTAGCAGGTGCCCGGGTGGTCCGGGTCCGGGTGGTAGAGGTTCTCCAGGTCCCAGCCGCGGTCGGCCGGGAAGCCGGACATCGCGTCGCCGCCCGACGCCACCAGCTGCCACAGGTCCTCGGGCGAGCGGACGCCGCCGGGGTAGCGGCAGCTCATCCCGACGATGGCGATCGGTTCCTGGTCCCTGGCCTCGGCCTCCCGCAGGCGCAGCCGCGTCTGGGCCAGATCGGCCGTCACCCGCTTGAGGTAGCCGCGGAGTGTCTCTTCATTCGCCATCGTTACTGTGACCTCTTTACGGCCTTGCGGCTGCGAGCGGATGTTCACCCCGTGCAGGGCTGTTCCGACCGGGCGGCGGGACGTGGCGGGGCAGCGCCGCGGCGAAGGCGGTCCGGGCAGCCGGAAGGCCCCGGGTGGTCGCCGCTCCGCGCAGGAGCGGGCGCCCCGCCGGAGGCCTCACGGTGTCCGGAGCCCGCGTTCGCCGGCAGGCCCGATCCGCCTGCCGCCCGCGACGCTCCCCAGCTCATCGGGAACCATTTCCGGCGCCACGCTAGGAGCCGCCCCGGGGCCGAACAACCCCTACCGCTCCCCTACGAACCGCGGCGCTGCGCCCCCGTTTCGGGAGGTGGGCGGGAGTTCGGCAGCACCGAGAGGGAGCCGGAGGCCCATTCCTCGCCGGGGTGCCAGAGCCCGCTGGAAGGGCGGAATCGACGCGAGAGCCGTCGACGGACGCGGGCGGCCGGACTTCAGTCCGTGACCGCCTGTCCTTCACCTGACCCGAGCCGGCCCGATCGGCCGCCTGCCGGCCGGGTCACGCGGCCGGCAGCGGACGATCCGCCGACTGCGTGGCGATGTGGTCGAATGAGCCGGTCTCGGCCTGGGTGACGATGTCGGCGAACTGTGCGGCGCTCAGCTGGATCTGCCGTCTTCGCTATCGACGGCACCCTGGTCGACAGCAGCACCGTCACCACCGGCGCCGTCCGCGGCGGCTTCGCCGACCCGGAGGCAGCGGCACCCTACTGGGGGCGCGGCGAGGCCGGTGGGATGCTCACTGCTCCCCCACCTCAGTCGATCTTCCTCGGTACCGGATCCGTTAGCATGCGTCGTTGGTTTTCGAACACACGGGCTGGCCGGTCGTCGGTCGCCCGCACGGGGGGCATGCATGGCAGACACTGACGCGGGCTTGCAATTCAAAGTCAATCCTGCCGAACTGGACGGCTGCGGACAGAGCGCGCAGCACATCGGGGGCCTGATACCGGGCGAGACGTCGAAGCTCGCGGAGCCGTGCAACCAGGCCGCCGGTGGTCTGAAGGGCTGGCAGACGGCCACCGCCATCCAGAACTGCGGGACGAACTGGAAGACGCTGCTGGACAAGCTCGCCGGTGACATGGGCGACGTCGGCACCAAGCTCGCCACGACGGCCACCTACTACCGTCAGGCCGAGCAGAACGCCCACAACAGCATGCGCAACCCGGCCGCCCCGGTCCCGGACGAGCCGGACCCGTTCGGCACGACGGTCGTCCCGGGCCCCGTGAAGCCCTCCAGTGCGAAGGCAGCCGAGTAGCCCGATGGACATCAAGACGCTGTACGACGCCGACATCATCAACATCACCATCGCGAAGAACGCCTTCGACACGCTCTACTCGGCGTTCGGCCGGCACATCGAGTCCTGGCAGCACGAGGTCGCCGACCGGCTCACCAACTCGCACTGGACCGGCACCGCGTCCGACCACGCCCAGGCCCGGATCCGCTTCCTGGGCACCGAACTCCAGTCCGCGCACAGTGAGCTGGATCTCGTCGGCAAGGCCCTCGCCGCGGCGGCCGAGCAGTTCGCGCTGGCCCAGTCCCACCTGGTCTACGCCCTCGACGACGCCAAGGCCGCCAAGCTCAACGTCACTCCCGAGGGCACCATCACCTGGGACAAGGAGCCCACGTCCGCGAACTACGCGGGCGCCGGCGCCGAGACGACGGCCATCGCGATCAGCAACCGCATCACCGCCGCGCTCAACGAGGCCGCCCACGCGGACCAGGAGATCAGCGCGCGGCTGAACCACTTCGCGACCAACGCCGGCAACGGCACCGGCCTGGACGCCGCCACCGTGGCCCAGGACCTGGCCGCCCAGAGCGGGAGGGAGCAGATACCGCCCGCAGGCACCGAGCCGGCCGGCGTCAAGAAGTGGTGGGACGGCCTCACCGACACCGAGCAGCAGAAGTTCCTCCACGAGCACCCCGACCAGATCGGCAACCTCGACGGCGTCCCCGCGGCCGTCCGCGACCAGGCCAACCGGGTCAACCTGAGGAACCTGATCAAGGACCGCGAGACCCAACTCGCCAACCTCGGCCCCGAGCCGACGAGGTACCTGAGCGTCGCCGACATGAACGGCGCGCCGGTGGAGAACCCCGACTACACGGTGTGGAAGCGCAAGCACGACGCCCTGCAGGAGAAGCTCACCGGCTTCCAGTCCATTCAGAAGCGGCTCGACGGCAAGTTCGAAGGTGGTGGCGGGCCGGGCTCCGAGCCGCCACTGCTGCTGCTGGGGATCGGCGATCAGGGGCAGGGCCGCGCGATCCTGTCCTGGGGCGACCCGGACAAGGCCCGGAACGTCTCCTCGATGGTGCCCGGGCTGAACAGCAACCTGGCCGGCGCCGGAAACGGCGACGCCATGACGGCGAAGCGCATCTACGAGTCTGCGGAGAGCAGCGCGCGGGCCAACAGCGAGACGCCGAGCATCGCGTCCGTGTTCTGGCTGGGGTACGACGCGCCGCAGTTGGACGGCCCCTCGGTGCTCATGCAGGACCGGGCGGAGGAGGGCGGGGCCGCGTACAACAAGTTCCTCACCGGACTCCGGGCCACCCACGAGGGCGCCCCGGCGCACATGACCGCGCAGGGGCACAGCTACGGCTCCCTGGTGGTCGGGAAAGCGACCCAGCACCCCGGCGGCCTGCCCGTCGACGACATCGTCCTGGTCGGCAGCCCGGGCGTCGGGGTGGACAAGGCAACGCAGCTCGGGATCGGTGCGGATCACGTGTACGTCGGCACGGCCAAGTACGACCCCGTCGCGGACGCGCCGTCCCCTGGGATGCTCATCCCCGGTTGGGCCGCGGTCGAGGCGTTCACGAATCCCGACGGATCGTGGCACGGCACGGACCCGGCCAGCGAGAGCTTCGGCGGGCAGCGCTTCTCGGTGGCGGACGGGACCGTGACCGACTCCCACGACAACTACTTCGGGAAGGACCACAAGGGCGGCGACTCGCTCCCCAACATCGGGAAGATCGTGAGCGGTCACGGGAACACGATCACCAGGGAGGACCCGAGGTGAAGGCCGCGGTACGACGCACGGCCGTGCCGGGGGTGCTGCTGGCGCTCCTGGTCGGCTGGTACGCCTGGCCGGAGCCGGAGAAACCCACCGTGCCGGTCGACCAGGCACAGCACCGGATCGAGGCCGAGCTCGCCGATATCGCCGGGGCCTTCCACCCGGGGCTCCAGTGGGCCGCGCCGAAGTACAGCAGCGATCCCGAACTGACCGGACTCTGCGGGACGTCCGGGTGCAAGAGGACGGGCCGGGCGGAGATGTCCGCCCGCCAGGCGGCCCGAGTCCGGATCACCCCTACGCGGAATCAGGAGCCGCTCGACGTCGTCCAGGCACTCTGGACCGGGAAGGGCTACTCGGTCGAGCGCAACAAGGGCTCAGTGGAGGTGAAGGGCTCAGGGTTCAGCCTCCGGTTCGTCGCGGGAGTGGAGGGCTGTGCCGAGGTGTGGGCTTCCGTGTTCGATGTCACCGACATCGGCGATCGCGAGTGGATCGACAGGTTCGGCCCGGGAGGGCAGGCCTACGCCGCCACCTGCGCGACGGTCGACGACCCCTACTGGTCGCACTGACGCTACTGGTCGCACTGACGCCGGGAGCCCGCCCGGCCCGGCTTCCTCGGGCCGGGCGGGCTGAGGCGGTACGTGGTGCGCCCGTGCTGGGGCGGGACGATCCCGCCCCCAGGTTGTCGGAGCCTCGGCGCGCGAGGGAGACCTGCGTGCCGGGGCACTCTGGCTACGCTTGGTCTCCCAACCGTACGCGAGCAACGACTTCGTCCAGCGCGCCTCCGAGACCCGGTTCCCGGCGCTCGAAGCGGCCCAGGAAGACAACATGGCCTCCCCCTTCTCCGACCCGACGTTCTACCGGGACCGCTACCCGACCTACGCCGCGCTGCGCGAGCGCTCCCCCGTCCTGCCCGTCCCCATGGACGGCAGCATGGGGACGGCGGTCGTCATCACCGGCTACGAACAGGCGCGAGAAGCCCTCACCGCAGGCCTGTCCAAGGACGCTTCGGCGTACTTCGCCGACCGCCCGTCCGGACGCTCGCTCCACCCCGCGGTCGCCCGCACGATGCTTCACACCGATCCGCCCGCACACACCCGGCTGCGCCGTCTGGTCGTCCGGGCGTTCACGCCCGGGACCGTGGACGGCCTCCGGCCCTACATCCGAGCGCTCACCGAGCAGTTGGTAGGACAGTGGGAGCCCGGCGCCGAGGTCGATCTGATCGCGGATCTCGCCGGCCCGCTCCCGGTCACCGTGATCTGCCAGCTCCTCGGGGTCCCGCCCGTCGACCGGGACCGGATCCGCAGCTGGTCCACCGACCTGTTCGCCACCGGTGACCACGCGAGGATCGACGAGGCCTCCCATGCCCTCGCCGACTACATGACCCGGCTGATCACCGCCAAGCGCGGCTCCCCGGACACCGCTCTCCTCTCCCAGCTGATCGCCGTGCGCGACGCCGACGGCGACCACCTCAGCGAGGAGGAGCTGGTCTCCCTGGGCCTCCTGCTCCTGGTCGCCGGCCACGAGACGACGACGGCTGCGATCGGCAACGCCGTCCTCGCTCTGCTCCGGCACCCGGACGACCTGGAACACCTCCGAGCCGGCCCGCACCGGATCCCCACCGCTGTGGACGAGTTGCTGCGCTACGACTCGCCCGTGAGCGTGGCCACGTGGCGCCACGCCCCCGAGGCGGTACGACTGGGCGACACCGAAGTGGCGGCCGGCACCCCCGTGTTCGTGTGCCCCGGCGCCGCCAACCGCGATCCCCGCAGGTTCACCGACCCGGACCGGCTCGTCCTCCAACGCCCCGACGCCGCCCAGCACCTCGCCTTCGGCCACGGCATCCACCGCTGCCTCGGCGCACCGCTCGCCCACGCCGAGGTCGAGACCACGCTGCGGGTCCTGCTGGAGCGCTTCCCTGGCATGCGGCTGGCCGTACCCGCCGAGGAACTGCAGTGGCGCCACTCCCGCCTCGTCCGAGGGCTCGCGTCACTTCCCGTCGTGCTGTAGGCACATCCGCGCGACTCTCGGAGGCTGACCGGTGGCGGCCGCATCCGCCCGTCCGGCAGGCCACCCTGGTCCGGGAATCCGACGTGAGCGGCCGTCGACGGGCGCCGCCCCTCGGTAGCGGCCGTCGTGGGGCGCAATCGGCTGCGAGCCGATCGTCTGATCGCCTCCGTCAGGTGGTCGGCGGGGTTTGGTCGGCGGGCTGGACCGGACGGGGGCTCCGTGGGTGGGTCCGGCCGTGTCGGCCCGGGTTGGGGTGAGGGGGTTACGTACGGTCGGCGGACCGTGCGCAGTTCCCCCGAAGGAGGCCGACAGCGGTGCAACGCAAGTGGTGGACGCTGATCGCGGTCACGGTCGCGACGTTCATGTTGTTGCTCGACATCACCGTGGTCAACGTCGCTCTGCCGTCCATCCGCAAGGACCTGGGCGCGAGCTTCACCGACTTGCAGTGGGTGTTCGACGCCTACGCGCTCTCGCTGGCCGCTCTCGTGCTGACGGCCGGTTCGCTGGCTGACCGGCTCGGGCGGCGTCGGGCTTTCGCGGCGGGGCTGGTGGTCTTCTCCGGGGCCTCGCTGCTGTGCGCGCTGGCGCCGAATCCGGTCTTCCTCAATGTCTCGCGTGCGGTGCAGGGCGTCGGCGGCGCGGTGATGTTCGCGGTGTCGCTGGCCCTGGTCGCGCAGGAGTTCCCGCCCGGGCGTGAGCGCGGCACGGCGATGGGCATCTACGGGGCCACCATCGGGATTGCCGTCGCGGTGGGGCCGCTGGTCGGCGGGGCGCTCACGGACTCGCTCGGCTGGGAGTCGATCTTCTACCTCAATGTGCCGATCGGGGCGGCCGCCCTGGTCGTCACCTACCTCAAGCTGGCCGAGAGCCGCGACCCGAACGCCACCCGGATCGACTGGCCCGGGGTCGCGGCGTTCAGCAGCGGGCTGTTCCTGCTCGTCCTGGCGCTGGTGCGGGGCAACGCCGAGGGGTGGGGCAGCGCGCTGATCGTGGCGCTGTTCGTCGGCGCGGCCGTCCTGCTCGCCGTCTTCGTGTGGATCGAACGCCGTGTGCCCGAGCCGATGCTGCCGCTCGGGCTGTTCCGTCGGCACGCGTTCACCGGTGTGCAGTTGGCCGCGTTCGCCGTCTCCAGCTCGCTGTTCGCGCTGTTCCTCTATCTGACGCTGTACCTGCAGGACTATCTCGGGCTTTCGCCGTTCGCGGCGGGGGTTCGTTACCTGCCGATCACGGTGCTCAGTTTTCTCGTGGCACCGGTGGCCGGGGTCCTGCTCTCCCGGGTGCCGGCCCGGCTGATGCTCTGCGTCGGGCTCGTCGCGGTCGGTGCGGGCATGCTGCTGATGGGCGACATCCAGCCCGAAGACACCTGGACCGGGCTGCTGGCCGGCTTCCTGGTGGGCGGCGCGGGTGTCGGTCTGATCAACCCGGTGATCGCCGATGTCGCGGTGAGCGTGGTGCCCAAGGAGCGGAGCGGCATGGCGGCGGGCATCAACGACACCTTCCGGCAGGTCGGGATCGCGGTCGGCATCGCCGTCTGGGGGGCGATCTTCGTCGGCCGGGGCTCCCACAAGGTCCGCGAACTGGCGGCGGGCACGCCGATCGCGGAGGGGTCCCGTCCTCGCGAGCTGATCGAGGCCGCTTCTTCCGGCAGTCTGCCGCAGGTGCTCGCCGGGCTTCCCGAGCCGGCCCGGGCGGCCGCGTCGGCCGCCGCCCGGGCCGGTTTCCTGGACGGCCTGAACCTCGTGCTGCTGCTCGGCGGACTGGTCAGCCTGGCGGGCGCGGGCCTCGCGCTCTGGCTGGTCCGGGAGAGCGAGATCGACCGCCAGGAGACCGGTCTTCCGGAGACGGCCGACGGTCAGGGGACCAGCCCTCGGGGGACCGGCCGTCCGGAGGCGTAGGGCCGCCGGGGCGCCTCAGCCCTGGTACTGGACGACGATCTTGGTGAACTCGTACGGGGACTGGGTGACGCCGCTGCAGGCGTCGGCGTCCGTGCCGGAGCCGCAGGCGCGGTCCCGGTTGACGGCCCAGAAGGCGAAGCGGGCGAGGTGGTGCTGCTTCGCGTACCCGAGGATGGTACGGAAGTCGCCGGTGGTGACGGTCTCCCCCGCTTCGTCGGTCCTGCCGTTCATCGAGGAGACGCCGATGTGCCGGTACGCGGCGTCGTCGCTGTAGCCGTACGCGCTCTTGACCGCGGCTTTCAGTCCGTCGAGCGCGCCGACCGTCGCCTGCCCCATGCTGCCGCTGTGGCCACCGAAGTCGAAAGGCATCACCACCCAGCCGTCGTTCGCCAGGCCGGCGGCGGCGCCCCGCTTGATGAGGTCCTTGCCGTTGGCGTCCGGGCCGCTCGGGGTGGTGCCCATGGTGACGTAGGTGACGATGCCCGGGTTCTTGGTCTTGACGATCTTGAGCGCGTCGACCACGCGCTGACGGACCGTCGCGTTGCCGAACTCGGTGTTCTCGATGTCGATGTCGAGCGCCTTCAGCTGGTAGGCGTCGATCACCTTCTGGTAGGAACCGGCCAGCGCGCCCGCGCTGGTGCACTTCTCGCCGAGCTTGTTCCCGCTCCACCCGCCGACCGAGACCACGATGTCACCGCCGGCTGCCCGGATCGACTTGATGGCGGCCTCGTCGGAGCCCCCGGCGAGCGCCCGGCTGCCGTCCCACTTCGGGGTGCACCCGCCGTCGGAGAGGATGAACGCCAGGGTGAACCACTTGACCCCGGCCGCCTTCATCACGTCGGCCGGCTTCTGTGGGTTGCCCCAGCCGAGGTACTCGTACGGTGCGGCGGCCATCCCGGGCACGGCCGTCGCGGCGGGGGCCGCCGCCGCAGGGGATGCCGACGTGGGGGCCGCCGCCACGGAGGTCGCGGGGGCCAGCAGGAGCGCGGCCGGGGCGAGGGCGGTGGCGAGCAGCGGGGCGGTGAGACGGACTCCGATGGTCTTGCGCATGCCAACTCACTTTCGTCGAGCCAGGAATACGGTGACGGTGGGTCAGGGAGGCGGGAGCGGTCCACCCGTGCGGACGGCGGCGGCGGTCCGCCGACGGGTGTCTCACAGGATCGGGGCACGAGGCCCCGGGGTCAATGGCTTTCGTTAGGAAAGTTTCCCAACGATTGCCGCCGGCCCGCCGCGCCCGATCCGGACCGCCGGGTACCCGCCCCGGAACCGCCGGGTGCCCGCGCCCGGACCGCCGTGCCCGATCCGGACCGCCGCGACCGACCCCGGTCAGCCGCTCCAGGAGGAGCCCGAGGTGGTCGTCCGTACGCTCGGGGCCGTGCTGCCGCCCGTGGTGCCGATCGCCGGGCCGCTCGCCGGGCCGGCGGAGGTGCGCGGCGCGGCCGGGCCCGTGGAGGCCGCCGGGGCGTGGTGCCCGGTGGTGGTGCGGCGCGCGGCGGGGGCGGTCACGGCGGCGGGCTCGTCACCACGCGGCGTGACCCGCTCGATCCGCAGCACCAGGTTGCGGTCCTGCCGGTCGCCGGTCCGGTCGCGGTTGCGGCTGTGCACGACCTGCGTTTCCACGCCCCGGATCTCCTGCCAACGGCCCTGGACGGCACGGATGTTGGGGCACCACTCGCCCTGGTCGCGGTGCTCCAGGTCGAGCTGCCAGCTCTTCGCCTCGACGGTGTGGACGGCGCCGACCTCGCCGGGGATCTCCACCGGCGCGGCGCCCCGGACGGTCACCACCGCCCGCTGCGGATACCGTCCCTCCACCGCCGTCACCGTGATCCGGCTCGCGCCCTGGTACCTGGCCATCGCTGTTCTCCCGTGTCCGTCCTCGTGCCGGCTGCCGACCGGCCTCAGCCGGTACCACGGACGGCGCATCGTCCGGGGTTCGATCGGCCCGGATCCGGCCTGAACCGCGCGGCGCACGGCATCCGTTCCACGGGGGCTCCCGACCTGCGCGGAGCGCCGCCACGCCCGCGGAGCGGAGCTCAGCGGTGGCGCGGCCGCGACAGGCCGCAGGGGGCCGTGCCGGGGGTGCCCGGGGTGCCGGGGGCCGTCGTGTCCCAGACGTGCAGGGCGGCGAGGGCGGCGGTGCGTTCGGGCACGGTCGGCCGGGTGCCCTCCGGGGTGAGCAGGTAGTCGGCGACCGGGGTGAGCAGCAGGGTGGCGGCGCCCGCCGGGAGGAGGACGGCCTCGTCCCACTGGTGCCGGGTGACGGTGCGGCGCAGCAGGGTGCCGTGGCGCGGTCGGAGCGGGCGGGTGGTGGTCCGGCGGCGCTGGAGTTCGGGGGCGACCTCGGCCTCCAGGACGGTGCGCACGCCCGCGAGGGAGCCCAGCGGCAGGTGTTCGGCGGCGAGGTCGAGCAGGGCGACGGTCTCCGGGGCGAGCCGGTAGGCGGCGACGACGGCGGCGGTCTCGACGGGTTCGAAGGGCTGCCCGGTCAGGTGTGCCACGTCGAGCACGTCGCCCGCGTGGAAGGTGCGGCCGAGGCCTTCCTCGGCGAGGGCGATCAGGCCCTCGACGTGGTCGTCGGCGGCCAGGTAGGGGCGGACCGGGACGGTCGCGAGGTCGCCGGCGAGGGCGGCGGTGGCGAGCCGTACCTGGTACCAGGGGTCGAGCAGCGGGTCCTCGGCCGGCCAGCGCACGGTGACGGCGGTGTGCCGGGGGCGCTCGCCGAGCAGGGTGACCTCCACGGACTCCACCGGGTGGTCGGTGACCAGCCGGTTGACGGCCTGCCAGAGGGCGGCCTCGGTGGGGCTGACGAGGGTGAGCTCGCCCAGCGGCCGGGGCAGGTCGGACGGGTAGTAGCCGGCCAGCGGGAGGTCCCGGATCGGGCGGACTCCGGTGGCGCCGGCGAGGTCGCGGGCGAGCCGGGCGTAGCAGTCGGAGCGGTCCCGGGCGCGCCGCAGTTCGGCCCGGGCGTGGTCGCCCATCCGGACGTCCTCCCGGGCGAGCGCGGCGAGCACCAGGTACGGGAGGTCGCGGACGGCGCGGGCGCGTTGGAGCAGTTCGACCGGTCCGACGTCCGGGTCGACGTCGAGCAGCCGGTAGAGCAGGTCGGTGTTCACGGGCGTCCGCCTCCGAGAGCTGGGGTGGTCGCCGGGCAGCGGTCCGGCGGCCGGGGGTGTGGCGGGCCCGGCGGGTCGTGCCGGGCCGACGGCAGGGGAGCCACACCACTGATTGTGGTGACGGTCGATCAACACGGGATCACCACCGGGTCGACGATCTCTCGACAGCCCCCGGGGTGCCGTGGGTTGATAGGGGCTCATCATCGGGGGGAAGCACGTGCGCGGGCGGGGGCGAGCACATGAGGCGGGCAGGTGCAGGAATGGGTGATTTCCGGTTCTCGGTGCTGGGACTGATGCGGGCCCAGCGTGGCACTACCGTACTGAAGGTCGGAAGTCCGCAGCAGCAGGCGATGTTGGCGGTGCTGCTGCTCCGGCCGGGACACGGCGCGAGTGCCACGGACCTGATCGACGCCCTGTGGGGTGAGGAGCCTCCGGGCACCGCGATGACGACGGTGCGGACGTACGCCTGGCGGTGGCGCAAGGTCCTCCACGGCGAGGAGTCGGACGCGCCGAACGTGCTGACCTCGTTCGGGGACGGCTACCGGCTGGTGCTGCCCAAGCACGCCGTGGACGCGGCGCAGGCCGAGGAGCTGGCGGCACAGGCCGAGCGCACGGCGGCCGCCGGACAGCCGCAGCAGGCGCGCGACCTGCTGAACCAGGCGCTGGACCTGTGGCAGGGCGAGCCGCTGGCCGGCATCCCCGGGCCGTTCGCGCAGCGCCAGCGCCAGCGGCTGGAGGAGCTGCGGCTGACCCTGCTGGAGGAGCGGATCGCGCTGGACCTGACGCTGGGCCGGTACTCCCGGTGCATTCCGGAGCTGACCTCGCTGACCACCGAACACCCGTTGCACGAGCGGGCGTACGGGCTGCTGATGCGCGCGCTGTACCAGGCCGGGCGGCAGGCGGACGCCCTGGCGGTCTACCGGAGTGTGCGTCAGTTGTTCTTGGCCGAGCTGGGGGTGGAGCCCGGGGTCGAGCTGGACCTGCTGCACCGGCGGATCCTGGAGGGCGACCCGGCGCTCGCCGCCCCGAAGCCCGCCGCTCCGGCGGCCGCCGTGGCGCCCGCCGCGCCCCCGGCCGGCCCGGCGGAGCCGGCCGCTGCCGAGCCCGCCCCGCCGGAGCCGCCCGTCGATCCGGTGGCGGCACCGCCAAGACCGGCCCAACTGCCGCCCGATGCGGCAGACTTCACCGGCCGCACCGTCCTCGTCGAACGGCTGGGCGAGGCCCTCGGCACCCCGGGGCAGCAGGCGCTGGTGATCGCCACCGTGGTCGGCATGGGCGGAGTCGGCAAGACCGCGCTGGCCCTGCACGTCGCCCACCGCGTCCGCGAGACCTACCCCGACGGTCAGCTCTACGTCGACCTGCGGGGCGCCGACCCCACCCCGGCCGACCCGGAGGCGGTGCTCAGTGCCTTCCTGCTGGCCCTCGGAGTGTCGGCCGACGCGGTGCCGGAAGGACTGGACGCCCGCTCGGCGCTGTTCCGCTCCGCGGTGGACGGCCGACGGCTGCTGCTGGTGCTCGACAACGTCCACGACACCGTGCAGATCCGGCCCCTGCTGCCGGGCGCGGTCGGCTGCGCCGTACTCACCACCAGCCGCACCCGCCTCTCCGGCATACCCGCGACCGTCCAGACGGACCTCGACGTCTTCGAGCCCGAGGAGGCGCTCGAACTCCTGGGCCGCACCATCGGCGCCGAACGGCTGGCCGCCGAGCCGGAGGCCGCCCGGGACCTGCTGCACGTCTGCGGCCACCTGCCGCTCGCGGTGCGGATCGTGGCGGCCCGGCTGGCCGCCCGGCCGAGCTGGACGGTGCAGACGCTGGGCCGCAGGCTGGCGGTGGAACGGCGCCGGATCGACGAGCTGCGCATCGGCGACCTGGCGGTCGAGGCCGCCTTCGAACTGAGCTACCGCCAGTTGACGCCCGCCCAGGCCCGCGTCTTCCGGCTGGTCGCCTCGGTGGACGGCCCGGACATCGGCCTGGCCGCCGCGGCCGCCCTGCTGGACCTCGACGAGTACGACGCCGAGGACCTGCTGGAAGCCCTGGTGGACGTGGCGATGATGGAGTCGCCCTTCCCCGGCCGCTACCGCTACCACGACCTGCTGCGCGCCTTCGCCCGGCGCCGGCCCGACGCCCCGGGCGCGGCCGTCGAGGCCCGCGACCGGCTGCTGGACCACCTGCTGGCCACCGCGTGCGCGGCCTTCCAGCACGCCGTCCCCGGGGATCCGGCGGCCGGTGCGCTCGGGCCCGCCCGCAGTGCCGGGGTGGAGCTGGGCGGCCCGGACGGTGCCCGGGCCTGGGCCGAGGCGGAGGGCTCCGGGGCGATCGCGCTGGCCGCCCAGGTGGCCGCCTGGACGGTGGCCGAGGCCCCCTCCCCCGGCCCCGTCCCCGCTCCCGCCGACGCCGTCCCCTCCGACGCCGACTCCGGTCCCGGCGCCCGGGACGCCCTGCCGGACCCGCTGCGCGCCGCGATCGACCTGCTGATCGCGCTCACCCCCTTCGCCCTCGCCCCGCCCGGCCGCCAACTCGCCACCACCGCCGAGGCCCTCGCCGACGCCGCCACCCACCGCGCCGACCACCGGGCAGCCGGTCGCGCGCACTTCCTGCGCGGCAACGTCGCGCTGGCCGCCACCCGGCTGGAGGAGGCCGAGGCGGCCGCCCGCCTGGCCGTGGCCGCCTCCCGCTCGGCCGGCGACACGGTGATCCTGCGCCAGGCGCTGAACGACCTCGGCCTGGTCTGCCAGTTCCTCAGCCGCTACGACGAGGCCGTCGAGCACTACGACGAGGCCCTGCTGCTGGCCCGCGAACTCGGCCACCGCTCCGGGGAGCTGGTGACGACGGTCAACGCCGCGCTGGCCCGGGTGCGCAGCGGTCGGGCCGCCGAGGCGGTGGCGATCTGCCACGAGGCACTGGCCGAACTGCGCACCCGCAACGACGATCCCGGGCGGGCGTACACGCTGTACGTGCTGGGGCTGGCGCTGCACGGGCTGGAGCGGCACGAGGAGGCGGTCACCTGGTTCGGCGAGTGCCTGGCGGTGGCCTCGGCGGCCGGTCTGCAGGCCCGGGCCGCGCACGCCCGCTACCGGTTGGCGGACAGTCTGCGGTCGCTGGGCCGGACGGAGGAGGCACTGGAGCACGCCGGGCAGGCGCTGGCGCTGTGCGAGGAGCTGGGGGCCGAGCGGGACCACGCGCAGGCGCTGGTGGTGCTGGGCCGGACGCTGGCGGACCTGGGACGCGGGGCCGAGGCGCGGGGGCGGTGGCGGGAGGCGCACGCGATCTTCGTCCGCCTGGGGCTGCCGGACGCCCACGAGGTGGCGGGGCTGCTCGCTCCGGGCGGGGACGGCGTCCCGTCGGCTCGGGACGGGCGGCGGGAGGACGGGCAGCGGGAGGACGAGCGGGAGGCGGCGACCGTCCCGCTGACCGGTCGCTGCTGAGTCAGTGCTGTTGCCCTGCCGATTCACGGCTGGCCCAGGGCTGATTCACGGCTGATTGGCTGAGAAGAATCGATCCTGCAATGGGACCGGCGGCTCGCTCAGGAGCCGGTGCTGTTCCAGTCGGGGGTGCTGCCGTGCCCGGTGGTGGCGGTCGGGCTGGGGGTGGCGGGGGTGGGCGTCGGCGTCGCGTCGCCGACCACCACCGTCGCCGTCCCGGTGCCGGCCGTCTCCGCCACCGCGGCCGTGCCGGCCAGGCCGGCCCCCAGGGCGACGACCACCCCCAGGCCGACGGTGAACAGCCGGAGGCGGGCGGGGGCGGTGGCCGGACGCTGCGTCATCTCTGGTGCTCCTTTGGTGTCTTCCCCGGTCGGGAAGGTCTCCGTCGTGGTGTGGCACCAGTCTTGCGAGGGCCGGTCAACGGTCGATCTACGGCGGAGCACCGTTGGTCACCGGGGCCCGGTTCAGGCCGCCTCGCGGATCTCCAGGGTGCAGCACTTCACGCTGCCCCCGCCCTTGAGCAGCTCGCTCAGGTCCATCCCGATCGGCCGGAACCCGCGCTCGCGCAGCCGCGCCGCCAGACCCACCGCCGCCTCGGGCAGCACCACGTGCAGGCCGTCGCTCACCGCGTTGAGCCCGAACACCTCGGCGTCCGTCTCGCTCACCAGCAGGGCGTCCGGGAAGAGCCGGCGCAGCACGGTCCGGCTGCCGGGCGAGAACGCCTCCGGGTAGTACATGATCTCGTCGCCGTCGAGCACCGAGAGCGCGGTGTCCAGGTGGTAGAAGCGCGGGTCGACCAGCTCCAGGCCGACCACCGGCCGGCCGAAGAACTCCTGCGCCTCCGCGTGCCCCTCCGCCACGCTGCGGAAGCCCCGCCCGGCCAGCACGAAGCTCGCGGTCAGCAGGAGGTCGCCCTCGCCCTCGTTGACGTGCTCCGGGTCGTGCGTCGCGAAGCCCCGGTCGCGGAACCACTCCAGGTAGGCGGGGCCCTCGGCGGCCCGCTCGGCGTTGCGGAAGCGCGCCCCGAGCACCCGGCCGTCCACCACGGTGGCGCCGTTGGCCGCGTAGACCATGTCGGGCAGGCCGGGCAGCGGGTCGATCAGGTCGACGTGGTGGCCGAGCTCGGCGTACAGGGCGTACAGCCGCTCCCACTGGGCGACGGCGAGGTCGGTGTCCACCGGCTTGGCCGGGTCCATCCAGGGGTTGATCGCGTAGGTGACGTCGAAGTGCTCCGGACGGCACATCAGGTAGCGGCGCGGACGGGCGGTGCGGGTCATCGGGTCCTCCGGTGTGGGGGTGCGGGACGGTAGGGGGAGACGGTCAGGCGGGGAAGGTCAGGCGGCGGGCTCCGCCGGCCGGGTCGGGAAGTCGCGCAGGCCGCGCAGCGGGCCGGCCAGCAGCACCAGCCCGGCCGAGAGCAGCACGCCCGCCATCAGCCAGATGGTGCTGCGGGCGCCGATCACCTCGCCGAGCCAGCCCCCGAGCAGGGCGCCGACCGGGATCGCGCTGTAGTTGACGGTCGCCGAGCTGGCCCGGATCCGCCCGATCAGCTCGGGCGGGCAGTAGGCCTGGGAGAAGCTGCCGGCCAGGACGTTGCCCGCCACCACGCCGCAGACCGCGACCGCCCAGGCGAGCGCGCTCACCACGAGCGGGAGCCGCTCGCCCGCCAGCGGCAGCAGCAGGATGAAGGGCGCGACCACCAGCTCGCAGACCATCAGCCCGCGCGCGGTGCCGAGCCGGCGGGCGATCCGCCCGGCCAGCATCGCCCCGGCCAGCCCGCCGACGCTCACCAGCGCGAACACCGCGCCCACCGCACCGGGTTCGATCCCCACGCTGCGCACCAGGAAGACCGTCTGCACCGCCTGGATGCCGTTCAGCCCGAGGTTGCCGACCGCGGCGAAGCAGGCCAGCGTGCGCAGGTACGGGTCGCGCAGCAGGAACCGGACGCCCTCGCCGATCTCCTGCGGCATGCCGCGCCGTTCGGACACCGGCGGGGGGTGCTCCTCGGTCCGGATCCGCCGCAGGCAGACCGCCGACACCAGGTAGGTGAGCGAGTCGGCGAGCATCCCGCTGGCGGCGCCGAAGGCCTGGGAGAGCAGACCGGCCACGCCCGGGCCGGCGATCTCCGCCGCCGAGGCGGCGGAGCGCAGCTTGACGTTGGCCTCCAGCAGGTCGGCCTTCGCCACCAGGGTGGGCAGCACCGCCCCGTACGCGGTGGAGAAGAACACCTTCACCGCCCCGGTCAGCAGGGCCACCACCGCCAGTTGGGCGAGGGAGAGCAGCCCGAGCCAGCCGGCCACCGGGACGCTGCCGAAGAGTGCGAGCAGCAGCAGGTCGCAGATCAGCATCACCCGCAGCCGGGGCCAGCGGTCCACCCAGGCGCCGGCCGGCAGTCCGAGGAACAGCCAGGGCAGCCAGGAGGCGGCGTTGATCACGCCCACCGCGAACGGGCCGGCGTCCAGGGTGACCACGGCCACCAGGGACAGCGCCACGCTCCCGACGGCCGTGCCGAGGTTGCTGGTGGTCTCACCGATCCAGAGCCGGCGGAAGTCCCCCTGGGCCCACAGGCCCCACCGGCCGCGCGGCCGGTCCGGCCGCACCGGTGACTTGATCGGGACGGTGGTGGTCATCGCGGGTCACGCTCCAAGCTTCTCGGCCAGTACGGCGGCGATCCGTGCGAGGGGTTCCGGCTGGGTCAGCTCGCCGTGCGCGCAGGCGAGCCGGTGGGGCTCGATCCGACCGTCCAGGTACGGCCGCCAGGTCTGCTCGTACGGCCAGTCCACGGGCTTGCCGGTGGTCGCCCCGAAGAAGACGGCGTCCCCCCGGTAGCGGTCCGGCACGTGTTCGGCCATCAGCTTGCGGTGCCGGTCGAAGACCTCGGGCAGCACCGCGACGGCTTCGCCGAGCACGGCCTTCAGGCTCTCCAGGCCGCGGCCGTCCGCCGGGTCGTGGCCGAGCGAGCGCAGCAACTCGTCCAGGGTGTCCACGGGTTCGACGACCGGGGCGTCGGCGGTGCGCGCCGCCGGGGCGCCGTCCAGCAGGGCCAGCAGGCCGACCTCGGCGCCCTCGGCCTGCAGCCGCACCGCCATCTCCTGGGCGACCACGGCGCCGAAGGACCAGCCCAGCAGGTGGTACGGGCCGGCCGGCCGCACGGCGCGGATCTGCCGCACGTAGTCCTCGGCGATCTCGGCGACGCTCGCCGGCGCACCCCCGCGCAGGCCGCGGGCCTGGAGGCCGTACACCGGCTGCTCGGGGCCGAGGTGGCGCAGCAGGCCGGAGTAGACCCAGCTGATGCCGGCGGCCGGGTGGACGCAGAACAGCGGGGCCCGGTCGCCGCCGGTGCGCAGCGGCAGCAGGACGTCCAGGGCGTCGGCCGCCGGGCCGTCGTCGAGCCGGCGGGCGAGTCCGGCCACGGTGGGCGCCTCGAACAGCGCCCGCATGCCGGGGTCCACACCGAGGGCGGCGCGGACGCGGGCGAGCAGCTTCATGGCGAGCAGGGAGTGGCCGCCGAGGTCGAAGAAGTCGTCGTCGATGCCGACGCCCTCCAGGCCGAGGGTCTCGGCGAACAGCGCGCAGAGGAGTTCCTCCTGCGGGGTCCGGGCGGCGCGGCCGCCGGTGAGCAGCCCGAAGTCCGGTGCGGGCAGCGCCGTGCGGTCCAGCTTGCCGCTGGTGGTGAGCGGCAGGGCGGCCAGCGGGACGACGGCGGCGGGCAGCATGTAGCCGGGCAGGTGGTCGGCGGCGAAGGCGCGCAGGTCCGCGGGATCCAGCGGGCCCGCGGAGTCCAGCGGGCCCGTGGAGTCCAGCGGGCTGGCGGGGACCACGTAGGCGACCAGGCGCAGCCCGTCCTCGTCGGGCAGGACGGCGGCGGCGCTCACCCCCGGGTGGAGCGTCAGCACGTGCTCGATCTCGCCGAGTTCGATGCGGAAGCCGCGGATCTTGACCTGGTGGTCGGTGCGGCCCAGGTACTCCACGCCACCGTCGCGGGTGCGGCGGGCCAGGTCGCCGGTGCGGTACATCCGGGCGCCCGGCTCTCCGTACGGGTCGGCGACGAAGCGCTCGGCCGTCAGGGCCGGCCGCGCCAGGTAGCCACGGGCCAGACCCGCACCGGCCAGGTACAACTCCCCGGGCACGCCCGGCGGGACGGGGTTGAGGTGCTCGTCCAGGACGTAGCCTCGGGTGCCCGGGATCGGGCCGCCCAGGCCGGGCCGCTCCACGGCGTCGACGGGCTGGGCGAGGGCGAAGACGGTGGCCTCGGTCGGGCCGTAGAGGTTGTGGGCGGCGGTGTCCGGTGCCGCCCGCAGGGCGGTCCAGAGGTGCTGTCCGACGGCTTCACCGCCGAGCACCAGCACCGACGGCGCGGCCTCCTCCAACAGGCCCTCCGCCAGGAGTTGTTCGGCGTAGGAGGGGGTGAGGTCCATCGCGCCGATGCCGGTGGCGCGGACGTGCCGGACCAGGGCCGCCGGGTCGCGGCGCAACTCGTCGTCGATCAGGTGCAGCTCGTGCCCGGCGAACAGCCAGAGCAGGGGCTCCAGTGATCCGTCGAAGGTGAGCGAGGCGGTGAGCGCGACGCGCTGCCGGGCGACGTCGGCCATCACGCCCGTACGGTGGGCGGCGAGCAGCGCGGCGATGCTGCCGTGCGGCACCACGACGCCCTTGGGGCGGCCGGTGGAGCCGGAGGTGTAGATCAGGTAGGCGGCGTGGCCGGCCTCGGCGCGCGGCGCCGGGTCGGCGGTGCGGTCCTCGGAGGGCTCGGCGACGTCCAGGGTGCGCAGTCCGGCCAGCGCCTCGGGCTTGGGCCACCGGCCGTCGGTGAGGACCAGGGCGGGGGCCGCGTCGGCGAGGGTGTCGGCGATGCGGTCGGCCGGGTGGTCGGCGTCCAGCGGCAGGTAGGCGCCGCCGGACTTGAGCACGGCCAGGATCGCCACCACGCTCTCCACCGACCTCGGCAGAGCCAGCGCGACGACGCGCTCCGGGCCGACACCCGCCCCGATCAGGCGGTGGGCGAGCCGGTTGGCCCGGGCGTTCAGCTCGGCGTAGGTCAGCGCGGTGTCGCCGCGGACCAGCGCCACGGCCTCCGGGGTCTCGGCCGCCTGGGCCGCGAAGGCGGCCGGCAGCAGCGGGAGCTCGGCCGGCAGCGCGGCCCCGGCGATCGGGAGCGCGGTGTGCTCCTCGGCCGAGAGCAGCTCGATCCGGCCGACGGGCAGCTCGGGCCGGGCGGCCACCGCCGCCAGCAGCCGCCCGAACCGGACGGCGATCGCCTCGACCGTCTCCCGGTCGAACAGGTCGGTGGCGAAGTCGATCGCGCACTCCAGGCCGGCGGGGGCGCCGTCCGCGTCGAAGGACTCCGCGAGGCCCACGCACAGGTCGAACTTGGCGACCGAACCGCCGGAGGACACCACGGAGGCGTCCAGCCCCGCCCCGGCGAGCGGCGCCGAGTCCCCGGCGCCCTCGAGCAGCAGGATCACCTGGAAGAGCGGGTGGCGGGCCAGCGACCGGGCCGGGTTCAGCTCCTCCACCAGCCGCTCGAAGGGCACGTCCTGGTGGGCGTGGGCGTCGAGTTGGGTCTCACGGACCCGGGCCAGCAGCTCGGTGAAGCTCGGGTTGCCGGACGTGTCGGTGCGCAGCACCAGGGTGTTGACGAAGAAGCCGACCAGCTCGTCCAGGGCCTCGTCGGAGCGCCCGGCCACCACGGAACCGATCGGGACGTCCGTGCCCGCACCGAGGCGGGTCAGCAGGGCGGCGAGCGCGGCCTGGGCGGTCATGAACATCGTCACTCGGTGCTCGCGCGCCAACTCACCTAGAGCGCGGTGGAGTTCGGCGCCGAAGGGCACGACGACGCGTTCGCCCCGGTGGCTGGCGGCCGCCCGGCGCGGCCGGTCGACGGGCAGTGACAGCTCCTCGGGCAGGCCGGCCAGGGCCTCGCGCCAGTAGTCGAGTTGGCGGGCGAGCAGGCTCTCGGGGTCCGTCTCCTCGCCGAGCAGCTCGCGCTGCCAGAGCGCGTAGTCGGCGTACTGGACGGGCAGCGGCGACCATGTCGGCACCGCGCCCGCGGTGCGGGCCGCGTAGGCCGTGGCGAGGTCGCGCAGCAGCGGGCCCATCGACCAGCCGTCGCCCGCGATGTGGTGCAGGACGAGGACGAGCAGGTGCTCGCCGGCCGGGGCCGGGATGACGTGGGCGCGGACGGGGAGGTCGGTGGCCAGGTCGAAGGGGCGCGCCGTGCACAGCTCCGGCAGGGTGCCGGGCGGCAGCAGCTCGACCTCGACGCGGGCCTGCCCGGCGGGCACGATCCGCTGGTACGGGGTGCCGTCCTCCTCGGCGACCAGCGTGCGCAGGCTCTCGTGCCGGGCGGCCACGTCGCCGAGGGCGAGTTCCAGCGCGGCGGTGTCCAACTCCCCTGCCACGCGCAGGACGAGGGGCAGGTTGTAGAGGGCGCTGGGGCCCTCCATCCGGTCGATCAGCCAGAGCCGCTGCTGGGCGAAGGAGAGCGGCACCCGCTCCGGCCGTTCACGGCCCGCGCTCAGCGCCAGGCGCTCCGAACCGGTGCCCAGGCGGACGGCCAGCCCGGCCACGCTCGGCGCCTCGAAGACATCCCGGATGCCCAACTCCGCCCCCAGCGCCGCGCGGACCCGGCTGAGCAGCTTGGTGGCCAGCAGCGAGTGGCCGCCCAGGTCGAAGAAGTCGTCGTCGATGCCGACGCTCTCCAGGCCGAGCACCTCCGCGAACAGCCCGCACAGGATCTCCTCCTGCGGCGTGCGCGCCGCCCGACCGGCCGACAGCGCACCGAAGTCCGGCGCCGGGAGGGCACGGTGGTCCACCTTGCCGCTGCCGGTCAGGGGCAGGGCGTCGAGCAGGACGACGGCGGCCGGCACCATGTAGCCGGGCAGCGACTCGGCGGCGAACCGCCGCAGCTCGACGGCCAGTTCGGGCGCATCCTGGCCCACCTGGTCCACCGTGCAGTAGCCGACCAGCCGGCGGTCACCGGTGTCGCTCTCCCGTACCGTGACCACGGTTTGACGGACGGCGGGGTGGCGCGCCAACACCTGCTCGATCTCGCCGAGTTCGATCCGGAAGCCGCGGATCTTGACCTGGTGGTCGGTGCGGCCCAGGTACTCCACGCCGCCGTCGCGGGTGCGGCGGGCCAGGTCGCCGGTGCGGTACATCCGGGCGCCCGGCTCTCCGAACGGGTCGGCGACGAAGCGCTCGGCCGTCAGGCCCGGCCGCGCCAGGTAGCCGCGGGCCAGACCCGCGCCGGCCAGGTACAACTCCCCCGGCACCCCGGCCGGGACGGGGTTGAGGTACTCGTCCAGGAGGTACGTCCTCACGCCGGCGATCGGGCCGCCCAGGCCGGGCCGCTCCACGGCGTCGAGCGGCTGGGTGAGCGCGTACACGGTGGCCTCGGTCGGGCCGTAGAAGTTGTGGCCCGCGGTGCCCTCGGCGTCCCGCAGCCGCTGCCACAGCGCCTGGCCGATGGCCTCGCCGCCGAGCAGCAGGAGTCGCGGCGCGGGTGCGTCCAGCAGCCCCTCCTCGATCAGCTGCTCGGTGTAGGACGGGGTGATGTGCAGGGCGTCGATGCCCGCCGCGGCGGTGTGGCGGACGAGTGCGGCCGGGTCGCGGCGCAGCTCGTCGCCGATCAGGTGCAGCTCGTGTCCGGCGTACATCCAGAGCACGGGCTCCAGGGAGGCGTCGAAGCAGAGCGAGGCGGTGAGTGCGATCCGCTGCCGGCCGTGGGCCTGCTCGGTGCCCCGGATCAGCGCGGCCCGGTGGGCGGCGAGCAGGGCCGCGACGGCGCCGTGCGGCACGACGACGCCCTTGGGGCGCCCGGTGGAGCCGGAGGTGTAGATGACGTAGGCGGCGTCGCCCGGGTCGATGCCGCACTCGGGGTCGGCGGCGCTCTCGTCGGACGGGTCGGCGGCGCTGCCCTCGGAGGACGCGGCGACGTCCAGGGTGCGCAGCCCGGCCAGGACCTCCGGCAGCGGCCAGCGGTCGTCGGTGAGGGCGAGGGCGGGGCGGGCGTCCGCGAGCATGTGGGCGGTGCGCTCGGCCGGGTACTCGGCGTCCAGCGGCAGGTAGGCGCCGCCGGCCTTGTGGACGGCCAGCATGGCGACCACCGTCTCCGCCGAGCGCGGCAGCGCGAGGGCGACCACCGACTCCCGGCCGGCGCCCGCGGCCAGCAGGCGGCGGGCGAGCCGGTTGGCCCGGGCGTTCAGCTCGGCGAAGGTCAGGGCGGTGTCGCCGCAGACCAGCGCCACGGCCTCCGGGGTGCGGGCCGCCTGGGCCGCGAAGGCGGCCGGCAGCAGCGGGACCTCGGCCGGCAGCGCGGCCCCGGCGGTCGGTAGCGCGGTGTGCTCCTCGGTCGAGAGCAGCTCCATCCGGCCGATGGGCAGCTCGGGCCGGGCGGCCACCGCCGCCAGCAGCCGCCCGAACCGGACGGCGATCGCCTCGACCGTCTCCCGGTCGAACAGGTCGGTGGCGTAGTCGAGGGCGCAGTCGATTCCGGCGGGCTCGCCGTCGGGGCCGAAGGACTCCTCGGCGATCAGGCTGAGGTCGAACTTGGCGGAGCCGGTGGCGGCCGCGAGGGGTTCGACGTGCAGGCCCGCCGTGGCCGGTTCGGCCTGCTCGTTGCTCTGGAGCACCAGCATGATCTGGAACAGCGGGTGGCGGGCCAGCGAGCGGGTCGGCTTGAGTTCCTCGACGAGGCGCTCGAAGGGCATGTCCTGGTGGGCGTAGGCGCCGAGGGCGGTCTCCCGGGCCCGGCCGAGCAGTTCGGTGAAGCTCGGGTTGCCGGAGGTGTCGGTGCGCAGCACCAGGGTGTTGACGAAGAAGCCGACCAGCTCGTCCAGGGCCTCGTCGGAGCGCCCGGCGACCACCGAGCCGATCGGGACGTCCGTGCCCGCACCGAGGCGGGTCAGCAGGGCGGCGAGCGCGGCCTGGACGGTCATGAACAGGGTGACCCGGTGGGCCCGGGACAGCGCGACCAGGTCGCGGTGGCAGTCCGCGCCGAGGGTGAGCGCGACCCGGTCGCCGCGGTGGGAGGCGACGGGCGGGCGGGGGCGGTCCAGCGGCAGCGTCGCCTCGTCCGGGAGGTCCGCCAGGGTCTCGCTCCAGTAGGCGAGTTGGCGGGCGGCCAGGCTGTCGGGGTCGGTCTCCTCGCCGAGCAGCTCGCGCTGCCAGAGCGCGTAGTCGGCGTACTGGACGGGCAGCGGCGCCCAGCCGGGGGCGGTGCCGCCGGCGCGGGCCGTGTACGCGGAGGTGAGGTCGCGGACCAGCGGGCCGAGGGACCAGCCGTCGCTGGCGATGTGGTGCAGTGCCAGGACCAGCACGTGCTCCTCGGCCGAGACACGCAGCAGGGCGGCGCGGACGGGAAGTTCGGTGCGGAGGTCGAAGGCGCGGCGGCACAGTGCGGCCACGGTGGCGGGCACCTCGGCGGCCGGGCAGTCCCGGGCTTCGAGCGGGACCTCGGCCTCTTCGGCCGGGAGGACCCGCTGGTACGGGGTGCCGTCGGATTCCGCGATCAGGGTGCGCAGGCTCTCGTGCCGGGCGACCAGGTCGCCGAGGGCGAGCCGCAGCGCGGCGGTGTCCAACTCCCCTGCCAGGCGCAGCGCCAGGGGCGCGTTGTAGAGGGCGCTGGGGCCCTCCATCCGGTCGATCAGCCAGAGCCGCTGCTGGGCGAAGGAGAGCGGCACCCGCTCCGGCCGTTCACGGCCCGCGCTCAGTGCCAGGCGCTCCGAGCCGGCGTCCAGGCGGACGGCCAGCCCGGCCACGCTCGGCGCCTCGAAGACGTCCCGGATGCCCAACTCCGCCCCCAGCGCCGCGCGGACCCGGCTGAGCAACTTGGTGGCCAGCAGCGAGTGGCCGCCCAGGTCGAAGAAGTCGTCGTCGATGCCGACGGCCTCCAGGCCGAGCACCTCCGCGAACACACCGCAGAGGATCTCCTCCTGCGGCGTGCGCGCCGCCCGACCGGCCGAGAGCGCGCCGAAGTCCGGCGCCGGGAGGGCGCGGCGGTCGAGCTTGCCGTTGGCGTTCAGGGGCAGCGCGTCCAGCGGCACGATCGCGGCCGGCAGCATGTAGCCGGGCAGGGTCCGGGCGGCGGTGGTCCGCAGGTCGGCCGGGTCGAGCGGGCCGTCGGTGACCACGTAGGCGACCAGGCGCAGCCCGTCCTCGTCGGGCAGGACGGCGGCCTGGAGCACCTGCGGGTGCGCGGTCAGGGCGCGTTCGATCTCGCCGAGTTCGATCCGGAAGCCGCGGATCTTCACCTGGTGGTCGGTGCGGCCCAGGTATTCGAGTTCTCCGTCGCGGGTGCGGCGGACCAGGTCCCCGGTGCGGTACATCCGGGCGCCGGGCTCGAAGGGGCAGGCGACGAAGCGCTCCGCCGTCAGGCCCGGCCGCGCCAGGTAGCCGCGGGCCAGACCCGCGCCGGCCAGGTACAGCTCTCCCGGCACCCCGGCCGGGACGGGGTTGAGGTACTCGTCCAGGACGTGGCCGCGGGTGCCCGCGACGGTGCGGCCGAGCACGGGCCGCTCGGTGGCGTCCAGCGGGTGGGTCAGGGCGTCGACCGTGCACTCCGTCGGGCCGTACAGGTTGTGCGCGGCGGTGTTCGGCGCCTCGCGCAGTCGCGTCCAGAGCGCTTGGCCGACGGCCTCGCCGCCCAGCAGCACCAGGGCGGGCGCGGGCTCCGCCAGCAGCCCCTCCTCGATCAGCTGCTCGGCGTAGCTGGGTGTCACCTCCAGCACGCCGATCCCCTGCTCGCGCACGTGGCGGACCAGGGCCCGGGCGTCGCGGCGCACGTCGCCGCCGATCAGGTGCAGTTCGTGGCCGGCGACCAGCCACAGCAGGCCGTCCCAGGAGGCGTCGAAGCAGAGCGAGGCGGTGAGCGCGACCCGCTGCCGGGCGACGCCCGCCATCACGCCCGTACGGTGGGCCGCGAGCAGGGCGGCGATGCTGCCGTGCGGCACCACGACGCCCTTGGGGCGGCCGGTGGAGCCGGAGGTGTGGATCACGTACGCGGCGTCGGCCGCCGAGGCCCGCGGGGCCGGGTTCTCCTCGGCGTCCGGCGCGTCCTCGGCCCCGGTCGTGGCCCCGGCCGCGGCCTCGGCGAGGACGAGCACCCGGTGTCCGTCGAGCACCTCGGGCAGCGGCCAGCGCTCGTCGGTCAGCACCAGCGCCGGGCGGGCGTCCGCCAGCGTGTCGGCGGTGCGCTCGGCCGGGTACTCGGGGTCCAGCGGCAGGTAGGCGCCGCCGGCCTTGAGGACGGCGAGGATGGCGACCACCGTCTCCGCCGAGCGCGGCAGCGCGAGGGCGACGACGCACTCGGGGCCGATGCCCGCCGCGATCAGCCGGTGTGCGAGGCCGTTCGCCCGGGCGTTCAACTGTGCGTAGGTCAGGGTGAGTTCACCGCAGACCAGGGCCACCGCCGCCGGGGTGTCCGCGGTCTGCGCCTCGAAGGCGGTCGGCACCAGGGGCACCCGCTCGGGCAGTGGCGGGTGGCCCGCCGCGGCATCGGCCTGCTCACCCGCCGGCAGGACGTCCAGCTCGGCGACCGACCGCGCCGGATCCGCCGCGACCTGACGGAGAATCAACTCCAGTGCTGCTGCCAGCTGTTCGGCGGTCTCGCGGTCGAAGAGCTCGATGGCGTACTCCAGGACGCCGGCCAGCCCCGCGGCGGCGCCGTCGGCGCCCTGCCGCTCGACCAGCCGGAGGGTGAGGTCGAAGGTGGCGGTGCCGAAGTCGACCGGTTCCTCCGCCACCGTCACCCCGGGGAGGGCGGGCCCGTCCGCGGCGGCGCCCGCGAAGGCGAGCATCACCTGGAAGAGCGGGTGGCAGGCGGTCGACCGGGTCGGGTTCAGCTCCTCCACCAGGCGCTCGAAGGGCACGTCCTGGTGGGCGTGGGCGGCCAGGTCGGTCTCCCGGACCCGGGCCAGCAGCTCGCCGAAGCTCGGGCGGCCGGACAGGTCGGTGCGCAGCACCAGGGTGTTGGCGAAGAAGCCGACCAGCTCCTGCGTGGCCTCGTCGAGGCGGCCGGCCAACGGGGTGCCGATGGTGAGGTCGGGGCCCGCGCCGAAGCGGTGTAGCAGGGTGGCGTACGCGGCCCGCAGGACCATGAAGAGGGTCACGCCGTGCTCGGCGGCGAGCGCGCCGAGCCGGGTGTGCAGGGCGGTGTCGAACTCCAGCGGGACGACCGCGCCGCGGTGGCTCGCGACGGGCGGGCGGGGGCGGTCCAGCGGCAGCGGCAGCTCCTCGGGCGCACCGGCCAGCGCCTGGCGCCAGTGGGCGAGTTGACGGGCGAGCAGGCTGTCGGGGTCGTCCTCCGCGCCGAGCAGCTCGTGCTGCCAGAGCGCGTAGTCGGCGTACTGGACGGGCAGCGGCTCCCACTGCGGGGCCGCGCCGTCGAGGCGGGCCGCGTAGGCGTCGGCGAGGTCGCGGTAGAGCGGGCCCAGCGAGGCACCGTCGCCGGCGATGTGGTGGACGACGAGGACGAGCACGTGCTCCTCGGCGCCGTCGGGCCGCAGGTAGGCGTGGATCGGGAGGTCCGCGGCGAGGTCGAAGGTGTGGCGGGCGAGTTCGTCCGTCGGGCGGTCGGTGACGGTGAGCAGGCCACCGGTGGGGGCGTCGAGGACGCGCTGGTACGGGGTGCCGTCCTGCTCGCCGAAGACGGTGCGCAGCGCCTCGTGCCGGTGGACGACGTCGCCGAGGGCGGCTTCGAGGGCGGTGGCGTCGAGCGGGCCGCGCAGGCGCAGGGCGAGGGTGACGTTGTAGGTGGCCGAGGGGCCCTCGGCCTGGGCGAGGAACCAGAGCCGGCGCTGGGCGAAGGAGAGCGGCACCCGGTCGGGCCGGGCGGCGGGCCGCAGGGCCGGGCGGGCCGGGGCGGGGGCCTCGGGGGTGCGGCCGGCGAGCCGCTCGACGAGCCCGGCGACGGTCGGGGCCTGGAAGAGGTCGCCGATGGAGAGTTCGATGCCGAGGTCGGTGCGGGCCCGTCCGGTGAGGCGGGTGGCGAGCAGGGAGTGGCCGCCGAGCGCGAAGAAGTCGTCGTCGATGGTGATGTCGTCGATGCCGAGCAGTTCGCCGAAGAGTTCGCACAGGGCCCGTTCGCGCTCGTCGCGGGGGGCTCGGCCGCTGCCGTCGGTGGCGAGGTCGGGGGCGGGCAGGGCCCGGCGGTCGACCTTGCCGTTGCTGTTGAGCGGCAGGGCGTCGAGGAGGACGACGGCGGCGGGGACCATGTAGCCGGGCAGCGTGGTGCCGGCGAAGGTGCGCAGCTCGTCGGGGGTGAGCGCGGGGTCGGCGGTGCAGTAGGCGACCAGCCGGAGGTCGCCGGGGCGGTCCTCGCGGGCGATCACGATGACCTGACGGACGGCGGGGTGGCGGGAGAGCGCCGCCTCGATCTCGCCGAGCTCGATCCGGAAGCCGCGCAGCTTGATCTGGCCGTCGATCCGGCCGAGGAACTCCACGGCGCCGTCGGCGCGCAGCCGCACGAGGTCGCCGGTGCGGTACATCCGCTCGCCGTCCGCGTACGGGCAGGCGACGAAGCGTTCGGCGGTCAGGCCGGGCCGGTTGAGGTAGCCGCGGGCCAGGCCGGCGCCGGCGATGTACAGCTCGCCGGGCACGCCGGGCGGGACGGGGCGCAGCCGGTCGTCGAGGACGTAGCTGCGCATGTTGTCGAGCGGGCCGCCGATCGGCACCCGGGGGCCGTCGAGGTCGGCGGCGGTGAGCGGGTGGTGGGTGGCGAAGGTGGTGGTCTCGGTGGGGCCGTAGACGTGGGCGAGCAGCAGGTCGGGGCAGGCGTCCAGGACGCGCCGCAGCAGCACGCCGGAGGCGGCCTCGCCGCCGGTGCAGACGACGCGCAGGGCGGCGAAGGTCTCCGGGGCCTGTTCGGCGACGAGGTCGAACAGGGCCTTGGTGAGGAAGACCGCGGTGACGTCGTGGCGGGTGGCGACGGCGTGCAGGGCGGCGGCGTCGAGGGCGCCGGGCGGGGCGACCACGACGGTGCCGCCGGCCAGCAGGGGCGTCCAGATCTCGTAGGTCGCGGCGTCGAAGGCGTGCGGGGAGTGCAGCAGGACCCGCTGGTGGCGGCCGTCCTGCCAGCGCCGGTCGGCGGCGAGGTCGAGGACGTCGCGGTGGCGTACGGCGACGCCCTTGGGGCGGCCGGTGGAGCCGGAGGTGTACATCGCGTAGGCGAGCTGGTCGGGGTGGACGGGCACGCCGGGGCGGTGGGCGGGGGCGTCGGCCTCGTCGCCGGGGCGGACGACCAGGGCCCGGTGCGGGAAGCCGGGGTCGGCGCGGTCGGTGAGCAGCACGGGGGCGCCGGTGTCGGCGAGCACGTCGGTCATCCGCTCGGGCGGCAGGCCGGGGTGCATGGGCACGTAGCAGCCGCCGGCCTTGAGGACCGCCAGGGTGGCGACGATGACGTCGACGGAGCGTTCCATCAGCATCGCGACGGGGGTCTCGGTGCCGACGCCGAGGGTGGTGAGGTGGTGGGCGAGGCGGTTGGCGCGGGCGTCGAGTTCGGCGTAGTCGAGGGTGCCGCCGTCGTGGGCGAGGGCGACGGCGTGCGGGGTGCGGTCGGCCTGGCGTTCGAAGGACTCGGCGAGGGTGCCGGTCCACCGGGGGGCCTCGGTGGCGTTCCAGTCGACGAGGAGGCGGGTCCGCTCGTCGGGGGCGAGGACGTCGAGGGTGGCGAGGGGGGCGTGCGGGTCGGCGGCGGCGCCGGCCAGGAGTCGGCCGAGCCGGTCGGCCAGGGCGGTGACGGTGCCGTGGTCGTAGAGGTCGGCGGCGTACTCGATCGAGCCGGTGAGCCCGGCGGGGGCGCCGTCGGGGCCGTGGTGTTCGGCGATGCCGATGTTGAGGTCGAACTTGGCGACCCGCAGGCCGATCGGCTCGGTGGCGGACTCCAGCCCGGGCAGGGCGAGTTCGGCGTCCTGCCCGTGGTTCTGCAGGACGAGCAGGGTCTGGAACAGCGGGTGGCGGCCGAGCGCGCGGGGCGGGTTGAGCTCCTCGACGAGGCGTTCGAAGGGGATGTCCTGGTGGGCGAAGGCGTCGAGCTGGGCCTCCCGGACGCGGCCGAGCAGTTCGGTGAAGCTCGGGTCGCCGGACGTGTCGGCGCGCAGCACGAGGGAGTTGACGAAGAAGCCGACCAGCTCGTCGAGGGCCTCGTCGGAGCGCCCGGCCAGGCCGGTGCCGAGCGGGATGTCGGTGCCGGCGCCGAGCCGGGTGAACAGGGCGGCGAGGCCGGCCTGCAGGACGGTGAACAGGGTGGTGCGGTGGGTGCGGGCGAGGTCGAGCAGGGCGGTGTGCAGGTCGGCGCCCCAGGCGAGGTCCACGGAGTCGGCGGCGCCGGTGGGGGCGGGCGGTCGGGGTCGGTCGGTCGGCAGCTCCAGTTCCTCCGGCAGGCCGGCCAGGGCGGTGCGCCAGTGGGCGAGTTGACGGGCGAGCAGGCTCTCGGGGTCGGTCTCGTCGCCGAGCAGGTCGCGCTGCCAGAGCGCGTAGTCGGCGTACTGGATGGGCAGGGGCTCCCAGTCGGGGGCGTGGCCGGTGAGCCGGGCCCGGTAGGCGGTGGCGAGGTCGCGCAGCAGCGGGCCGAGGGACCAGCCGTCGCCGGCGATGTGGTGCAGGACCAGGAGCAGCACGTGCTCGGTCGGCGAGAGGGTGAACACCGTGACTCGGATGGGCAGTTCGCGGCTCAGGTCGAAGGTTTCGGCGGCCGCCGCGTCCCGGTGGGCGGGGTAGTCGGCCGGTGCGCAGTCCACCACCAGGAAGCGCGGCTGCGCCTCCTCGACCGGCAGGATCCGCTGCACCGGGACTCCCCCGGCCACCGGGAACACCGTGCGCAGGGCCTCGTGCCGGGCGACCACGTCCGCCGTCGCGGCGTGCAGCGCGGCGGTGTCGAGCTCGCCGCGCAGGCGCAGGGCGAACGGCAGGTTGTACAGCGCGGTGGGCCCCTCGATCTGGTCGATCAGCCAGAGACGCTGTTGGGCGTACGAAACCGGGATCACGGTGCTTCCTCTACTCACGTCTCGGCACGGGGTGTTCGGGGCCCTGGGGGGACGGGCGGCCAGGAACGGGGCGGTCAGACGGCGGCCAGGGTCGGCCGGACGCTGGGCCGGCAGTCCAGGACGTCGACGGGCTGCCCCATCGCGACGGCGATCCTGCGGTCGCCGCGGTACGGGTCCCGGCCGTGCGCGCAGAGCACGTTGTCGACCAGCATCACGTCGCCGGCCTGCCAGCGCTCGCGCACGGTCGCGGCGTGGTACGCCTCGTTGAGGGCGTCGACATCGGCGCGCCCGAGCGGTTCGGCCTCGCCGAACCCGGTGTTGAACGGCAGGCCGTCCGCGCCGAACTCGTCGATCATGGCCTCACGGATGTCCGGGTCGAGCGACCACTCGTTCCAGAACGCGAGGTGGTTGAACCAGACCTCTTCGCCGGTCGCCGGATGGTGGATGGTGCCGGGGCGCAGCTGGCCGGTGCGCAGGTTGCCGTCGGGCCGCCACTCGCAGGTGATGCCGTTCTCCCGGCAGTAGGCCTCGACCTCGGCCCGGTCCTCGGTGGCGAAGGCGGTGCGCCAGCCGAGGGAGACGTAGTCCGAGTAGTTGCGGGTGAGCGTCCAGCCGGTGGTCCGCATCCGCTCGACCAGTCGGGCCGGCAGGTGGTCCAGCACCCGGCGGCAGTCGGCGGTCGGGGTGGCGCCGCCCTCCTCGGGGGCGATGAGGCAGGCGAAGAGCAGCCGGCCCGGGAAGGTGAGGGTGTAGCTGTTCTCGTTGTGCATCCGGATCGGCTGGGCCGGCGGGAGGTCGGTGGAGGAGAAGACGCCGTTGCCGTAGTCGCTGCGCGGGGTGGCCTTCTCGCGGTAGGGGGTGCGCTCGGGGATGAGGATGTCGCGCACGGCCGCGACGTCCTCGGTGCTCGCGACCGGCAGGCCGCGCAGGAAGATCGTGCCGTGGCGGTGCAGGGCGGCGGTGAGCTCGGTCTCGTTCTCTCGCAGCCACGCGCAGGCCTCGCCGAGGTCGGCGGTGCGCGGGGCGTGGGCGAGGGCCGGGCGGCCGGGGTTCAGTTCCCAGGTCGGCATGGTGGCGCTCACCGGCGGGCGAGGGAGGCGACCAGGCCGGCGGGCCTGATGTCGGTCCAGTTCGCCTCGATGTAGTCGAGGCAGCCCTGGCGGGTGTCCTCGCCGTGGACGGTGGTCCAGCCGCCGGGCACGTCGATCCAGACCGGCCACAGCGAGTGCTGGTTCTCGTCGTTGACCAGCACCAGGTAGCCGGCGTTGTCGTCCTCGAACGGGTTGCTCATGGTGTCCTCCTTGGGTTGATTCGAAGGTAGGGGCGGGCCGGGGGCGGGAAGGGCAGGAGTCCCGGCAGGAACGCGGCAGTTGGGCACCGCCGGTGGTCAGCGCGGGATGAGGCGGACCGGGAAGTGGTCCAGGCCGAAGTTGATGATCGAGCGGTTGTGGGTGACCGGGCCGGTCGGTTCGATCACGGCGACGCGCTCCAGCATCGCCGTGAACAGGGCGCCGAGTTCGGCCTTGGCCAGCGGTGCGCCGATGCAGTAGTGGGCGCCGAGGCCGAGGGCGAGGTGCTTGTTGGGGGCGCGGTCCAGCAGGATCTCCTCGGGCCGGTCGAAGGCCTCCGGGTCGCGGTTGGCGGACCACACCCAGACGGCGACCCGGTCGCCGCGCCGGATGGTGCGGCCGTCGAGTTCGGTGTCCCGGCTCGCGGTGCGCAGGGTGTGCAGCCCGACGGAGGTCCAGCGCAGGAGTTCGTCCAGCGCCGAGTCCATGCCGACCTCGCCCTGCTGCAACTTCCGCCACAGTTCGGGGTGTTGGACGAGGGTGTGGAGGCCCATGGCGGCGGTGTGGCGGACGGTCTGGACGCCGCCGACCACGATGTTGTCCAGGTTGAGGACGACGTCCTCGACCGGCAGCAGCTTGCCGCCGACCCGGTAGGTCGCCATCTTGCTGATCAGGTCGTCGCGCGGGTCGGTGCGGCGCAGCATCACCTGGTGCAGCAGGTACGGGATGAGCTGCTGGTGGCCGGCCCGGCGCTCCTCGGGGGTGTTGCCGAGGAAGGCGACGTCGCAGACCCGCTCGACCATCTCGCGGTCCTTCTCCGGGACGTCCAGGAGGTCGCACATGACGGACAGCGGGAGGGCGGAGACGGCGTCGACGAGGTCCACCTCGCCCCGTTCGACGGCCTGGTCGACGATCGAGGCGGCGAGTTCGCCGATGCCGCGGGCGGCGCCGCGCACCGGACCGGGGGCGAAGAACGGGTTGGCCGGGGCGCGGAGTTCGCGGTGCCGGGGCGGGTCGGTGAGGGCCATCATCCGGCCGGATCCGACCGGGACGTTGCCCTCGCCGGCGCCGAGCAGCGAGCCCTGCTCGGAGCTGTAGAGGGCGGCGTCGCGCAGCACCTCCGCGGAGTGGCGGTAGGAGAGCACCGACCAGACCGGCCCGTCGTCGACGGTGTCGGTGCGGTGGACGGCGGCCTCCCGGCGCAGCTCGGCGACCAGGCCGGGGGTGTCGGGGCGGGCCCACAGGTCCGGGTCGGTGAGGTCGACGGCGGTGGTGGTCAGCATGAGTACTCCGTCGTGGGCTGGGGGGCGGCGCCGGGCCGCGTGATGAGGGAGGTCAGCAGGTCGACCGGGCCGGGCCCGTCGACGGTGGCGAGCAGGTGGCCGCCGGGGACGACGTGGTGGCCGGATCGGCCGCGGGTGTGGGCGGCCCAGCCTTCGAGGCCGCCGGCGGCGAGGAGCGGGTCCTCGACGCCGACGACGGTGTGCAGGTCGGAGCCGATCGGCGGGTGCGGGCGGGGCCGGTAGGTGGCGACCACGGCCAGGTCGGTACGGATGCCGCGCAGCGCGTGTTCCTTCAGATCGGCTTCGCCCTCGACGAGTTCGCCCATGCCGGCGAGGCGGAGCAGGTCGTCGGCGTCGTACCGCGGGCGGTCCTGTCCGGCCCAGGCGGCCGGCGGCGAGGCGGAGGCGGCGACGACCAGTTCGGGTCGCCGCTCGGCGGGCAGTGCCCGGGCGACCTCGTAGCCGAGCAGGGCGCCGAAGCTCTGCCCGTAGAAGCCGAACCGCCCGGTCAGGTGCGGGGTGAGGGCCTCCACGACGGCGTCGACCAGCAGGTCGAAGCTCGCGGGCATCGGGTGGCCGAGGCGGCCGCCGCGCGCGGGCGGGCGCAGGGCCCAGACCTCGACGTCCGGGGCGAGGGCGCGGGCCAGGGGGGTGTAGGCGGTGGCGTCGCCGCCGGCGTGCGGGAAGCAGAACAGCCGGAACGGGCGGTGCGGTTGGGGTACGGGGACCAGCAGCCAGTCCCCCTCGGCGCGGGGTCGCACCCGCGTGGCGGTGGTCATGCGCCGCTCACCCGGGCGCGGGCGGTCAGGGCGGGCCGGGGGGCGGCGGTGCCGGCGTCGACGGCCCGCTCGACGGTGGCGGTGAAGGCGGCCAGGTCGGCCGAGTCGAGCAGGTGGCGCAGCTGGAGCTCGATGCCGAGCCGGCGGCGCAGCAGGTGGACGACGCGCAGCGCGGCGAGCGAGTGGCCGCCGAGCGAGAAGAAGTCGTCGGTGGGCGCGAGGCCGGCCACGCCGAGCACGGTGCTCCAGACCTCGGCGACCTGCGCCGCCAGGCCGGTGGCTTCCTCCGGCGCAGCCTCCGCGACGGCAGTGGGGACGGGGACGGCGGCGGGGACGGGCAGCGCCGCCAGGTCGACCTTGCCGTTCGGGGTGAGCGGCATGGCGTCCAGCACGGTGATCACCGAGGGCACCAGGTGGGCGGGCAGGGTGGCCCGCAGCCGCTCGGTCAGCTCGGCGGCGGTCGGCCCGGCGGTGGTCGACCCGGCGGCGGCCGGCCCGCCGGTGACGTAGCCGGCGAGCCGGCGGTCGCCGGGAGCGGGCTCGCACACCGTGACGGCGGCGGCCTGGACGCCGTCCAGCCGGGCCAGGGCGTGCTCGATCTCGCCGAGCTCGATCCGGTAGCCGCGCAGCTTGACCTGGCGGTCTACCCGGCCGACGTACTCCAGCCGCCCGCCCTCGCCGCGTCGGGCCTGGTCGCCGGTGCGGTACATCCGGGTGCCGGGCTCGCCGAAGGGGTCGGCGACGAAGCGCTCGGCGGTCAGTGCGGGCCGGCCGACGTAGCCGTGGGCGAGCCCGGGCCCGGCCACGTACAGCTCGCCGACGACGCCGGCGGCGACCGGGGAGAGCTTCTCGTCCAGCAGGTGGAGGCGCACGCCGGGCAGCGGCTCGCCCAGGTGCGGCCCGGGGCCGGTGATCGGCGCGGTGACGGCGTCGACGGTGCACTCGGTGGGCCCGTACATGTTGAGGGCGTCGATGCCGGTGTCGGCCAGTTCCCGCCAGGTGCGCTCGGGGACGGGCTCGCCGCCCATGAACAGCCGCGGTACCCGGGCCCCGGTGAGCGGCTCGCGCAGCAGCTCCCAGTGCGAGGGGGTCAGGTCGAGGTCGGTGACGGCGTGCTCGGCGAGCAGGCCGGCCAGCCGGGCCGGGTCGGCGCGGTGCTCGTCGCCGATGACCAGGACGGTGTCGCCGCGGCAGATCCGGGCCCACTGCTGGACGGAGGCGTCGAAGGAGACGCTGGCGTTCCAGCCGACCACCCCGGGCTCGGCGCGGTAGGCGCCGTCGGCCTCCAGGGCCGCCACCAGCGCGGCAACGGCGCCGCGCGGCACCTCGACGCCCTTGGGGCGGCCGGTGGAGCCGGAGGTGTAGATGACGTAGGCCGGGTCGAGCGGGTGGGCCTGCTCCGGCAGGTCGGGCAGCTCCGGCAGGTGGGTCCCGTCGGCGGTGGCGTCCGGGCGCAGCACCGGCACGTCCTGGGCCGCCGGGAGGCCGTCGGCGCTGATCAGGGCCGCGAGCCCGGCGTCGGAGGCCATGAAGGCCAGCCGCTCGGCGGGGTAGGCCGGGTCGAGCGGAACGTAGGCGGCGCCGGCCCGCCAGACGGCGAGCAGGGCGACCGGCAGGTCGGCGGTGCGGGCGAGGTGGACGCCGACCCGGTCGCCGCGGCCGACGCCGCGGGCGCGCAGGGCGCGGGCCAGGGCGGCGGTGCGGCGGTCGAGTTCGGCGTAGTCCAGGCGGGCCGTTCCGGTCTGCCCGGCGGGGGCGAGGACGGCGGTGCGCTCGGGGTGGGCGGCGACGGTGGCGCGCAGGCGCTCCAGCAGGTCGGTCATGACGGCTCCTCAGGACTTTCGGACGGCGGTGGCCATGGCGTGCAGGGCGGCCGTGTAGGTGTCGATGAACTGCTCGGCGGTGCGGTCGGTGACCAGGGAGCGCTGGTGGTCCACGGCGAGCAGCACCCGCTGCGTGACCGGGTCCTGGATCACCGAGGCACCGAAGGCGAAGCTGTTGGGTTCGTGGCGCAGGGTCGGCTCGGTGCCGATCCGGCCGTCCACGATGCGGGCCGAGCTGAGCCGGCCCAGGGCGTGGAAGCGCAGGTAGCCGAACTGGCTGTCCAGCGCGGTGTCGGTCATCAGCCGGGCGAGGCGGGCGAAGGGCACCCGGCGGTGCGGCATCATGTCGAGCTCCTCCCGGTGGACCTCGCGGGCCAGGGCGAGCAGGTCGTCGGTGGGCTCGCAGCTCAGCGGGACGGTGTTGAGGAACAGCCCGTACACCTCGGTGCCGCCGAGCCGTTCCAGCCGGCCGTTGACGGCCAGGCCGGTGGTGACGCGCGGTCGCCCGGTGACGGCGGCGAGGGCGTGCAGGTGGGCGGCGAGCGCGACCGACTTGACGGGCACGGCCAGTGCGTCGGCAACCAGCCGCAGCTGTTCGGGCGCCTCGGGCAGCACCCGCTCGACGGTGCGCGGCGCCTCGTGCACGTCCTCGCTGCCGGGGAACAGCTGGCCGCTGGCGCCGGACAGCCGCTCGCGCCAGTAGGCGAGCGACCGCTCGTCCTGGGCGGCCTGCCGTTCGACGGCCACGAAGTCGCGGAAGGCGGTGCGCGGCGGCGGGGTGGGGGCGCCGAGCGGGTCGGCGGCGAGGGCGGTGTGGCGTTCCAGGATCTCGGTGAGCAGGGAGGTGAAGCTCCAGCCGTCGAGGATCGCGTGGTGTTCGGAGACGGTGAGCTGGAAGGCGTCCTCGGCGAGGCGCTGCACGGTGATCCGGAAAAGCGGCGGGGCGGTGAGGTCGAAGGGCGTCCACCGGTGGGTGTCGAACACCTCGCGGATCGCGGTGTCCTGGTCCTGTTCCCCGCGCAGGTCGGCGAACTCGACGGGTGCGGGCAGCCGGCCGTGCACGAGCTGCAGCGGTTCGCCGTAGCCGGACAGGTCGAGGCCGGTGCGCAGCACGGCGTGGCGGTCCATCGCCTCGGCGACGGAGCGGCGGAAGGCCGGTTCGTCGAGGTCGCCGCAGATCCGGTAGGAGTTGACGTTGTGGTAGCTGTCGGTGCCGCCGGCGATCTCCATGTGGAAGACCATGGAGAGCTGCATGGACACCATCGGGTAGGCGTCGACGAGGCCGGGCGGCAGGGCGGCGCGGTCCTCCGGGGTGATCAGGGCGAAGGGCTCGTGGGCCGGCGGGCCCTCCGTGACGGGCTGCGCGAGCGGCAGCAGGGCGGCGACGGTGGGGGCGTTGAAGACGTCCCGCAGGCTCACGCCCCAGCCGCGCTCGTGCAGCGCGCCGGCGAGCTGGACGGCCCGGATGGAGTCGCCGCCGAGGTGGAAGAAGTCGTCGTGGACGCCGATGCCGTCCACCCCGAGGACCTCCGTCCAGACGGCGGCGAAGGCCTCCTCCTCCGGGCTGCGCGGCTCGACGTGGCGGCCGCCGGTGGCCGTGCTGCGCTGGCCGGGGGCGGGCAGCGCGGCGCGGTCCACCTTGCCGTTGACGGTGAGCGGCAGCGACTCCAGCCCGGTGAAGCTCGCCGGGACCATGTACGGGGGCAGCGAGCGGCCGAGGAAGGCGCGGACGTCGGCGGGCTCGCGCCCGGTGACGTACGCGGCGAGGCGGTCCTCGTGCACGGTGACGATGCAGGCGTCGACGTCCGGGTGGGCGGCGAGCGCGTTCTCGATCTCGCCGAGTTCGATCCGGAAGCCGCGCAGTTTGACCTGGAGGTCGGCGCGTCCGATGTACTCGAGCCCGCCGCCGGGCAGTCGCCGGGCGACGTCGCCGGTGCGGTAGAGCCGGGCCCCGGGCGGGCCGTACGGGTCGGCGACGAAGCGGCCGGCGGTGAGGCCGGGGCGGCCCCAGTAGCCGTGGGCGAGGCTGCCGCCGCCGATGTACAGCTCGCCGGCCGCGCCGGGCGGGCAGGGTCGCAGCCAGTCGTCCAGGACCTGCACGCTCAGGTGCGGCATCGGCGCGCCGATCAGGCTGCGTTCGAATCCGGCGCTGTCGGCCAGGTCGTGGGTGGTGACGTGGACGGTCGTCTCGGTGATGCCGTACAGGTTGCAGAGGCGGGCCGGGGGCGGCGGCTCGAGTCCGAACCAGCGCTGGACGACGGCCGGGTCCAGCGCCTCCCCGCCGAGCATGATCCACTTCAGCGCGGGCAGGGCACGCGGGCGGCGGCGCAGCACGGGCTCCAGCTGGCGCAGCGCCGAGGGGGTGAGGCAGAGGATGGAGACCCGCTCCTCCTCCAGCAGCTGGGCGAACTCCTCCGGCGAGCGGCTGGTCACGTACGGGACGACGACCAGGCGGGCGCCGTGCAGCAGGGCGCCCCACATCTCCCAGACCGTCCAGTCGAAGGCGTAGCTGTGGAAGAGCGTCCAGGTCTCCTCCGGGCCGAAGCCGAAGTGCTCCGCGCCGTCCGCCATGAGCCGGCTGACGTGCTCGTGGGCGACCGCGACGCCCTTGGGGCGGCCGGTGGAGCCGGAGGTGAAGATGATGTAGGCGACGTCGCCGGGGCGGCCGGCGGCCGGCGGGCGGGTGTCCGGCCGGGCGGCCAGGTCGGCGGAAGCGGTCAGGTCGTAGGCCTGCCAGGGGCCTTCGGGCACCCGGTCCGGGCGGTCGGTGACCACCAGGGTGACGTCGGTGTCGCCGAAGACGAGCGCGGCGCGGTCGGCGGGGGCGGCCAGGTCGACGGGCACGTACGCGGCGCCGGTCTTGAGTACGCCGAGGACGGTGACCAGGACGTCGGCCGTGCGGTCCAGCAGCAGGCCGATCCGGTCGCCGGGGCCGGCCCCGCGGGCGCGCAGGGCGTGCGCGAGGCGGTTGGCCCGGCGGTCGAGCTCGGCGTAGCTCAGGGTGCGGTCGGGGTCGCTGACGGCGGGCCGGTCGGGGTGGGCGTCGACGGCCCGCTCGAACAGGTGGTGCAGGCAGTGGCCGGGGGTGTCGGTGGCCCGGACGGCCTCGGCGGTGCGGGTGGTCAGCCGCAGCACGGTGGCGTCGGGGTCGTCGAGGGCCGCGGTGAGCAGGGCGTCGAACTCGGCGGCCAGCCGGCGGACGGTCTCCGGGTCGAACAGCTCGCTGCGGTACTCGGCCTCGCCGCGCAGTTCGCCGCCGGTGCCGCCGCCGGTGCCGCCTCCGGTGCCGCTGTCGGTGCCGCTGTCGAAGACGGACCAGGTGAGGTCGAACTTGCTGGTGCCGTTGGAGCGCACCCGGCTCTCGGCGGTGGCCGGGCCGAGCGCGAGCGGGGTGCGGTCCTCGGTGTGGGCGCCGAACACCACCTGGACCAGCGGCGGGTGCTGCGCGGTGCGGGCGGCACCGAGGTGGTCGACCAGCTGGTCGAAGGGCACGTCGAGGTAGCCGTAGGCGTCGAAGGCGACGTCCTGGACGTGCTCCAGCAGGTCCCGGAAGCTCAGCGCGGGCGCGAGCCGCAGCCGCAGCGGCAGCAGGTTGACGAAGTAGCCGAGCAGGTGCTCCAGTTCGGGGCGGTCGCGGGTGGTGACCGGGGTGCCGATCACCAGGTCGTCGGCGCCGGTCCAGCGGTTCAGCAGTAGCGCGAAAGCGGCCAGTTGGACGGTGAACGGGGTGACGCCCTCACTCTCGGCCAGGGCGCGGACCCGGGCCGCCGTCCCGGGCGCGAGGCCGAACTCCTCGGTCCGTCCGGCGGCGCCGCGCTCGGCGGGCCGGGGCCGGTCGGTGGGCAGCTCCAGCAGGCCGGGCGCGCCGTTCAACTGCTCTTTCCAGTAGGTCAGGTGCTCCTCGTAGGAGGTGCCGAGCTCCTCCTGCGCGTAGTCGGCGTACTGCGCGGTCAGCTCCGGCAGGACGGCCTCGCGGCCCTCCAGCGCCGCGCCGTACAGCTCGGCGAGCTCGCGACCGAAGACCTCGGCGGACCAGCCGTCCCAGACGATGTGGTGGACGGTGAACAGCACCGTGGTGCGCTCGTCCGCGAGCCGGAAGGCCTCGGCCCGCAGCAGCGGGCCCGCGGCCAGGTCGAAGGGCTCGGCGCAGCGGGCGGCGAGCAGTTCCTCGAGGCGCCCGGCCTGTCCGGGGCTCTCGGCCTGCCCGGGTTCGGCCTGCCCGGGGCCGGCCTGCGGGCGCAGGTCGGTCACCGCGAGCGGCACCCGCAGGTCGTGGTGCACCTGCTGGCGGGGGCCGTCGGGGTGCAGCGCGAAGGTGGTGCGCAGCGTCTCGTGCCGGGCCACCACGGCGTCCAGCGCGCGCTGGAGCAGCGCGAGGTCGAGCGGGCCGGTGACGTCGACGGTCCAGGGGGTGCAGTAGGTGACGGCCTGCGGGTCGAGGCGGTCGAGGAACCAGAGGCCGCGCTGCAGCCCCGAGACGGGCGCGGTGCGCGCCGGGCGGTCGGACGGGCTCACGGCCTCGTTCCCTTCGTGTGCGGTACGGTCCGTCATCGGGCGGCCAGCCGTTCGGCGATGGCGCTCACGGTCCTGGCCCGGAAGACCAGTTGCGGGGGGACGCGGGTGCCGGTCTCCCGGGACAGCCGCATCGCGACCCGGACGGCGGCCAGCGAGTTGCCGCCGATCCGGAAGAAGTTGTCCTCGCGGCCGACCTCGGCGAGTTCGAGCACCTCGCGCATCGCCTCGGCGACCAGCCGTTCGGCCTCGGTCAGCGGGTCGGCGGCGGCGGCCCGGCGCCCGGCGGGGGCGGGCAGCGCCTTCCGGTCCGCCTTGCCGTTGTGGTTGAGCGGCAGGGCGTCCAGGACGTCGAGGGTGGCGGGCACCATGTGCTCGGGCAGCAGGGCGGCCAGGTGGTCGAGCAGGGCGTCCGGGGCGGGGGCGTCGGCGCCGACGGTGACGTAGGCGGCGAGCCGGCGGTCGCCCGGGGCGGGCTCGTGCACGGTGACGACGGCTTCCTGGACGGCCGGGTGGCGGGTGAGCGCGTCCTCGATCTCGCCGGGCTCGACCCGGAAGCCGCGGATCTTGATCTGGTCGTCGATCCGGCCGGTGACCTCCAGCAGGCCCTCGGCGTTGACGTAGCCGAGGTCGCCGGTGCGGTAGAGGCGCTCGCCGGGGGCGCCGAACGGGGAGGCGACGAAGCGTTCGGCGGTCAGGCCGGGCCGGCCGAGGTAGCCGTGGGCGAGGCCGCCGCCGGAGGCGTACAGCTCCCCCGTGACGCCGGGCTCGACGGGGCGCAGCAGCTCGTCCAGGACGTGGATGCCCTTGCCGCGCAGCGCGACGCCGATCGGCACGGAGCCGCCGGTGACGTCGGCGGGGGTGACCTCGTGGCAGGTGGTCAGGCCGAGGCTCTCGACCGGGCCGTAGCCGTTGGCGACCACCAGGCCCGGGTGGTTCTCCAGGGCCTTGGCCACGTGGGTGACCGAGGCCCGCTCGCCGGCGGTGAAGGCGAGCCCCAGGCCGTCGTAGGTCTCCGGGAACTCCTCCAGCAGGAAGTTGAACAGGCTCGCGGAGAGCTGGAGGCGGGTGACGCCGTGGCGGCGGGTCAGCTCGGCGATGGTCTGCGGGTCCGGCCGCTGGCCGGGCTGCAGGACGCAGGCCGCGCCGAAGCACAGGGCGCCGTACAGTTCCAGCGCGAAGGCGTCCCAGGAGACCGGCGAGCACTGCAGCCAGACCTCCTCCGGGCCGAAGCGGGCGTAGTCCTGGCCGAGGTAGGTGGTGGTGAGCGCCCGGTGCGGGACGGCCACGCCCTTGGGGCGGCCGGTGGAGCCGGAGGTGAACATCACGCAGGCGAGGTCGGCGCCGTCGACCGGCAGGCCGAGGTCGTGCGCCGGGTGGCGGGCGAGTTCGGCGGCCGAGGCGTCCAGGTCCACCTGACTGCGGACGGCGAACGGCACGGTGGCGTGCCGGTGGGTGATCACCGTGGCGGCGCCGGTGTCGGCGACCGCGCCGGCCAGCCGCTCGGCCGGGAAGTCCGGGTCGAGCAGGGTGTAGGCGGCGCCGGTCTTGAGTGCCGCCAGCAGTGCGGTGACCAGGTCGGGCCCGCGGTCGGCCAGCACGGCGACGGTGTCGCCGCGGCCGATGCCCAGGCCCGCCAGGTGGCGGGCGAGCCGGTTCGCGGCGGCGTTCAACTCGCCGTACCCGACGGTCCGTTCGCCGGAGATCAGGGCGGTGGCCCGCGGGGTGCGGGCGGCCTGCGCCTCGAACAGGGCGTGCACCGGCACCTCGACGGCGGCGGCCAGGGTGCCCAGCCACTCCTCGCACAGGCCGGCCATCGTGGCGGCGCCGAAGAGGTCGCTGTCGTACTCGAAGCGGCCGGTGAAGCCGGTGCCGCGGTCGTCCACCGAGACGGAGAGGTCGAAGCGGGAGACCGGGTTGGAGTGAAGTGCGCGGGTGACCTCGTGGCCGCCGACCGTGAACGGCCGGCTGTCCAGCGGGTGCAGCTCCAGCAGGACCTGGCAGAGCGGGTTGCGGTCCTCGGGGCGTTCGTCGAGCACGGCGTTCGCGATGTCGTCGAAGGGCACCTCCTGGTGCCGGTAACCGCCGATCGACACCTCGCGCACGTGCCGGACCAGCTCGCGGAAGGACGCGCCCTCCTCCAGCCTCAGCCGCAGCGGCAGCAGGTTGACGAAGTAGCCGATCAGACCGTCGAGTTCGGCCCGGCCGCGGACGTTCACCGGCGAGCCGAGGACCAGGTCGCGCTGCCCGGAGCGGCGGTGCAGCGTGAGCGCCAGTCCGGCGAGCAGCACCATGAACGGGGTGGCGTCCTCGCTGCGGGCGAGCGCCCGGACGGCCTCGCCCACCGGGGCCGGCATCGCGAACCGGTGGAAGGCGCCGCGGAAGGCCTGCTCCTCGGGCCGGGGGTGCTCCGGCGCCAGCGCCGGGGCGGTCGGTGCGTCACGCAACTGCTCGCGCCAGTAGTCGAGTTGGCGATCGGCGCTGTCGTCCTGGTACTGCCAGGCGGCGTAGTCGGCGTACTGGACGGCGAGTTCCGGCAGCTCGGCCGGGCGGCCCTCGGCCAACGCGGCGTACAGCTCCTGGAGTTCGGCCTCCAGTACGGCCAGCGAGCCCTCGTCCCAGACGATGTGGTGGAGGAGCAGCAGCAGGGTGGTCGCCCCGCCGGCCCGGAAGACCCGCGCCCGCACCAGGGGCCCGGCCGCCAGGTCGAAAGGCTCCAGCGCGGCCTCGGCGACCAGGTCGTCCACCCGGTCGGCGGTGGTCTCGGTGAGCGTGAACGGCAGCTCCACGGCCGGGTGGACGACCTGGCGCGGTCCGTCCTCGGCGAGCTCGAAGGTCGTCCGCAGGCTCTCGTGCCGCTCGACCACCCCCGCCAGTGCCCGCCGCAGCAGCTCGGGGTCGACCGGCCCGGTGAAGCGGAACACCCAGGGCACGACATAGGTCGGCGCGTCCGGGTTCCACTGGTCGAGGAACCAGAGGCCGCGCTGGAACTTGGACAGCGGGGCCTCGACGGCACCCGACCTCGTCAGCTCCGGACGCTCGCCACCCGCCGAGGAGGTCACCGCGGCGGCGAACTCGGCCAGCGTCGGCGCGTCGAAGATGGTGTACGGCGAGATCATGCCGAAGACGTCGAAGACCCGGCCCACCACGCGTACGGCGGTCAGCGAATCGCCGCCCAGGTGGAAGAAGTTGTCGTCGGCCCCGACCTCCGGCACCCCGAGCACGTCCGACCACACCGCCGCGATCAGCTGCTCGGCGGGGGTGCGCGGCGGGCGGCCGGCCGGCTTGCCCTCCGGCGCGGCCTGCGGCTCGGGCAGCGCCCCGCGGTCCACCTTGCCGCCGGCGGTCAGCGGGAACGCCTCCAGGGCGGTGAGCGTCGCCGGGACCATGTGCTCCGGCAGCCGCTCGGCCAGCCAGGTCCGGGCCTCGGCGTACCGCGGCGCGGCGCCGGTCACGTACCCGGCCAGCCGGCCCTCGTACGCCACCACGACGCAGCCGGTGACGCCGGGATACCCGGACAGCACCTGCTCGATCTCGCCGGGCTCGACCCGGAAGCCGCGGATCTTCACCTGGTGGTCGCCGCGTCCGAGGAACTCCAGCGGTCCGTCCTCGGCCGTCCGGCGCACCACGTCGCCGGTGCGGTACATCCGTGCGCCCGGGGTTCCGTCCGGGTCCGCGGACCGGTCCGCGAACGGGTCCGCGACGAAGCGGTCCGCGGTGAGGCCGGGACGGCCCAGGTAGCCGGACGCCAACAGCGGGCCGCCGACGTACAGTTCGCCCGACTCGCCGGGCGCCACCGGCCGCAGCCGCTCGTCCAGGACGTAGAGCCGCCGGGCGCCGAGCGCGGTGCCGATCGGCACCCGGGCCGCCGGCTGCTCCTGCTCGCCGGAGATCCGGTGGGTGGTGGCGGTGACGACGGTCTCGGTCGGCCCGTACGCGTTCAGCAGCGGCACCCCGGTCGCCGCCCACCAGGCGGCGGCGGTGGCGGGCTCCAGCTTGTCGCTGCCCGAGATCATCAGCCGCAGGGTGCGCGGCACCCTGCCGCCCAGGGCCGCCACCACGTCCTGGAAGTAGCCGGCGGCCAGGTTGGCGACCGTGACGCCCTCGGCGTCCAGCAGGTCCAACAGCTCGGCCGGGGACAGCAGTTGCTGCTCGGGGAGGACCAGGCAGGCCCCGGCGGACAGGGCGCCGAGCACCTGCTCCACCGCCACGTCCACGGTCGGGCGGGCGAACTGCAGCACCACGTCCCGCTCGGTGAGGCCGAAGGCCTCCACCACGGCGTCCAGGTGGCCGGTGAGCGCGGCCGGCGGAACGTGCACGCCCTTGGGGCGGCCGGTGGTGCCGGAGGTGTAGATGACGTAGCCGGCGCCGGCGCCCGTCTCGCCGGTGAGCTCGGTCAGCTCCGTGAGTTCCTCGCCGGCGAGGGCGAGGGAGGCCCCGGCGTCCTCGGCGATCCAGCGGTTGCGCTCCTCGGGGGCGGTCCGGTCCAGCGGCAGGTAGGTGGCGTCGGCCCGCAGGACCGCCAGCAACGCGACCACGTGGTCCAGCCGGTCGCGGCCGGTGACGGCGACCGTCCGCCCGGGGGCGAGCCTGGCCGCGAGGGCGGCGGTCAGGCCGTCCAGCTCCCGGTAGCTGACGGTCCGGCCACCGGTCCGGACGGCCGGCCGCTCCGGGAAGCGGTGGACGGCGGAGGCGAACGGCGCGAATGCGGACGCCGGGAATTCGGGCGTCGCGAATTCGGACGTCGCTAGTGCGGACGTCGTGGATTCGGGCATCGTGGATTCGGTGGGGAAACCGCGCGAGGACATCATCCAACCCCAGATCGTGAGAGAAATCGGCGACGAGAGCGACGATAGGGGGAATGCGACGGCCCTATCGGCAGAATGAGCGGAAGGAAATCGGCAGTTTCATCATGCCGCTTTCCGAGCAGGCCAGAGCTACCGGCCGGGGGTGATTCCAAAGCCCTCCGGGGACCATACGTCCTCCCGGTCGAGGGCGTCCGGAGCGTACTTTCCGAGCGCGCTGATCAGCAGCCGGAGTTCCAATGCCAGGCATTCCGTGAAACGTCGGAGCCCGGATTCCCGGTCCTCCGCGACGGCCAGCAGCGCCGCCCGTCCGAGGCCCACCGCCCGGGCGCCCAGCGCCAGGCTCTTGACCGCCCGGGCGCCTTCCCAGATCCGTCCGGAGACCAGCAGGGAGGGCGGCGGATCGGCCGCCAGCCGGCGCAGGCACTCCGCGAGCGGCAGCCCGACGTGCGGCAGGAACACCCCGGGCGCCCAGCCGGTGCCGCCCTCCGCGCCGTCCACCACGACGGCGTGCGCGCCGGCCTCGTGCGCCACCCGGGCGGCCTCGGCCACGTCCCGGCCGGGGTAGAGCTTCACCCAGATCCGCACCCGCGGGTAGTTGTTGCGCATCAGCCGGATCTGCTGGCGCAGGATCTCCGCGGTGAAGGTGCCCGGGGTCGCGGCGCGCAGCACCCGCCCGTCGCCGAACAACGGGTCCAGCCCGAAGCGGTCACCGAGCGCGGCAGCGGCCTCGGCCTCCAGCACGGTCATCCCGCCCAGGCCCGGCTTGGCGCCCTGCCCGACCTTCAACTCGAAGGCCAGGCGCCCGGATTCGAGCAGCGGCAGGGCGGCCGGGTCGCTGTGGACGAGGTTCCACACCTCGGCGTCGGCGTCCTCGGTGCTCTGCTGGACGGCCACACCGCCGAGCCCGTCCGGGAGTTCCTCGGTGTAGGCGCGCAGCCGGCCGAGCAGGGTGCGGTCGGCCGCCTCGCCGAGCCGGCCGTAGCCGTTGACCGGCACCACGTTCTCGCCGATCACCATCGGGATCCCGAGTGCCCCGGCCTGCCGGCTGAGGGCCAGCCCCAGGTCGCCGCCGGCCGCCCGGGTGGACCCGGTCGCGGACACGTACACCGGCAGTGCGGAGGCGAACCCCCCGATGGTGGTGGCGAGTTCGACGTCCCGGTAGTCGGGCTCGCGGCCGAGGTCGATCAGCTTGGCGAGCCGCTGCGGCAGGAACAGCGGTGGGACGATCCGCAGCTCGTCCAGGGCGTCCGGCCGGGCGGGCCGGTCCGTCGCGTCGGGTTGACCGGCGCCGAACAGCACGTGCCCGTACTCCTCGGCGGGCGGGAACGCCGCGGCCGCCCCGGCGCGGGCCCGGCGCCGGACCTCCTCCTCCGGGAAGCCGGGTGCACTCAGGTCGCTCACGGGGACACCACCCCGGCGAGCTTGGGGAACGCACTGGCCTGCCAGACGGCGTCCAGCCCGGCAACGTAGCGGGTGAGCCGCTCGACGCCGATGCCGAAGCCCGCACTGGCCGGCACGCCCTCGCGCACCAGGTCCAGGTACCAGCGGTACTTCTGCGGGTTCTCGCCGGTCTCCCGCATCCGGGTGATGATCTCGGCGTAGTCGTTGGTGCGCTGGCTGCCGCTGCACAGCTCGCCGTAGCCCTCGGGTGCGAGCAGGTCGAAGTTGCGCAGCAGGCCCGGGTCGTCCGGGTGCTCGCGGTCGTAGAAGCCCCGCGAGCCCTTCGGGTAGTCGGTGACGAAGAACGGGCGGTCGCGCCGGGCGGACAGCAACGCCTCACCCTCCCAGTCGAGTTCGGCCTCGGCGCTCTGCGGGTGTCCGATGCCCCGCAGTTCGGCGACCGCCTCCGCGTGCCGGATCCGCCCGAATGAGCCCTTCAGGAGTTCGGCGAACGCCTGCGGATCCCGGCCGAGTTCGGCGAACTCCTTGGGCAGCTCGCGCACCGCGCTGTCGACGATGTGCACCACCAGGTCCTCGGCCAGCTGGACGACGTCGTCCCGGCTCGCGCCGGCGACCTCCACGTCCAACTGGTGGAACTCGGCCAGGTGCCGGCTCGTCCCGGCGGTCTCCAGCGGTTCCAGGCGGACGTTCGGGGCGATGCAGAAGATCTTGTCGAAGGCGAGCAGCGAGGCCTGCTTGTACAGGATCGCGCTGGTCATCAGCTTGTAGCGGTGGCCGTAGAAGTCGATGTCCACCTGCTTGGAACCGCGCGCGCCGGGATCGGTCACCGGGCCGATGATCGGCGGCAGCAGCTCGACGAAGCCCCGGCCGCGCAGGAACTCGCGGGCCGCGGTCAACAGTTGCTGCTGGACGCGGAGCGCGCTGCGGGTGGCCGGCGCGGTCAGGTGGCGGCCCGGATCGGTCGGGGGCATGGGCGTGGAGTCGGGCAGAGGCGTGGAGTCGGGCATGGTCGGGGTCCTGTTCTCTCGCGGAGGGTCTGGTGTCGGGAAGCGTCGGTGCTCGGCCGGTTCAGCGCACGGCGGGAAGGCCCCGGGGTACGGGTGGCTCGGCCGCCCGCGGGTCCTGGCCGTCGTAGCGCCGCTGGACGTGGGAGAGGGCGGCCAGCAGCCCCGCCGAGCCGAGGATGGGCGGGCGCCCGCCCTCGACGAGCCCGGCGATCGGCATCGAGCCGACGGCGGACCACTGCAGCCGCCCGTCCGGGTCCAGCGAGCTGCGCGTCCGCCCGGCGTTGTCGGGGTGCAGGCAGTACGGCACGTCGAGGTAGCCGGCCGCGAACGCCCGCACCAGGGCCCGCCCGAGGTCGGCGTCCAGGTCGAGCACCGCGCCGATCAGCGCCCTGGCCTCCGCCTCGACCCCGGTGTCCGGCGGCTCGGTGGGCCGCGGGCGGGCGCGCTCCGCCGCGGCGGCCGCGGCGGCGGTCTCCAGCGCCCGGACGTTCTCGGCGACGGTCGGGATGCGGTGCGCCTCGGCGGAGGTCTTGACGATCAGCCGGGCGGCGCCGCCGCGCACGGCGAGCCGCGCGGCGTCCTCCAGCAGCAGCCGCGCGCCACCGGGCGAGCGCGGGTACACGCCCATGTACGCGTACACCACGAGGTGCCAGTCGACGTCCGCGAGCAGTTCGCCGGCGATCCGGCCGAGCGCGGCCAGCGCCTCCTCGTCCTGGCGGGCGTTGGTCTGCTGGGCGTAGCTGAGCGAGATGCTGCGCAGGCCGTGCTGGCGGAAGAACAGCGCCTCCAGCACGCTGATGGCGATCAGCAGCGAAGGCGGGCAGAGCTGGCCCATCATGCAGCCGCCGAAGGTCTCCAGGTGCGGTTCAGCGCCGAACTCCCGGGTGGTGGAGAGGAGTTCGCAGCTGCGCCGCCAGCAGGCCACCGCCTCGTGGAGCGGGGTGCGGCCGTACGGCAGGCAGTAGGAGACCGGTCCGCCCTCGGTGGCGTCCAGGCCGGCTGCCAGCAGTGCTTCGAAGATCCGTTCCGGCGAGGCCGAGCCGTGCCGGACCTGCACCGGGAAGCCCGCGTCCGCGACCCCGCGCAGGACCGCCCGGGTGACGGCGACCGGGTGGGTGGCGATCGGGTAGCCGTTGAGACCCGCCCCGACGGCCAGGGCGCGGCGCGCGGCGTCGAGGTCGCCGGTGCGGGTGTAGCTGTCCAGGGTGATGGTGCCGACGGTGACGGCGGACGCCCCCCGGGTGGCGAGCAGGCCCGCCCGCATCGAGGCCGCCGCCGCCATGCCCATCCGGGGCTGGACCACCAGGGCGCCGGCCTCCGCGGCCTGGGCCACGAACGCGCCGAAGCTCGTCACAGCAGGACCCGGGAGTGCAGGCCGTCGACGAACTCACGGAACCCGGCCACCGAGGAGCCCTCCTCGAAGACGGCGTCGAAGCCGGCCGCGAGCAGCGTCCGCTCGCGGTCGGGGTCGTCGGCTCCGGCGATGCCGAGCTTGCCGCCGATGACGGTCGGTGTGCGCCGCAGTTCCGGGCAGGCGCGCAGGGCCGGGATGACCCGCAGACCCTCCTGGTGGCCGTGCCCGTTGACGCTGCTGATCACGATCAGGTCCGGCTCGATCCGGCGGCATTCGGAGAGCAGCAGCGCGTCCGGGACGCATGCGCCCAGATTCGTCACCCGGTGCCCCATTTCCTCCAGCAGGAACTGCAGGAACACCAGGTTCCAGGTGTGCGAATCCGAGGCCATCGTCGTCACGACGACGTCCAGTCCGCCCCGTTCGGCATTTCCGTGCACCACAACTCAGCCCTCATCGGTAGAGATCGTCGATGGAATTCCGCCGACGCCCCGGCCGGCGGCCCGGGAATTCCGGCGCGTCGTCGGCGACGGCCCAGCCCCACGGAGAACGTTAGGAACGACGGGGCCCGGCAAGCGGCAGCTCGTGCGGCAAAAAGCGGCAGAATCGACGCCGGCGGATGCCCGACCGGGGAGTCACCGCATCGTCAGCCCGCCGGCCCATGGCGGTTCAGCCCAGGGCGGTTCAGCCCGCGACGGCCAGCAGTGGGACGTCCCCGGCCGTCGGAAGCCGGAGTCCGGGCTCCTCCCGGACGAGGCGCCGGCACAGGTTGAGCACCGTGAAGCGCACGCCGTCACGGGCGGGCACACTGCGGATCAGCCCGCGGGACAGCAGTTCGTGCACCGTCGCCAGGCAGGTCTGCAGCGCCCAGCCGCTGCGCGCCGCCGCGTCCTCCCCCGACCAGTCCCCGGGCTCGTCCACGAGCACCGCCAGCAGGGCGCGCTGACGCTCCGACAGTGTCCGGATGGCCGGCTCCACCTCGTCCCGCACGTCACCGCGCGCGCCGAACACCAGCGGCGGCGCCGCGAGCGTGAACGGGACGGCCCCCAGCCGGGCCACCAGCTGAGCCGTGGACTGCACCAGCGCCCACCCCGCCGCGCGCTCCAACGCGCCCGGCAGGCCGTCCAGGTGGCGGCAGAGCTCGGCGACGGCTGGCGCCTCGGAGCGCTCCAGGGTGTAGCCGGGGCGCAGCCGGCACAGGTGCGAGAGCAGCAGCCGGACGGCGCCGACCTGCGCCAACGCCTCCGGATCGGTGTCGAGTTCGGGGGCCGGGACGGGCAGCGGCGCGAGCGGGATGACCTGGCCTCCGGGCAGCGGCCGGGCCTCCCGGGCGGTGATCAGCACCCGCAGCCCGGGGCAGTGGTGGAACAGCCCGTCCAAGTGCCCGGCGTCCACCCCGCCGTCGGCGCCGTCCAGCACCAGCAGGGCGGGCCGGTCGCCGATGTGCCGGACGATGTCCTCCAGCAGGCCGCGCCAGGGCTGCGGGCCGCCGCCGCAGTCCACCCACCGCACCGACCAGCGGGCGGACAGGTGCAGCCGGCGGGCCACCTCCAGCGCGAGCCGGGTCTTGCCCACCCCGCCGAGTCCCACCAGCGAGACCAGCCGGTCCCCGTGCACGGCGAAGGCGTCGGCCAGTACCTCGGTCTCCATCTCCCGGCCGACGATCGCCCCGCGCGGCACCGGCGGGGCGGCCGGCTCGGCCACCGACTCGGCGACGAGCGGGTGCCGGCGGGCGGCCTCCTCGAAGTCCGTCCGGCTGCGGCCTTCCAGCCGCAGCGCGTCCGCCAGCAGCCGGACGGTCTCGTTGCGGGGCCGGCGCACCCGGCCGCTCTCCATGTCCCGGATCGCCCGCACACTGAGGGTCGCGTGGTCGGCCAGGCACTGCTGCGTCAGCCCGATCCGCTCGCGCCGTAGCCGCAGCAGCTCGCCGAAGCCCGCCGCCGTTCTCACCGCTTGCACCGATTGCCCGCCGTCCATGCCTCGTCTGCCCTTCGTGGTCCGGACTGCTCCTGAGGTCGGGCCGGCGGCGGCAGCAGCACTGGGCACCCGCGCGGCCCGTGGTTCGGCCGTACGAGCCCCGGTGGTCAGGCTGTGGCCTCCGAACCGGTTCCCTCCGGTTCCCGATGCTCCAGGCTCGCCGTCTACGCCCGATCAACGATCGATCACCGGCCCCACCCGCGACCTTCACCCCGGCCTCACATCCCGCCCGACTGTCAGTCCCTCCTTGTACGGTCGGTCCCGGTGACAACGCTGCCGATCCGAGAGTGTGACGCATGTTCAGGACAGACCCGGAGACGCCCGACCTCTTCATCACCCCGGTCGAGGACGTCTTCATCCGCAACCACCTCGGGCCGCACCCGCGGCTCGAGGCGGCGACCTTCTCGCTCACCGTCGAGGGCCTGGTCGAGCGGCCCCTGCGGCTCGACCTGCACGCGCTCCGGGGCCTGCCGCAGACCCGCTTCACCGCCGTCCACGAGTGCTTCGGCAACCCGCTGCGCCCCGACGTGCCGACCCGCGCCGTCACCAACGTGGAGTGGGTCGGCATCCCGCTCGCCGCCGTACTGGACCTCGCCGGTCCGCGCCCGGAGGCCCGGCACGTCTGGCTGGAGGGCGCCGACCACGGCGCCTTCGCGGGCGAGAGCGGCGTGAACTACCTCAAGGACCTGCCCCTCGACCAGGCGGGCTCCGAGGTGTTCCTCGCGCACACCATGAACGGCGAGCCGCTGCCCCCCGACCACGGGTACCCGCTGCGGGCGGTGGCGCCGCGGATGTTCGGCACCAACTCGGTCAAGTGGCTGACCAGGATCGTGCTGGCCGCCGACCGCCCCGAGCACCTCTTCACCACCCGCCTGTACGTCCGCACGCTGCCCGGCGAGAGCGAGGCTCGGCCGGTCCGCGAGAAGGACGTCAGCAGCAAGCTGCTCACCCTGCGGGACGGGCAGTCCGTTCCGGCCGGGAGCTGTGAAGTGGCGGGCTACGCCTGGAGTTCCACCGAGGTGACGGCCGTCGAGGTCGCCGTGGACGACGCCGACTGGCAGCCCGCCGCCCTGGACGGGCGCGGCCCCGACCCCACCTGGCAGCGCTTCCGCCTGCGGTGCGACCTCGCCCCGGGCCCGCACCGCGTCCGCTGCCGGGCCACCGACTCCGCCGGGCGGGTCCAGCCGCTCACCGGGGACCGGAACGCCGTCCACGAGGTGCACGTGGTGGCCGAGGCGCGGGAGTCCGCCGGGGTCGGCGCGCGCCCGGCCGGGCGGTGATCGCCGGGGAAGCGAACAGACCGGGGCACAGGCGGACCGAACCGGGCGGGATGGGACGATACCTGCCATGTCTAGCAAGTCTCCATCGGTCCAGGGCGCCGGCGCCCCGCCCGACCCGCTCCTGCGTCTGCTGCTCGAACTGGGTGAGGCCCTGTTGGGCGGCGGTCTGCCCGTCCATGAGGTCGAGGAGGAGCTCCGCGGGCTGGGGCGGGCGCTGGGGGCTCCGCAGGCGCGGGTCGCGGCCCTGACCAACGGACTGTTCGTCGCCCTGGGCGCGGACGAGGCCACCCGGTTCCAGCCGGTCGGCGCCGCGCTGCGGTTCGAGCAGACGGCCGCCGTCCTCCATCTGGTGCACCGGCTGCGCGCGGGTGAGCTCGACGGGCCCCGGGCGCTCGCCGAGCTGGACGGGATCCGGCGGGCGCCGGCCCGCTGGCCGGCGTGGGTGGCGGACCTCGGTGCGCTGCCGGTCGGGGTGGGGGTCTGCCTCTTCCTGCAACCGGTCGCGGCGAACGTGCTGGCGGCCGGGCTCGGATCGTTGGTCGTGGCGGGGCTGACCGTGCTCGCACGGCGGTTGCCGTACCTGCGGCCGCTGCTGCCCGTCACGGCCGGGTTCCTGGTCGCACTGCTGGTCCTGTCGCTGGCGCGGGCCTCTCTACTGGACGGCTCGTTGCGGACGATCGTGGCCACGCTGGCGATCCTGCTGCCGGGCGGGCTGCTGGTCACCGGGTTGTCGGAGATCGCCGCGGGTGCGGCCAGCGCGGGTACGGCCCGGCTGGTGTCCGGCGCGGTGCAGCTGGCGCTGTTCCTCGCCGGGGTGGCGGCGGCCGCGAGCGCGATCGGCATGCCGGCCACGGCGCTGGCCAATGTGCAGGTGGCCAAGCCGAGTTGGTGGGTGATCGGGCTGGGTCTGGCGATCGCCGTGGCCGGGGTGGTGGTCAACGTCAACACGCCGCCCTCGGCGATCCCGTGGATCGTCGCGGTGATCGCGGTCAGCGTCACCGTCCAGGTGGTGGTGGGATCGGTGCACGGCGCGGCGATCGGCGGCCTGGCCGGGGCGGTCTCCGCCGCGGTCGCGGCCACCCTGGTGCACTGGGTGCCGGGCGGTCCGCTCTGGCAGGTGCTCTACCTTCCGGCGTTCTGGATCGTGGTGCCGGGCTCCTTCGGCCTGTTGAACACCGCGCAGATCGAGGTCGGCAACGGCGCGCAGCCGGTGCTGGCGGCCGTGTCGGCGGTGTTCGGGGTGTCGATCGGCACCCTGATCGGCTCGGTGATCAGCCGGATCCCCCGCCCCTCCCTCCCCGTCCTGCAGCCTCGGGCGTGAGCCGGACGGCGGGAGAGGCGGCGGGAGGGACGGGGAGGAGCGGGGCGAGGAGGAGCGGCCGACGAACCCGGTCAGGAGTGGCGTAGCGCTTCGGTGAGGCGGTGCGCCGCCTCGGTGACGGCCTGGGAGAGCTGGGCACCGGGGTGGCGGGTGAGCCGTTCGATCGGGCCGGAGACCGAGACCGCGGCGACGACCCGGTTGGACGGGCCGCGGACGGGCGCGGACACGGAGGCGACCCCGAGTTCACGTTCGCCGATGGACTGGGCCCAGCCGCGGCGCCGTACGCCGCTGAGGGCGGTGGCGGTGAAGCGGGCGCCCTGCAGGCCGCGGTGGAGGCGTTCGGGTTCCTCCCAGGCGAGCAGGACCTGGGCGGCGGAGCCGACCTTCATGGGGAGGGTGATGCCCACCGGAACGGTGTCGCGCAGGCCGGAGAGCCGCTCGGCGGCGGCCACGCAGATCCGGACCTCGCCCTGTCTGCGGTAGAGCTGGGCGCTCTCGCCGGTGACGTCGCGCAGGTGGGTCAGGACCGAGCCGGCGGCGGCCAGCAGGCGGTCCTCGCCGGCGGCCGCCGACAGCTCGGAGACGCGCGGGCCGAGGATGAAGCGGCCCTGCATGTCCCTGGTGACCAGGCGGTGGTGTTCGAGTGCCACCGCGATCCGGTGGGCGGTGGGCCGCGCCAGGCCGGTGGCGGCGACGAGTCCGGCCAGGGTGGCGGGACCGGCCTCCAGGGTGGCGAGGATCGAGGTGACCTTGTCGAGCACACCGACGCCGCTCGTGTTGTCCATGGAATGGGTACTCCGTCTCAAATCCCGTGAGCGGCGGGTCGGCGCTGCTCACGGAGGCTCCGGGCGGGGAGCGGGGGTGGTCAGCGAGGACAGGCCGGAGAGGAAGTCGGCCGATTGCCTGCGCCGGGCACGAGACGGGTACGCGAAAGGGCCGGGGCGGGAAGCGCCCGGGCGAAGGACAGCACAGAGAGCACCGTGTCTCCTCATCTTTCCCGCGCCACAGTGGCGACAGGCCGGAGTTGGCACTGATCCCGGACGGCACGGCGCGTACTTCGGACGCCGGGTCGACCGGGGAGTTGCCGGGGCTTCGTAGGGCCGGTCCCTCCACCCCTCTGGATGATTCGCGAAGAACCATACAAGACTCCCCGGGCAGCACGTCAAACCTCCACCCCTCACGCGCAGGCAGCGGCGGGCGGCCCGCCGGCCGGGCCTTCCCCGGTGGGCCCCCCGGTGGGCCCGATTCGTGGGAGAGTGGAGGAGTCGGGAGTTCCGGCCTGAGCGGTGGCCGACCTCCCCCCGGAGACACTCCAGAGGTCTCCCATGACACAGCTGAACGAGATCCGCTCCATCGCCCCGGAGGCCCTCGCCGTCGCGGGTGTGCTGGACCCGCCGGTCGCGGCCGGGGCGGGATCGCGGGGCTACGACGACTTCGTCGACCCAGGCGACCTGCCGGACTCCGCGCAACCGTGGCAGTGGCACTGGTCCCCCGACCTCCTGTCGCGGCTCGCGGAGGACAGCCGGCTGCAGGTGAAACTGGGCTACAGCTGGTTCGAGGCCGCGGGCAGCGCGGCCGGACCGGTGCGACTCACGCTGTACGGGGTGCCCCACCGGAGCCGGCACGCGCTGGCGACGCGCCTGGCCGAGGCCCGTCCCGCGGTCGGCGCGGTCTTCATCGCGGACGACACCCTGGAGCCGGAGCCCCGCTGGCAGTGGCCGCTGCGCCTCTGCGCCGTCACGACGGAGGCCGCCGAGGGCCTGTTCGCCGTGCTGGACCACGACGCGGAGGTAGCTCCGGTCATCGACGTGTACACCCTCGGCGAGCAGGACGGGGACTGCGACGTGCTGGCCGTCTCCGGCGCCGCCGAGCTCGACGCGCTGACGGCCGGCGGCGGCCTCAGCGCCGTCTGCCTGGCCTGGTGCGCCCCACAGCCGCCCGACCCGCACCAGCTGGCCCAACTCGACGCGGCCGCGCGCAGGCTCGACGCCTCCGGCTGGGTCGTCGCGGACCTCTCGGCGACCGGCGCGGTCGACTGGCTCGACCGGTTCGTCCGCCATCTCTCCGAGAACCTCGCCCTGGACGAGGCGGCCGGCCGCGCCGGCTCCTGGCTGACGGTGGCCCACCCCGGGCTCGCCGAGCACCACGCGGTGGCCGAGGGCCTGGCGGCCGCGGTCGAGCCACCCCCGGCCCCCGCGGTGCCGCCACCCCCGGTCGAGCCGGCCGAGCTGCCGGCCGGTGGCTCGGCCGAGCCTTACGCCGGTGGCCTCGGCGGGCAAGCGGCGGACGACCTCCGTCTCTCCGACCGGCGGCCGCCGCTCGCGGCCCTCACCGACCGGATCCGCCGCGCGGCCGCAGGCGTCCGGTTCAACGGGATGCGACTCGGCGGGGTCGTGGCCGACGCCGTCCGGGAGGTCCGCCAGGCCGGAGCGGCGCCCGGCGTGACCAACGACCGCTACCTCCAGGCACTCGTCAGCGACCAGCAGACGGGCAACCGGCTCCTGCGCGCCTTCCACGCCGGCGCGGTGAACGAGATCCACCTCCGGGTGGGTCCGCACAGCGCCGAGTGGCACCAGATGGCGTCCGCGTTCCCCGAGCAGGGCCTGGAGTTCCGGGGCGGGGCGGCGCGCCTCACGGTCGCCTTCGGCGAGGAGCGGGACCAGGCACTCCTCCACGAGCCCGTGGAGGTCTTCCTGCCCCGGCGGGGCGCCTCCAGCGAGGCCGTCTTCCCGGTGACGGTCGGCGCCCAGGAGCGGGAGATCCGGTGCACCGCCCGCGTCTACTACCGCAAGCGCCAGCTGCAGCGGCTGGTGATCAGCGGCCCGGTCGCGGCGTCCGACGACCCCGTGGACGGGCGGGAGATCGCGATCAACGGCGAAGCGTACGACTCGCTCGCCGAACCGCCGAGTCGGCACGACGACACCGACGCGGGCGCGGGCGCGGGCGACGCAGCCGACAGCACGGCAACCGACGCCCGCTCGGCGACGATCCGGATCGTGAGCGACGAGGTCCTGGTGGTCGGCACCGGCGAGAACGGCCCGGTGCGGATCCCGGATCTCGACCGGTTCCGGGCCGGAATCCGGGGCCTGCTCAACCAGTCCGTGAACGAGGACGCCGCCGCCACCGGCGCCGGCCCCGGCCCCGGCTCACCCGCACCGGTCGGCCTGCTCCGCGGCCTCGCCCAGCAGGGCAGCTCCCTCTACCAGCAGTTGGAGCAGCAGGGGTGCGGCGGTTTGAAGGACGCCGCGTCGCTCCAGCTGGTGTCGGCCGAGACGGCCGAACTCTGGCCGCTGGAGTTCGTCTACGACTACGGGTATCCCGCCGACACCGCCAAGCTCTGCGACGGCTGGCAGCACGCCCTCGAAACCGGGATCTGCTCCTGCCGCCGCCCGGACCGCTCCGGCGTCCTCAGCCGCAGGACCATCTGCCCGCTCGGCTTCTGGGGCCTGCGCATGGTGATCGAGCGCCGGGTGGAGCGCGCCCAGCTCGACCGCAGCGTGGTCGAACAGGCCCCGCAGGGCACCCGCAGCACGCTGCGCCCGGTCGACGGCGCGCTCTTCGCGGCGAGCAGGATCGTCCGCAAGGCGGACCGGGACCACGCGGTCGGCACCCTGCTGGACTCGTTCGGACCCGACGCCCTGCACACGGCCGACAGCTGGAAACGCTGGCGGCAGGTGGTCAAGACCGAAGGTCCCCCGCTGCTGCTGGCCGTTCCCCACCACGGACACGACCAGGGGGCGACCCCGGTCCTGGAGATCGGCCGGGCGAGCAAACTGCCGTCGCTCCTGATCGACCGCCGGGACATCGTCTCCGACCTGCACGATCACGAGGTCGGCCCGGTCGTCATGCTGCTCGGCTGCAACACCGCCCAGGAGGACGTCAGTTGGCAGAACGTGGCAGCGAGGTTCCTGGAGAAGAGCGCCCCGGTCGTGGTGGGGACGCTGGTACCGACCCTCGGTCGCCAGGCGGCGGTGATGGCGGGCATCGCCGGCGTGATGCTCGCCGGGAACACCCGCGAGGACCTGACCATCGGCGAGTTGGTGCGCGACATCCGGCGGCAGCTGCTCCTCCGGGGTTGCACGCTGGCCATGGCAGTCGTGGCCTTCGGCGACGCCCGCTGGCTGGTCGGCAACCGACCGCCAGTGACCGACGACGGGCCGGCAGCGGTCGGTGGTGGGGGTGGAGGTGGGGGTGGGGGTGGTGGGGGTGGGGGTGGTGGGGATGGTGGTGGGGGTGGTGGCACACCGGAAGCCGCACCGCAAGGCGCACCGGGAGGCGGATCGTGATCACCATCGAGATGCTGCCCGCCGCACACGGCGACGCACTGTGGGTCGAATGGCCCGGCAGCGGAACGGACGTCCACCGCATGCTGGTCGACGGCGGCCCGAGCCCCGTCTACCCGGCGGTCTTCGCCCGGGTGAAGGCACTGCCGGCCCGCAGCCGCCACCTGGACGTCCTGGTCGTGACCCATGTGGACGGCGACCACATCGAGGGCGTCGTCCGCCTCCTGCAGGACCGCGCCGCGCTGAACCTCGCGATCGACGACGTGTGGTTCAACGGCTGGCCGCAGGTCTCCGAACGGACCGACCTGCTCGGCGCCGCCCAGGGCGAGATGGTCCAGGCACTGATCGACCGTCAGAAGCTCTCCTGGAACGCCGCCTTCGGGCTTCCCCGCGCGGGGAAGGCACCGCCCGCCCTCTGCCTCGCCGACCGGGGAGCGCTGCCGACCGCCGAACTGCCCGGCGGCGCCCGGGCGACCCTGCTCTCCCCCGGCCGGCCCGAGCTGGACGCGCTGCTGCGGGAGTGGGGGCGGACGGTGAGGAGCCTCGGCATGACCCCCGGCGACCCCGACCAGGCCCTCGCCCTCCTGGCCCAGCGGAAGAACCTGCGCGGCCTCGGCACCGACCTCCTCGGCGGCGAACGGCTCGACACCTCCGTGCCGAACGGTTCGAGCATCGCCTTCCTGCTGGAGCACGACGGACACCGGCTGCTGCTCACCGGCGACAGCCACGGGGACGTCCTCGGGCGCGGCCTGGACCGGCTGCTGAAGCAACTCGGCGGGACCAGGCTCACGGTCGGCGCCCTCAAGGTCCCGCACCACGGCAGTGCGGCCAACACCACGGACGGCCTGCTGTCCCGGCTGGACACCCGCCGCTTCCTCGTCTCGACCAACGGCGACAAGTTCCACCACCCCGACGCGGCCGCGATCGACCGCATGATCGCGGCGGTGGACCACCTCGACGCGGCGGACGGCGGCCCGGTGGACGGCAGCACGGCGGACGGCGGCGCCGCTCCGGCCGAACTCGTCTTCAACTACCGCAGCCGCACGACGGAACCGTGGGCCGACGCCGCGCAACAGCGCGAGCGCCACTACACCGCCGTCTACCCGGCGGCGCCCGCGACCGGCACGACCGTGGAGGTCTGATCATGGCCAGCATCGGTGTAGCCCTCTCCGGAGGCGGCTACCGCGCCACCATGTGGGGCATCGGCGCCCTGCTGTACCTCGCCGACAGCGGCCGACACCGGGACGTCGTGGCGATCTCCTCGGTGTCCGGCGGCTCGGTCGCCAACGGAGTAGTCGCCCACGAGACCGACTACCGGCAGGACCCGGGCGCGGACTTCGCCGAACGCGTCCGTCCGCTGATCCGCCACTGCGCCCGCGTCGGCCTGTTCTTCTGGGGGCCGTCCACCAACCGGTACGTGCGCTCGCTCTTCGCCCTCGCCGGCCTGGCCGTGCTGACCCTGCTCGCCGGGGTCGCCGCCACCGCCGTCGAGGGTCTGCGCCTGCTCTCCGGCGTGCTCCTGGGGGCAGGGCTGCTGCTCCTGGCCGGTGCGGTGGTGGTCTTCGAGCGGCGCAGCGCCGTCGTGGACCGGGCGCTGGCCCGCGAGTTCTTCCACGGCGACGGCGACGGCGCCGCGACGGACCTCTCCGCCGTGCGGCGCTCCGTCGACCACGTGTTCTGCACCACCGAGTTGCAGAGCGGCGACCACTTCTACTTCTCGCCGGCGTTCGTCTACGGATTCCGGTTCGGCACCGGCGTTCCGGGCGGCCTCCCGCTCTCCACGGCGGTCCAGTCCTCGGCCTGTCTGCCGGGCGCGTTCGCCGTCCGGCGCCTCCCCACCGCCCGCCACCGCTTCCCGCCCCCGGCCGGTCCCACCGAGGCGGCGACCGATCTGGTGCTCACGGACGGCGGGGTGTACGACAACATGGCCGACGAGTGGCTGGTGGGGCTTCCCGAGCGGGCGCGGCGCCCCGACCACCCGCCGGCCGCCTACGACGTCGACGAGATCGTCGTGGTCAACGCCTCGGCCGGGATGACCTGGCAGCCGTTCCGCGCGTCGCGGGTTCCCGCGATCGGCGAACTGCTCGCGCTGGCCCGCATCAAGAGCGTGATGTACGACGTCACCACCAGCCACCGGCGCAGCGAGCTGGTCCAGTGGTCCGACCGGGCCGGACGGACCGGCGGCCCGGTCGGCGCGCTGGTTCACATCGCGCAGTCGCCGTACCGGGTGGCCGACGCCTACGCGGGCGCGGCCGACACGGGCGGCGGAAGCGGCGGGAGCGCCGGGAGCGGATCGGGTTCCGGCAGCGGGACGGCCACCGGGACCGGGACGGCCACCGACGGCGCGGCCGGCACCGGGTACGGCCCGGACCTCGCCGCCCGGGCCGCCCGGGCCAAGGAGGTGCTCGACCTGCTCGGCGACGACCCGGGGCGGCGCGCCGTCTGGGAGGAGCGGACGACCAGGAGCCGCACCACCAGGACCGTGCTGCGCAAGCTCGGCGCCGACACCACCGCGGACCTGCTCCTGCACGCCTACACGCTCACCGCGTGCAACCTGCACGTCCTGCTCGACTACCCGCTGCCGGCGGCCCTTCCGGACCGCGGGTACTTCCTCGGCCTCACCACCGGCCCAGGTACGCGGAGTTGACACCGGGGCGACACCGGGGCACGCCGAGGGCCACCGACGCCCGCCGGCCCGCCGCGGCCCGCGGCCGGGTCAGGGCACCGCCGTCACCAGCGGTCGTGCACCTGCGGCCGGATCCGGCGGTCGTAGAGTTCCCGCACGGCGTCCAGGGTGGCCGTCGGCAGCGGCGCCGACCCGGCAGCGGCCGCGTTCGCCCGGGCCTGCGCCACGTTGCGGGCGCCGGGGATCACCGTGGTCACGCCCGGCTGCTGGACGATCCAGCGCAGCGCCGTCTGCGCCGCGGTGGCGCCCTCCGGGGCGAGCGCGGCGAACTCAGCCGCCGCCTCGACGCCGGTCGCGAAGTCCACGCCGGAGAAGGTCTCGCCCTGGTCGAAGGCCTCGCCGTGGCGGTTGTAGGTGCGGTGGTCGTCCGGCGGGAAGACGGTGCGTTCGCTGTACCGGCCCGAGAGCAGGCCGGAGGCCAGCGGCACCCTGGCCAGGATCCCCACCCCGGCGGCCTCGGCGGCGGGCAGCACCTGTTCCAGCGGCTTGAGCCGGAACGCGTTGAGGATGATCTGCACGCTCGCGACGCCCGGGCGCGCGATCGCGGTCAACGCCTCCGCGCAGGTCTCCACGCTCACCCCGTACGCGGCGATCCGCTCCTCCGCGACCAGGGTGTCCAGCGCGTCGAAGACCTCGTCCGAGGAGTAGACGGGCGTCGGCGGGCAGTGCAGCTGCACCAGGTCGAGTCGCTCCACCCCCAGGTTGGCCCGTGAACGGTCCGCCCAGGCACGGAAGTTGGCGAGCTGGTAATGCTCGGGGCGCTGCTCGACCCGGCGCCCGAACTTGGTGGCGACGAACACGTCCGCGTCCGGGCGGTCCTTCAGGAAGCGGCCGATCAGCCGCTCGCTGCGGCCGTCGCCGTAGACGTCGGCGGTGTCGAAGAGCGTGACGCCTGCTTCCACGGAGGCCTCCAGCACGGCGAGGGCGTCCTCCTCCCGGACGTCACCCCAGTCCGCGCCGAGCTGCCAGGTGCCGAGTCCGATGATCGAGACGGGCCGACCGGTGCGGCCGAGTACGCGATGTTCCATGGGGCGAGCCTCTCACGCCGCTCACGTCCGCCCCCGCAGCCGTCGATCCGCGCGTCCGGCTCGCGGCCTTCCGATGGCGACTCCGTAGGCGCATGTACGCACCTGCGCACGGGAACGCCCTACGATGGGCGAATGAGCACCGGCACCCACCTGGCAGATGCACACCGCTCGCAGCAGCGGGCCGAGCAGCGCCTGGACGTCGCCGCGTCCGTGCTGACGCTGTTGGCCGACCGGACCAGGCTCGCCCTGCTGGAGCGGCTCGGTCGGGGCGAGGCGGATGTCACCACGCTGACCGAGGCGACGGGCGCCGCCCGGCCGTCGGTCAGCCAGCACCTGGCCAAGCTCCGGCTCGCCGGTCTCGTCGCCACCCGCAAGGAGGGGCGGCGCGTCGTCTACTCGCTGCGCCACGGCCACCTGCGCCGGCTCGTCGACGAGGCGCTGAACGTCGCCGACCACCAGATCGGCCACCTGCCGCCCCACGACTGACCCGCACGGGCGGGCCGGACAGCGGGCGCGCCGGACAACCGGGGCGGGTCGACTTCCGACGAATAGGTGCACACGTACGCACCTGTTCCTATGATGGGTTGACCACCCCACTGCCGACCGGGACGGGGCCCATGCTGTCCGTGCTGCGCAACCGCGCCTACCGCCACCTCTTCACCGCCCAGGCCGTAGCCCTGGTCGGCACCGGCCTGGCGACGGTGGCGCTGTCCCTGCTGGCGTACCGGATCGCCGGCAGCGACGCCTCGGCGGTCCTCGGTACCGCGCTGGCGATCAAGATGGTCGCCTACGTCGCCATCGCGCCGATCGCCGGCGCACTCGCCGGGCGGCTGCCCCGACGGACGCTGATGGTCGCGATGGACCTCACCCGGGCCTGCGTCGCGCTCGCCCTGCCGTTCGTCGACCAGGTCTGGCAGATCTACGTCCTGGTCTTCCTGCTCCAGGCCGCCTCGGCCGCCTTCACCCCGACGTTCCAGGCCACCATCCCGGACGTCCTGCCCGCCGAGCGCGACTACACCAACGCCCTGTCGATGTCCCGGCTCGCCTACGACCTGGAGTCGCTGTTCAGCCCCGCGCTCGCCGCGCTGCTGCTGTCTGCGGTGTCGTACGACTGGCTGTTCGCCGGGACGGCGGTCGGCTTCCTCGCCTCCGCCGCCCTGGTGGTCTCCGCGGTCCTGCCCAAGCCCGCCCCGGTCGAACGCGCAGGCGGCGGCCACGCCAAGGCCGCCTTCGGCACCCGGCTGTTCCGGGCCACCCCCCGGTTGCGTGCCCTGCTCGCCCTCGACCTCACGGTCGCCGCCGCCGGCGCGATCGTGTTCGTCGACACGGTCAACGTCGTCCGCGACCACTTCCACCGCCCGGCCGGGGCCGTCTCGCTCGCGCTCGGCGCCTACGGCGTCGGCTCGATGCTCACCGCGCTCCTCCTGCCCCGCCTCCTCGCCCGCACCGGCGACCGGGCGATCATGCTGCCCGCCGCCTTCTCCCTGCCGGCCGTCCTCGCCGCCGTCACCGCGATCTCCGCCGTCCGGGCCGGCACCGGATCGTGGGTGGCCCTGCTCGCCGCCTGGGCCCTCGTCGGCGCCGGCAGCTCCGCCGTGCTCACCCCCGGCGGACGCCTCATCCGCCGCTCGGCCGCCGACGCCGACCTGCCGGCCGCGTTCGCCGCCCAGTTCTCCCTCTCGCACGCCTGCTGGCTGCTCACCTATCCCCTCGCCGGATGGCTCGCCGCCGGCGCCGGACTGCCCGTCACCGCCGCCGTCCTCGGCGTCGTCGCCCTGGCCGCCGCGACGGGAGCCGCCGCCCTGTGGCCGGCCCGCGACCCCGACGTGCTGGAGCACCTGCACACCGATCTGCCCACCGGCCACCCCCATCTCGCCGACGCGCACGCCACCGCCACCGGCGCCTGGCGGCACGGCCACCACTACGTCATCGACCGCCACCACCACGCCTGGCCCCACCCGACCGCCACCGGCACCCGCACCCGCACGCGGGCCACGACCGGCTGACCCCACCCGGGGAAGCGGATCGTCAGAACCACTCGGGGCGGCACTCCCCCGCCGTCCGGTCGAGGCTGTCGAGCAGGTCGAACTGCGGCCCGGTGCGCGGTAGTTCGACCCGGAAGAAGTACCGGGCTGCCTGCCTCTTGCCCTGGCGGAAGGCGTCCGTGCCGGCGCCGAGCGCGAGGAACTGCTCCAGCCAGATCCAGGCCAGCACCACATGGCCGACGGCTTCCAGGTAGACGGTGGCATTGGCCAGCGCGGCCGCCGGGTCCCCGGCGGCCCACAGCGTGGCGGTGGTCCGTCCGATCCGGGCCGCCGCGGCGTCCAGGCGGGCGGCGAGGTCGGCCGCCTCGCCGCCGGCCGCCGCGGCCCGCGCGGTGGTCGCCGCGAGGGTGTCGAGGAGCAGCCGCAGTCCCGCGCCGCCGTCCATCACGACCTTGCGGCCGAGCAGGTCCAGTCCGTGGATACCGTGGGTGCCCTCGTGGATGGGGTTGAGCCGGTTGTCCCGGTAGAACTGCTCGACGTCGTACTCGCGGGTGTAGCCGTAGCCGCCGTGCACCTGGATGGCGAGGTCGTTGGCGGCCAGGCACCACTGCGACGGCCAGCTCTTGGCGATCGGCGTCAGGACGTCCAGCAGCAGGTGGGCGCGGGCCCGGTCGGCCTCCTGCTCGGCGGTGGCCTCCTCGTCGAGCAGCCGGCTGCAGTACAGGCCGAGGGCGAGCGCGCCCTCCACGTAGCTCTTCTGCGCCAGCAGCATCCGACGTACGTCCGCGTGCTCGATGATCGGCACCTGCGGGGCGTGCGGGTCCCTGCCCCCGAGCGGGCGGCCCTGCGGGCGGGTGCGGGCGTAGTCGAGGGCGTGCAGGTAGCCGGTGTAGCCGAGCGCCGTGGCGCCCTGGCCGACGCCGATGCGTGCCTCGTTCATCATGTGGAACATGTACGCGAGCCCGTGGTGGGGCTCGCCGACCAGGTGGCCGACCGCGCCCGGGGCGCCGCCGGGGGTGTGCCGGCCCTCGCCGAAGTTGAGCAGGGCGTTGGTGGTGCCGCGGTAGCCCATCTTGTGGTTGAGACCGGCGAGCACCACGTCGTTGCGCTCCCCGAGCGTGCCGTCCGGCCCGACCAGGTACTTGGGCACGATGAACAGCGAGATGCCCTTCACGCCCGCCGGACCGCCGGGGATCTTGGCCAGCACCAGGTGGACGATGTTCTCGCTGAGCTCGTGGTCGCCGCCGGAGATCCACATCTTGGTGCCGGTGATCCGGTACGTGCCGTCGGCGGCCGGCACCGCCCGGGTGGTGATGTCGGCCAGCGAGGACCCGGCCTGCGGCTCCGACAGGCACATGGTGCCGAAGAAGCGGCCGTCGACCATGGGCCGCACATATGTGTCGATCTGCTCCCGGCTGCCGTGCGCCAGGAGGAGGTTGGCGTTGCCGACGGTGAGCAGCGGGTAGGAGGCGGTGGCGATGTTGGCGGCCTGGAACCAGGCCCGGCAGGCGTTGGCGACCACGACGGGCAGCTGCTGACCGCCGAGGTCGTAGTCCATGGAGGCGCCGACCAGGCCGGCCTCGGCGTAGACCCGCAGGGCCTGCCCGACCTCCGGGATGAGGTGCACCCGCTCGCCGTCGAAGCGGGGCTCCTCGGCGTCGTTCTTCTTGTTGTGCGGGGCGAAGTGCCTCGTCGCGATGGACTCGCTGAGCTCCAGCACCGCGTCGAAGGTGTCCCGGTCGTGGTCGGCGTAGCGGGGGCGGCGGGTCAGGGCGGTGACGTCCAGCCAGTCGTGCAGCAGGAAGTCGAGGTCGCGGCGGGAAAGCAGGAGGGAGTCCAAACCAGGCATCCGATCGACAGCGGGACGGCGGGACAGGGGGACGGCGGGGCAAGGGGACGGCGGGACAGGGAGCCGACGTACGGGGCACCCGGCATCTTCCCGCCTGCCGCCCCACCGACACAACGGTCGGCGGCTGACCTGTTTCTCAGACGACGGGTCCGATCCTGTCGGTACGCACGGGTAAGGTGGTGGACCGTGGCCAGTCGTAAAACGTCGATCTTGGAAGCAGCTGCGCGGGTGATCGCCCGGCGCGGGGTGCGCGGGCTGCGGGTGGAGGAGCTCGCGGCGGAGGCCGGCGTGTCGACCGCACTCATCTACTACCACTTCAAGGACCGTACGGGGATCCTCCGTCAGACCCTGGAGTTCATCAACGACCGGGCGGAGCGCTACACGACCGAGCGCGCCGCGGACGCACCGCCGCTGACGCCGCGCGAGGAGCTGGAGCAGACGCTGCTGCTGGAGCTCCAGGACACCGTCGAGGTGCGGGAGAACAGCACCGCCTGGGGTGAGCTGCGGGCGAGCGCGGTGTTCGACGACACGCTGCGCGAAGACCTGGCGCGGGCGACCCGGATCTGGGTGCAGGAGATCGCCGAGCTGCTCGGCGTGGAGCGGCCGATGTCCTCGGCGGTCGTGCTGGCCGGAGCGGCGGAGCGGCTCACCGCACTGCTGGAGGGGCTGAGCACGCGCTGGCTCAGCGGCAGCCTGCCGCTGGCACACGCCCGGACGCTCATGGTCGACGCGATCGACGCCGAGGTGGCCCGGCTCGGCTCCTGAGCCGCCCGGATCCACACCGATCCGCCCGATCAGCCCCGATCCGCACCGGTCAGCACCCATCGGCACGGAGCGCCCCGGGCGCGTCACACTCCGCACGGCAGCCGTCAAGGATGCGTCAGGGCACGCCCACGCGTTTGACTGATTTTTCAGTCAGTGCGAGCCTGAAGCCGCAGGGCAGGGTGTCGGCCGTCGGCCCCGCTCCGTGGTGCGCCGGTGCGTCGCGGCGCGAAGAGTGGAGCCGGCGGCCCCGCGCACCCCTCCCGGCACCGTCGCACGATCTGGAGACCCTCATGACCCACCACCGCGATGACCGTTCCACCGGGCCGTACTGGGTGCCGGCGGACGACGTCCCGCACGCGCGGACCTGGATGTCCTGGCCCTCCCGCCGGGGTGTGTGGGGACTGCGCCTGGGCGGCGTCCAGGAGGACATCGCCCTGATCGCCCGCACGATCGCCGAGTTCGAGCCGGTGGTCATGTGCGCCCCCGACGACTGGACCGCGGGCAAGGCCCGGTCCCGGTGCGGCTCCGCGGTGGAGGTGATCACCGCCATCCCGACCGACGACCTGTGGATGCGCGACATCGCGCCGGTCTTCCGCCGCGACGGGTACGGCGGTCTGGACGCCGTGATCCTCAACTTCAACGGCTGGGGCAACAAGCAGGTGCACCACGACGACGCCCAGGTCGCCGAACTCCTGGCCACCCGCCGGGGCCTGCGCCACTCCTACGCGGACTTCGTCGGCGAGGGCGGCGCGATCGAGACCGACGGCGACGGCACGGTGATGGCCACCGAGAGCAGCCTGGTCAACAAGAACCGCAACCGCGGCATGAGCCGGGACGGGGTCGAGGAGGCCGTCCTGGAGACCTACGGCGCGGACACGATGATCTGGCTGCCCGGGATCAAGGGCCAGGACATCACCGACGACCACGTGGACGTCACCTCCCGGTTCATCCGGCCCGGCGTGGTGATGGTGCAGCTGCCGCCGGCGGACCGCAACGACGCCTGGGCGCGCGACGCCCGCGAGCAGTTCGCCATCCTGTCCGCCGCCACCGACGCCCGGGGGCGCCGTCTGCAGGTCCTCCCCGTGCACGGCCCGGACACCGTCCGCTCCCGCAGCTCCAAGTTCGTCGACTCCTACCTCAACTTCCACGTCGTCAACGGCGGCGTGATCACCGCCCAGTTCGGCGACGCGTACAAGGACGCCGCCGCCAGGGAGGCGCTCGCCGCGGCCTTCCCCGGCCGCGAGGTGGTGCAGATCGACGTCGACCGCCTGATGGCCGGGGGCGGCGGCATCCACTGCTCGACCATGCACGAGCCGCTGCCGTAGCCGTCGCGGCAGCCACAGCCACAGCCACAGCCACAGCCACAGCCACAGCCACAGCCACCGAAGCCCCCTCCACCGCCCAGACCCTCAGCTGGAGTTCCCGTATGTCCAACGCCCTGTCCCGCCGCACCCTGATGCGCTCCCTCGCCGGTGTCGGCGTCGGTGCCCTCACCCTCGGCCTCACCGCCTGCGACCCCAACGGCGTCGAGGACGTCGACCCCACCGTGCCGCCCCAGCAGCCCGGCGGCGCCCCCGGCGGCACCCCCGGGGTGCGCCGCTTCGGCGCCGAGTGGGACAAGCACCTGCGCACGGTGATGTCCTGGCCGGCCTCCGAGAACGTCTGGGGCGACCAGCTCCCGGACGTCCGCCGGGACGTCGCCGGCCTGGCCCAGGCCATCGCCGCCCGTGAACCGGTCGTCCTGATGGCCCGGCCCGAGCAGAAGGACGCCGCGCAGAAGGCCTGCGGCTCGGCCGTCGAGGTGGTGCCGATCGCCGTCGACGACCTGTGGGCCCGGGACACCCTGCCGGTGTTCGTCGAGGAGGGCGGCAGGGTCAAGGGGGTCGACTTCAACTTCAACGGCTGGGGCGGCAAGCAGCAGCGCGGCAACGACTCCAAGGTCGCCCGGGCGGTGCTGGCCAAGTACGGCGTCGAGGGGATCGAGACCCGGCTGGTCGCCGAGGGCGGCTCCTTCGAGACCGACGGGCAGGGCACCCTGATGGTCACCGAGAGCTCCGTCGTCAACGACAACCGCAACCCGGGTATGAGCCGGGACCAGGTCGAGGCCGAGCTGAAGAGGCTCCTCGGCGTGACCAAGGTGATCTGGCTGGCGGGTGTCAAGGGCAAGGACATCACCGACGCCCACGTCGACTGCCTGACCCGCTTCGCCGCCCCCGGCGTGGTCCTGCTCGACCAGGTCTTCCCTGGCAGCCCGGCGGACGTCTGGTCCCGCTCGGCCGACCAGGCGCGCGCCGTCTTCCGGGACGCCACCGACGCGACCGGCAGGAAGCTGCAGGTGGTGGAGCTCCAGCAGCCCGACCCGGACCGGATCACCGGCCGCGGCGACGCCTTCGTCTCCTCGTACATGAACTTCTACATCGGCTCGAAGGGCGTCTACCTGCCGAAGTTCGGCGACGCCAGGGCCGACGAACGGGCGCAGCAGATCCTGAAGCAGTACTTCCCGAGCCGGGAGATCGTCCCGGTGAAGATCGACGCGATCGCGGCCGGCGGCGGCGGCATCCACTGCGCCACCCACGACATCCCCGCTCTCGGCTGACCGGACGGGCCGGCCCGGGGGCGTGCGGACGGGCTCCGGGACCGGCCACCGTTCGGGGCAGGGTCCGGTCGGCGGACCGGACCCTGCCCCGTCGAACCGGCCCGGAGCGTCCCCCGTCACGGGCCGGAACCGGCCGCGCCCGCCGCCTCGGCCTCGGCCTCGGCGCGCTTGCGGCGCTCGACGCGGGTGCAGGCCACGACGGTGAACGTCAGGCACGCCGCGATGATGCCCTCAGCCCAGAAGAAGGCCAGGTAGTCGATGAGCGAACCGATCGGGGGCGAGCCGGGCGCGGCGTTGCGCATGCCGATGAGCGCGAAGAGGGTCGCGGCCATCCACCCGAGCGAGGGCCACACCATCCCCTGCCGCCCCCGGTAGAGCACCTCGGCCCCGGCCATCACCGCCAGGCCGAGCGCCCACATGGCCGCGATCATGAACCAGGCCAGGATGAAGGTGCTGCGCGCCCTGGTGACCGTGCCCTCCAGGACGATCGCTCCGGACGGGTGCGGGGTGCTGGTCGGGTGGACGACGAAGAACGGGTCGGCGTCCACGAAGACCACGCCGACGGGGATGCCGCCGGTGGTGTCCGCGGCCGCGAACGACAGCGCGAAGTGGTGGCGGTCGAAGGGGTAGTCGGTCACGGTGCCGTCGTAGAAGTTGGCCGGCACGGGCTGGGGCGTCGCCGCCTCCCCCGGCGCCGCCCGCAGCTCGGTGCGGACCGCCGACTGGACGGTGATCACGACCTGCCGGCTGAAGGCGGAGGTGCCCGGCCCCGCCGCGAGGCCACCGTGCGGGACGGGTACGACGAAGAGGGTGAGATCGCCCGTCCCGGGGTTGATGTCCTGGGAGGTGACGTCCAGTTCGATCCAGTCGCTGACGCCCGGGAGGGCCAGTTCATGGGCCTGCTGCCGGGTGTCGCGCTCGTTCAGGTACAGCGCGACGCCGGCCGAGCACAGCACCGCCACGATCAGCAGGGCGAGGAGGAGGCGGTTGCCGCGCCGCCGCGACGCGCTCACGCGCCGGTGGCCGGCTGCTGCTGGGTGGCGCAGTGGATGCCCCCGCCGCCGGCGGCGATGTGGTTGATGCCGACCAGGGTGACCTTGCGGCCCGGGTGGAGGTCGCCGATGATGCCGGCCGCCTGGTCGTCGGCGGCCTGGTCGCCGAAGCGCGGCACGATGACGCCGCCGTTGCAGACGTAGTAGTTGATGTAGGTGGCGAGGAAGTTCTTGCCCGCGCCCTGGATCAGGTCGACGTCGGGCTCGGGGAGGTCGACGACCTTGAGCGTGCGGCCCTTGGCGTCGGTCGCGGACCGGAGCACCTGGAGCGCCTGCGCGGAGGCGGCGGTCCAGACGTCCGGCGGGGTGTCGGCGGCGGGGCGGTGCAGGACAACGGTGCCGGCCTCGGCGAAGCGGGCGAGGGCGTCGACGTGGCAGTCGGTGATGTCCTGCCCGGCGACGCCCTTGAACCAGATCACCTTCTCGACGCCGAGCAGGTCCTTGAAGCTCGCCTCGATCTGCTCGCGGGACTTGCCGGGGTTGCGGTTGTCGTTGACCCAGGCGCTCTCGGTGGCCATCAGGGTGCCCTCGCCGTCCACCTCGATGCCGCCACCCTCACCGGTGATCGGCGCCTGGAGGCGGGTGATGCCGTAGTGGGCGAGGAGGTTGCGGGCGACCTGGCCGTCGTTGGCGTGGGTCTGCTTGTTCCCCCAGCCGTTGAAGTCGAAGTCGACCCCGGCGAGCCCCTGCGGGCCGGTGACGAAGGTCGGGCCGGTGTCCCGGGCCCACAGGTCGTCGACCGTCAACTCGAGCACCTCGACCGAGGATCCGCAGGCCTGCCGGGCCTGGTCGGCCTGGTCGGGGCGGGCCAGCAGGACCACCGGTTCGAAGCCGGCGACGGCCTGGGCCAGGCCCGCGATGTCCTGCCGGACGCCGGGCAGTTGGTCGCCCCACACCTCCTCCAGCGCGGGCCAGGCCATGAAGGTGCGGGTGTGCGGCTGCGACTCGGCCGGCATGGTCCGCCCGGCGGCGGCCGGGCTGCCCGCCGGGGCCGCGCCCGAGGCCGTGGCGCTCGGGCCGGGCTGCTCATCGCCGCCGCCGGAGGAGCAGCCGCCGAGCAGGGCCAACGCGGCGAGCGCGGCCCCGGATTGCAGGAGCGAGCGGCGGGACGGCCGGGGGTGAGCCATGAGTCCTCGTTCCGTTGAGTGCCGGCTTCGGCTCCGCACGCTACTGACAGGAAGGTCAGGATCCGGCGCGGCACGCATCCGCCGTTCGGGGGAATCCGCTCCCGGGGTGAACCAGGCGAGGACGGAGGTGTTGCGGGACCGGGACCGTTCTTCCGGGCCGTCCTTCCGGAGCCGTCGGGCCTGGTCACCCTCGACGGCACCCCGCTCCACTCCGAACCCGCCGACACCGTCCCGCTGAACCGCCTCTACTTCCTGTGAGGCGAACGCCTCCCACCGGGATCGAGGAGCCGCTCGGCGGCACCCGGCCGGCCGACTCCTCGAGCGAGGACCGTGCATCCTGTCCGCGCGGGCGGCCGGCCTACCCATCCCCGCCGCGAACCCGGCCGGAGGAAGCGGCGGCGGCCGGGCCGAACCCGAGAGGCGGTGGCCCCGCCCGCCGCCGATACTGGGGCCGCGACCCCCGGGAGGAACCATGGACTACGGGATCGGAGTACGGCTCGACCGGCCGTACGCACAGACGGTCGAGGCGGTCACCGCCGCCCTCAAGGAGCAGGGCTTCGGCATCCTGACCACCATCGACGTCCGGGCGACCCTGCGCGAGAAGATCGGCGCCGAGATCGAGGACTACCTGATCCTCGGCGCCTGCAACCCCGCCCTCGCCCACCGGGCGCTCGAGGCCGACCGCCGCATCGGACTGCTGCTGCCCTGCAACGTGGTCGTCCGCGCGGACGGCGACGCCACCGTGGTGGAGGCCGTCGACCCGAAGACGCTGGTCGCGCTGGCCGGCCCCGACGGCGGACTGGGCGAGGTCGCAGACGAGGCGGCCCGGCGGCTGGGCGCCGCCCTCGACACCCTGCGCGGCTGAGGGAACACATCATGACGCCGATGTAGGGAGCAGACCATGACCGGACCCGTCGTCGTCGGCTTCGACGGCTCACCCGAGAGCCTCACCGCCACCGCCTGGGCCGCCCGCGAGGCGCAACGCCGCGACTGCCCCCTGCGCCTCCTCCAGGCCTGGCCCTGGCCGCACCGGGACGTGGCCGGCAGCGAGCGGACGCACCAGCGATCGGTGGAGCAACTCGCCGCCCGAGAATCCGAGTTGCGCGCCGCCGTCGAAGTCCCGGTCAGCTCCTCGCACGTCCCCGCCGCCCCGGCCGAGGCCCTGGAGGACGCCGCGCGCGACGCCGTCCTGCTCGTGCTCGGCTCCCGCGGCCTGGGCGCCGTCCGCGGTTTCCTGGTCGGCTCGGTGAGCCAGGAGGTGCTGCGCCGGGCCGCCTGCCCGGTGGTGCTCGTCCGGGCCGGCGAGGACGAGCCGGACGGCCCCGTGCTGGTGGGCCTCGACCTCGCCCATCCGGCGGACGACGTGCTCGCCTTCGCCTTCGACGCCGCCGCCCGACGCTCGGCCCCGCTGCGCGTCGTGCACGTCTGGTCCCCGCCGGTCGGCACCGAGTACATGGCCTTCGACGCCATCGGCGGCCTCCAGGAGGAACTCTCCTCCGCCGAACGGACCCGCTTCACCGAGCTGCTGGAGCCCTGGCGGGCCCGCCGCCCCGAGGTGGAGGTGACGACCGACCTGATCCGCGGCAGCGCCGGCGTCGCCCTCGTGGACGCCGCCGCCACCGCCCGTCTGCTCGTCGTCGGGCGGCGCGTCCGGCGCACCCTGCTCGGCACCCACCTCGGCCCGGTCGCCCACTCGGCGATCCACCACGTGCACTGCCCGGTCGCTCTCGTCCCGCATGACTGACCCGACTGCGGGTAACCGGGCCGTGGGTCAACCGCACGGTGGGTCAACCGCACGGTGGGTCAACCGCGCGGTGGGTGAACCGAACCCTCGACCGGCCTGCCGACCGGCCCGCCCCGGGGCTCACCCGGGGCTCACCCGGACAGCCTGGCCGGAATGCCCGCCGTGACGGAAGTGCGCAGGCTGCTGACACGGACCGGGCTACGCGAAGAAGCCCGGGACACGGCTCAGGGAGGACGACATCGACGGGACACGGCAGGTGGGCTCCGACGGGGGCGGGACCGCGCGGGTGCTCGCGCGGTGCGCGCTGCTGGCCGCGGTCGGTGCCGTGGTCGTGCTGCTGCTCGCCCTGTGGGACGGCGGCCTGGAGGTGGTGGTGGCCGGGTTCGTGGAGCTGGTGGTCTGGGCGGCCGGCGTCTGGTGGTTCCTGGCGTACCGGGGCGCGGTGCGGGTGGTGGGCGCGCTGCTCGCGATCTCGGCGCCGATCGCCGTCGTGGTGCTGTTCGTCTACCACGACCTGTGGCCGACAGCGCTGCTGCTGATCTTCTGCTGGGGCACGGCGCTGGTCCTCGGCCGGGTGGCGCTGCGCCGCGCGCGCCCGACCGAGACGGCGCGGGCGGCCGCCGCGCCCCGGCCCCAGCGGCCGGTGCTCATCATGAACCCGAAGTCCGGGGGCGGGAAGGTCGGCCGTTTCGGGCTGGCCGAACGGGCGGAGCAACTCGGCGCCCGGGTGGTCCTGCTCGACCCCGACGCCCACGCCGACGTCGCCGCGCTCGCCCGCGAGGCGGTGGCCGGCGGTGCCGACCTGCTCGGCGTCGCGGGCGGCGACGGCACCCAGGCCCTGGTCGCGGCGGTCGCCGCCGAGCACGGACTGCCGTTCCTGGTGATCTCCGCCGGCACCCGCAACCACTTCGCCATGGACCTCGGCCTCGACCGGTCCGACCCGGCGCGCTGCCTCGACGCGCTGACCGACGGCGAGGAGCTGCGGATCGACCTCGGCGAGGTCGCGGGCCGGCCCTTCGTCAACACCGTCTCCTTCGGGGTGTACGCGGACGTCGTGCAGCACCCCGAGTACCGCGACGCCAAGGCGGGCACGGCGCTGAACCTCCTGCCGGACCTGCTGGTCGGCGAGGGCGTGCGGCGGGTCGACGCCCGGGCGGACGGCCCGGCGGACAGCCCGGCGGACGCCCCGGTGGACGGCACCGCGCCCACGGCGCTCTCGGACCAGCAGGCGCTGCTGGTCAGCAACAACCCGTACGGCTCCCCCGACGACCTGGACAGCGGCGGCCGCCGGCCCCGCCTCGACACCGGCGAGCTGGGCGTGGTGGGCCTGCGGGTGGAGGGCGCGGCGCAGGCCGCCGACCTGGCCGTACGGGGCTCGCAGTCCACCGGCCTGACCGTGCTGACCGCGCGTCGGGTCGAGGTGACCTCCGACGAGAAGGAGATCCCGGTGGCCGTCGACGGTGAGGCACTGCGGTTGCCCACGCCGGTGGTGTGCACGACGCGTCCCGGGGCGCTGCGGGTCCTGGTACCGCGCAACCGCCCCGGCGTCGTCCCCGTCACGCCTCGGGTGGACTGGCGGCAGCTGGCCACGCTCGCTTTCGGCCACGGCGAGCCGGACTCCGTGGGACGGGACGCCGAAGAACGGGACACGGCGGCACGGGACACGGTGGGACGGGGCGCCGAGGAGCGCGACGGCGAGGCGAGGTCCCGTGCCTGACCGGAACGCCTCTGCGGCGGGGGTGCTCACCGACCTCCGCGCGATCGACGGGGCCCTGTACGCGGCGGTGGCCGCCACCCCCACCCCGGCCCTGGACTCCGCGCTGCGGCGGCTGTCCCGCGCGGCCGACCACTCGAAGATCTCGCTGACCGTCGCCGCCGGCCTTGCCCTCCTGCCCGGCAGGCCCCGGCAGGCGGCCGTGGTCGGGGTCACCGCCGTCGCGCTGGCCTCCGTGGCGGCGAACCTGCTCGGCAAGCAGGTGGTCCACCGGCGCCGGCCCGACCGGGAGCGGGCCCAGGTGATCGTGGCACGGCAGGTGAGGATGCCGAAGTCGGCCTCCTTCCCGTCCGGGCACACGGCGTCGGCGACGGCCTTCGCCACCGCCGTCGGCGTGGTGCTGCCTCCGGCGGCGGTCCCGCTCGGGGCGCTGGCGGTCGCCGTCGGCTACTCCCGCGTGCACACGGGCGTGCACTACCCCGGCGATGTCGCGGCCGGCGCGGTCCTCGGCTTCGCGGCCGCGGCGGCGGCCCTGGCCGTCGTGCACGTGCCGCTGCGGCTCGCCGGCCAGTGAGCGACCCGCGCCCGGAGCCGTCCGACCGGGACGAACCGCCGTCCTGGCTCTCCGAGCGCCGCAGGTCCTCGGTGAGTGCGGCCGTCGCGGCGGGCGCGGCAGCGCTGCTCCTCGGCGTCGACAGCAGCTGGGACCTGCTGTCGGGAGCGGACACGGGCGTCCTGGTGCTGTTCGCCTACCTCCTGCCGTACCTCGTGCTCACGTCCACCGCCTTCTCGACCGCGTCGCCCGAGCGGGTGCGCGGCTGGGCCGGGGAGGAGCGGGGCACCGTACTGCAGCGCTACCTTCTGGGGACGGCGCCCGGGCCGGGCGTCTCGCTCTTCATCGCCACCGCCGCGCTGCTGGTCGCGGTGGCGTGGCTCCCCGGGCACCTCGGGTCCGGGCTCGGCCCGGTCCCCCGCGCCCTGGTGGCGCTCGCCCTGGTCGCCCTCGCCTGGGTCTGCGTGGCGGTGTCCTTCGCGGTCGCCTTCCAGGCCGACAACCTGGTGGAGGACGAGCGCGCCCTGGAGTTCCCGGACAGCTGGGAGGCCCAAGTCTGGAGCGACTACATCTACTTCGCGCTGGCGATCATGACGACCTTCGGCACGACCGACGTCACGGTGGCCTCCCGGGAGATGCGCCGCACCGTGGCCGCCAACTCGGTCATCGCCTTCGTCTTCAACACCGTCACGGTGGCCAGCCTGGTCTCCGCCCTGAACGGCCTCTGAGGCCGTCGCCCGGCGCCCCGTTCGCCCCGTTCGCCCCGTTCGCCCCATCGTCCTGTCGCCCTGTCGTCGTGTCGCCCCGACGCCGCAGCTGTCGGGCCGAAAGCCCGGTCACCCGCCCAGCGGCGCGGGCAGCGGCCGGGAGTGCAGGATGTCCAGCCGCGAGACCGCCCGGGTCACCACGACGTAGAGCCGGTGCAGGCCGCGCGGTTCGGCCTCGACGATCGCGGCCGGCTCCAGGACCACCACGTGGTCGTACTCGAGTCCCTTGACCAGCGAGGCGGGCAGCACCGTCACCCGGGCGGTGGTGCCGACCTGCTCGGCCGAGGCCGTCGGGATCCCGGCCGCCCGGAGTGCCTCAGCGGCCTGCGCCACCGCAGCGTCCGCCGCGATCACCGCGATCGAGCCCTCGCGCTCCGACGCGGCCCGCACCGCCTCCACCACCGCGCCGCCCAAGTCGGCGGCACCCCGCGGGCTCGCCGCACCGCCCGAGCCGGCCTCGCCGTCCTGGCTCACCCCGTCGACCCTGCGCACCGTCAACTCGCCGTCCCGCCGCAGCGAGACCGCCTGCGGCACGTCCACGTCCAGCGCGCCCAGCACCCGGTTGGCAAGCGCCATCACGGCGGCCGGCACCCGGAAGCCGGTGGTCAGCGCCACCACTGCGGCCTCCGGCTTGCCGAGGTGGGCGAGCTGCTCGGACCAGCTGCGCGCGGCCCAGGGAGCGGTCGCCTGGGCGAGGTCGCCGAGGACGGTGAGGGAGCCGAAGGCGCTGCGGCGGGCGATCGCCCGGCACTGCATCGGGGAGAGGTCCTGGGCCTCGTCCAGGACGACGTGGCCGAAGCCGGCCGGGCGCTCGATCAGGCCGGCCACCTCGTCCAGGAGCATCAGGTCGTGCTCGGACCACTTCGCGCTCTTCTCCGAACGCGGCGGCCGGCGCCACAGGATCGCCGCCTGCTCCTCGGGGCTGAGCACCCCGTCGGCGGCCTCGGCCAACACGGCGGGGTCGCCGAGCAGCCCGGCGACCACGGCCTCCGGGCGCAGGTTGGGCCAGGCCGCCTCCACGAAGGCCGCGACCGGCCTGCAGCGGCCGACCTTCCGCTGCCACACGCCGGACATCACGCCGGCCCGCCGTTCCGCCTGGTCCTGCAGCATCGCCACCACGCGGGTGCGGACGCTCTCCCGGCCGATCGCGTACGGCGGCGCCTGCTCGCGCAGCTCGGCGACCATCCGGTCGAGCCGCTCCGGCGACACCCGCCACCGGTAGGAGCCGTCCGGGACGACGAGCGGCTGCGCGCCCACCGTCCGGATCCGCCCGTACAGCGCCCGGCGCAGCACCGTCGCCATCCGCGCGTCCTGCTTGACCGCGGCGGCCCGCTCGTCGTCCACGGCGGTGACCGGCCGGGTGGCGACCAGGTCCTCGACCGTGCACTGGCCGACGTCGATCTCGCCGAGCGCGGGCAGGACCTCGGCGATGTAGCGCAGGAAGGTCCGGTTGGGGCCGATCACCAGCAGGCCGCCGCGCCGGATCCGCTGCGGGAAGCTGTAGAGCAGGTACGCGGCGCGGTGCAGGCCGACGGCGGTCTTGCCGCTGCCGGGCGCGCCCTGCACGCAGACGGACTCGCTCAGCCCGCCCCGCACCAGCTCGTCCTGCTCGGGCTGGATGGTGGCGACGATGTCCCGCATCGGGCCGGTGCGGGGCCGCTCGATCTCGGCGGCGAGGATGCCGGCCGGACCGCCCCCGGCCGCGCTCGCACCGCTCTCCGCCGTGCCCGTACCGCTGCCCTCCCCGCGCGGCCCGGCCCCGTCGAGGGGTTCGTCCTCCAGCCCGGTGAGCTCCTCCGGCCGGCCGACGCTCCACGGCGCCCAGCCGAACCGGCGGCGCCGCGCGAGCCCGAGCGGATCGTGCGCGCCGGCCTGGTAGAACGCCCGGGAGACCGGGGCCCGCCAGTCGACCACCAGGGGCGGCACCGTCGGGTCCTCGGAGATCCGCTGACGGCCCACGTAGTAGCGCTGCCGCCGGTGGTCCCCGGCCTCCGGGGTGTCCGCGAAGTCGAGGCGGCCGAAGAACGACGGGCTCTGCGGCAGCTCCTTCATCCGCTTGGCGCGCGTCCGCAGGTACCGGCCGAGCGCTTCCGCGCTGGCGCCGTCGCCGGAGACGTCCTCTCCGGCGACGACCTGGTGGCTCGCGTCCTCGACCTGCCGGGCCATCGCCGCCCGGCAGTCCTCGACGTAGGCCCGTTCCCGCCGCAGCTCGCCGTCGAGGCCCTGGGCTTCCGGCGCCGCCTGCTGGACTTCCGAGGTCATCGTTCGCGTCCCTTCCCTCGCCACGGGCGCACCCGCTCGTTCGGAATCCAGCATAACTGAACTCAGTAAAGATACTGACTCAGTTATGGATTCGGCGGCGTTCGGGTGTCCGGCGTCCGGCCGTCCGGGTGTCCGGCGTCCGGATTCCGGGACGAGGGGCGGCGAGGCCGGTTCAGGACACCAGGGGCGCCTCCGCCAGCTCGGTCAGCGTCACGGTGCACAGGCCGCCGCGCTCGGCCCGGACGTCCGTGACCTCCAGCTGCGTGCCCGGCAGCAGAATGAACTCCTCCTCGCCGGTGAACGCCGAGAACCTCTGGATGCCCGCGGCCCGGGCGGGGCGCACCTCGAAGAGCGTCCGCTTGCCGCGGCTGCCGAGGAAGGCCTGCGCCACCCCGAGCTTGGACGTGCAGGAGGAGACGCCCCACCACGTCACCGTCTTGCCGAGCGGGTACTGCCGGCGCAGGTCCAGCGAGACGCCGCGCCAGAGCGGCTCGGTGCGGACGGGCAGCCGCGACACCGCCGCGAACAGCAGCCGCAGGTACGGGAGGTAGGGCACCAGCCGGCCGCGGTCCGGCGAGCGCAGGACGGCGTTGATCTCCCGGTAGAACGCGGACTCGCAGGTGTACAGGTACAGCGCGGCGATCTCGTCGGCGGACAGACCGGCGGCCGCCTCGTCCGCCCGCCGCTTGCCGAAGTCGTGCGACAGCGCCACATGCCGGTCCAGGCCGCGCAGCACCTCGGCGACCGGGGCCGCCGCCTCCCGGAAGCCCATCAGCGGGGTGTCGAACACACCGGTGATGGCGGGCAGGACGAGGCCTTCGTCCTTCACGCTCGCGAGGCGGTCCAGGTAGAGCTGGTGCAGCTCCATGGTGGAGGCGATGAAGGCGCCCATCCGCTCGGCGACCGCGCCGTCCGCCCCGCCACCGCCGTCGGCCGAGTGCGCGTTCCACCCGGTGCTGGGCAGCCAGTCCACCTCCTCGGCGCCGAGCGCGGCGAGGGCCGCGTTGACCGTCGCGAAGTGCTCGCCGTCGCAGAAGATGTCGCCCTGGGCGGCGGGGTTGGCGTGGTCGATGTGCCGGACCTCGACCTCGGGGTACTTCTTCTGCAGCCGCAGCACGACGTTCTTCAGGTTGCGCGCGTGGGCGCCCCACCACGCGAAGACCACGTAGCGGTCCTCCTCAGCGGCCTGCTGCTTGGCCCGGAGGATCTCCTCGACGATCCGCTCGGCGACCGGCCGCCAGAACGCGGTGTGCTGGTCCGGCCCCATCGCGCCGTCGCTGCTGGCGGTCAGCGCGGCGTTCAGCAGCAGCACGCCCTGGGTGAGCATCGCCTGGAACCACTCCGGCGGCTGGACGGTCTCCTGCTCCTTCAGCAGCGCCCGTATGTCGGCGATCGGCGTCTTCTTGGGGATGCCGTACTTCCACATCGCCGCGGCCTTGATGATGCAGCGGATGCTGACCACCCGGCCGAACTTGCTGTCCTTCCAGTCGTGGAAGGTGTTGTCGAACATCGCGATGCCGGTGGCGCTCTCCGGCCGCGGGTACGGGTTCTGACCGAAGACCACCACCTTCCACTTGTGGGGCGCGTGCGGCTTCAGCGCCTGGAAGGTCAGCTCGCGGACGGGGACGACGTCCGGACCGCGGCCCGGGCCGATGAACGAGGCCGCGCCGGACTGTGCCTCGATGACCGGCTTCAGCAACGGGAGCCACGGCTCGCCGCCGCCCGTGAACAGCTCCGCGAGGGCGAGCGGGTCGTTCGGGTCGGGCTGGGTGGCGGGGGTGTCGACAGCGCTCATGGTGGTGCCCTAAGGGTGTGAGGCGGCCCGGCTGGTCGGGGCCGTACGAATGACAGACGGGTGGCAGGCGAACGACAGATGACGATCCGTCAGGCTCCTGGCGGACACCACAGTCCTACCAGCCGGGAGTGACAATCCGGGCCGCCCGGGGCGGCGGCCGGGCGGGCGCCGACGGGCGCCGACGGATTGTCAGTGGCGCGCGCTAGCTTCGTCGACGTCAGCAGGAACCACCCCCGAACGACAGGAGCTTCAGCATGACCACGGACCGTGCGCAGTCGCCGCTCAAGGTGGTGTTGACCGACCTCAACGCGACGGTGGTCGAGTCCTGGCGGGCGGCCTTCGCCGACACCCCCGGGATAGAGATCCGGCACGCCTCGATCCTCGCCACCAAGGCCGACGCCTGGGTCAGCCCCACCAACTCCCGCGGCCGGATGGACGGCGGGACGGACGCGGCGATCAAGCGCCACCTGGGCGCGGGCATCCAGCTGCGGGTGCAGAAGGCGATCCGCGACGGGCACGCCGGCTCGCTGCCGGTCGGCAGCGCGGTGTGCGTCCCGTCCGGAGCCGTCAACCCGCGGTTCCTGATCTCGGCCCCGACGATGCAGACCTCCTCGCAGAACGTGAGCGAGACCTTGAACGTGGCGCTGGCCTGCGCCGCCGCCTTCCAGGCGGTCCACCGGCAGAACCGGCTGGAGCCGAGCTCCATCCGGTCGGTCGCGCTGGTCGGCCTGGGCGCCCAGACCGGCCGGGTGCCGGCCCGGATCTGCGCCAACCTGATGTGGACGGGCTACACCCTCTTCAACGACCACCACTTCGAGGACGACGACGACCTGCGCGCCACCATCCTCGCCCAGTTGGACGACATCGAGCGGGCCCCCGCCACCGAGCGGGTCCGCATCGCCCCGCCCGCACGCCGGAGTGCCTCGACCCGGACCTCCTAGACTCCGGGTTCGTCGACCCCGGTTCCTCGACTCCGGTTCCTCGACTCCGGGTTCCTCGACGCGAGTTCCGCTACCTGGGGGTGTCACGACCGGTCGGCCGGCGTCGATCCGGCGATTCCCGATCCGTCACGTGCCGAAGCCCAGACAAACCTCCCCAAGCCCACCCGGGCGGGTGTTGAATGGCCCTTTCTGAAAATTGCAGCCATCCGCTGGCAGACCGGAAGGAAGGCCTCCCATGCACCCGCCCCGCGACATCGCCTGGCACGAGGGCAGCTGGCTCAACCAGCCCGAGCAGGCGCGGACCGACGGGACCGACCTCCTGGTCACCGCCCGTGGCCGCAGCGACTTCTGGCGCACCACCAGCTACGGCTTCGTCCGCGACGACGGGCACGCGCTGCTCACCGGCTTCCCGCCGGGCAGCGCGACCGAGGTCACCTTCGTCGCCGACTTCGGCGCCCTCTACGACCAGGCCGGCCTGCTGGTCCGGGTCGACCCGCAGACCTGGATCAAGGCCGGGGTCGAGATGAGCGACGGCCTCCCGCACCTGGGCGCGGTCGTCACCCGCGGCGTCTCCGACTGGTCGCTCGCCCCCGTACCCGAGTGGCACGGCAGACGGGTCACCGTCAGAGCCAGCCGCAGCGGGGACGCCGTGACGGTCCGCGCCCGCTGCGAAGACGGCCCCTGGCGCCTGGTCCGGCTGGCGCCGCTGCCCCCGGGAGCAGCCGCGGCGGCCGGACCGTTCTGCGCCTCGCCCGAGCGGGACGGGCTGCAGGTCCGCTTCACCCGCTTCGCCCAGGGACCGGCGGACACGGCACTGCACCTGGCAGACTGACCGCCGATCAGCCAGCCCCAGCGCGGCCGGCCCCCTCCGCCCACCGGAGCCGCCCCCGTGACCACCCTCCAGCTCGGCGTCGACGCGGGCGGCAGCCGCACCCGCGCCGTCCTCCTCGACACCGTCGGCACGCCGCTCGGCCGGGGCGAGAGCGGCGGCGCCAACCCCGCCGGGCAGGACCCGGCCCGCACCGTCGAACACCTGGCCGCCGCCGTGTCGGCCGCACTCGGGCGCCGCGATCCGGCCCGGGTCGCGGCCTGCCTGGTCGGCCTGGCCGGGTACGGGGCGCTGGCCGACCAGGACGGTTTCGCCCGGCGGACCCGCGCCGCCCTCGGCCTCCACTGCCCGGTCCGGCTCGTCCCGGACACCGTCCCCGCCCTGGCCTCCGGCGGCGTCACCGACGGCCGGGGCGCCGTGCTGATCGCCGGGACGGGCACGATCTGCGTCCGCTTGGACGGCACCCGCACGCTCGCCCGCCACGGCGGGCTCGGCTGGCTGCTCGGCGACGAAGGCGGCGGCTTCTGGCTCGGCCGGGAGGCCCTTCGGCACGCGCACGCCGACCCGGACGGCCCGCTCGGCACCGCCGTCCGCGCCCACTGCGCCGCCGACTCCCCCGACGGGCTGCTGCGGTGGGCCTACGACGGCCCGCCGCGCCGGCTCGCCGACCTCGCCCCGCTGGTCTCCCGGCTGGCCGCCACCGGCGACGCCACCGCCCTCGCGATCGCCCGCACCTGCGCCGGCCACCTGGCCGCGCTGGTCCGCGCCACCGCCGTGCCCGCCGAACCGCTCGTCCTCACCGGCTCGGTGGCCACCTCACCCGGCCCGATCCGGCAGCACCTCCTCCACCACCTCGCCGACCTCGCCCCGCGCCTGCCGAGCACCGACGCGGCCACCGCCGCCGCCCGCCTCGCCGGCCGCCTGGCCCGCCGAACCCCCTGATTGCCCGCCCGCCGCTACTCCAGCAGGCTCCCCATGTGGCCGTCGTCGATCCGGATCGGCCAGAAGTGCGTCTCGGACGCGAACGCCTCCGGGTCCAGCGCGCGCAGGGCTTCCTCGGCCGCACAGTCCAGCAGTTCCCGCGGGTGGAAGGCCTCCCAGGGCACCGGTGCGTGCCCGCCGTCCCAGTGGCGCCGGTCGGCGCGCAGGCGCTCGTACGTCCAGACCACGTAGAGCATGGCCGAGACGTCGCGGTGCAGGTACGCGGCGGGCTCGCCGTCGTCGAACCAGGCCGGGAGTTCGAGGCGGCCGGTGGCGCCGTCGAGCGCGATGGTGAAGTCGTACGGCCAGTCGCCGAAGGCCAGGAACTCGCCCTGGTAGTCGCGGCGGTACTCCTCGCCGTACTCGGGGTCATCGGGTTCGAAGGAGTCCGGGAAGGTTTCCGCCATCGTGAACAGCGGCCCCACCGGGTCGATCCGGAAGATCCCCCGGGTGGAGACCGGCAGGCCGAGCCCGGTGAGCAGCCGCCGGGTCGGGGCGTGGCTGAGCACCGCCGGCAGGTCGTCCTCGTGGAAGCGCCGGACGGTGCCGTCGGTGAGCACCGCGAGGTCCTCGACCAGGGCCGCGTCGATGGCGTACCGCAGGCCGTCCGGCTCGCCCGGCAGCGCTCCCCAGGCGAGGGCCCGGACCCGCGTCGCCGTCTCCCAGTGCGCCGGCCGGTCGTCCGTCCGCCGGAACAGCTCCGGATCGGCCTGGCGCATCCGCTCCAGGGAGATCCGGACGGCCTCGGCGACCGTCTCCGGGCCGCGCGGCTCGAACTCCTCGCCGTCCTCGGGCTCGTACGGTTCGTCGGCGCCGGCCGTGACGGCCTCGACCTCGATCATCAGGGCGACCAGCGACTCCAGACCGCTGGCGAGCAGGTCTCGCCGCAGGGCACCGGAATGGTCCTGGCAGGCCAGGTACACCTCGCCGGTGGCCCCGTCGAGCAGCACATCCGCGAGGTTGCCCCCGTACCGGTCCTCGTACCGCGCCTCCCCCAGCACGATCAGGGTCTCGGCGCCTTCCTCCCGGAACTCGTCGTACCAGGTCGCGGCCGTCCGCAAGGGCTCGTACCAGGACGCCGCCAGGTCCAGGTACGCGAAGGAGCGGGGCAGGCCCCCGGCCGCCAGCCGCTCGCGGCTCGGCCCGTGGGTGAGCCCGGCGGGCAGCTCCCGAAGGCCCACCACGTCCGCACTCGCCTCCGCACTCCCCGCCGCGTTTGTCTCCACCACGGCACACCCCCTCCTCAACCGCGCTCCGACGGACGATCTTGCCTCCGACGCGCCCGACCATAGCCGACAGCACCGACAACCGGCCCGGCCGTCCTCGCCGCCCCCACCTGTGGCCCTGCGCAGCGGACCTCGAGGCAACGGTGAAGGGCAGCCCCACCTGTACGCCGTCACCAACGACCGGCACCTGCTGACCTTCAGCGGCGTCACCGCACGCGCGAGCGACGGTGCACCGCCACACCGCCCACGGCCCGTCAACTTCACGCCGCTCCAACGGAAATGGCATGCACGCCACTAGCCAACCGGTCAGTAGCACCCCTACCGTCGACTCCCCGTGGCTTCGACGGAGGAGTCCGCCTTGCGCCTACGCCCCCACCCCCTCCGATTCCCGGCCGCCGCCCTCGCGTCGGCCCTGCTCGTCACCGCTGCCCTGACCACCGCCCCCACCGCGGCGGCCGCCCCCACCACCCCCACGACAACGAGCGCCGCCGCCGGCGACTACTGCGGCGGCCACTGCGCCGACATCCTGCCGCCCGGTGAGAACGGCAACGCCACCCTCGCCGACATCCTGCTCAACCGGATGTTCGGCACCCGCCCCGCCCACACCGACGACCAGCTCGGCCCGTACGCTTCGCTCGCCTCCGGCTACCCCGGCCTCACCGACGCCAAGCTGCGCGACTTCTTCAACGACGCCTCCTTCGGCGTCCCCGCCGACCAGGTCGCGAGCAGCACCAGCCCCCGGTCGGACGTCACGATCGTGCGCGACAAGGCCACCGGCGTCCCGCACATCACCGGCACCACCCGCTACGGCACCGAGTTCGGCGCGGGCTACGCCGCCGCCCAGGACCGGCTCTGGGTGATGGACCTCTTCCGGCACGTCGGGCGCGGCCAGCTGTCCGGCTTCGCGGGCGGGGCAGCCGCCAACCGCCAGCTGGAGCAGAGTTTCTGGCAGGCCGCGCCGTACACCGAGGCGGAGCTGCAGCAGCAGATCGACGCGATCGCCGCCCGCGGCGGCCGGGCCACCCGGGCCCTCACCGATGCCAACGCCTACCTCGACGGCATCAACCAGTACGCCGAGGAGTCCTACAACTCCCGGACCTTCCCCGGCGAGTACGACCTGACCGGGCACATCGACCCGATCACCAACGCCGGGTCGATCGAGCCCTTCAAGCTGACCGACCTGGTCGCCCTCGCCTCCGTGGTCGGCGCCCTGTTCGGCTCCGGAGGCGGCAACGAACTCGCCTCCGCCCAGGTCAAGTCGGCCGCCGAGGCCCGCTACGGCACGGACGCCGGGGATGCGGTCTGGAAGTCGCTGCGCGAGGCCGACGACCCCGAGGCCGTCCAGACCCTGCACGACGGGCAGAGCTTCCCGTACGCGACCGTGCCCGACCAGCCGCAGGGCGAGGCGCTGCCCGACCCCGGCTCGGTGGTGCCCGAGCGGATGATCTACGACGCCGGCGGCTCGGCGAACACCGCCGCGACGAAGGCGGACGGGGTGCTCCCCGGCAATCTGCTCACCGCCAAGCACGGCATGTCCAACGCCCTGCTGGTCTCCGGCGCGCACACCGACGACGGCCACCCGGTCGCCGTGTTCGGCCCGCAGACCGGCTACTTCGCCCCGCAGCTGCTGATGCTCGAGGAGATCCAGGGCCCCGGGATCAGCGCGCGCGGCGCCGCCTTCGCCGGTCTGAGCTTCTACGTGCAGCTCGGCCGCGGCCAGGACTACGCCTGGAGCGCCACCTCCGCCGGCCAGGACATCACCGACAGCTACGCCGTCCCGCTCTGCACCACGGACGGCTCACCGGTCACCACGGCCGCCGGCTCCTACCTCTGGCACGGCCAGTGCCTGCCCTTCGACCGGCTGGAACGCAAGAACGCCTGGAGTCCGACCACCGCCGACTCCACCGCGGCCGGCTCCTACACCCTGGTGATGTACCGCTCGAAGTACGGCCTGGTCACGGCCCGCGGCACGGTCGGCGGCGCACCCGTCGCCTTCACCGCGCTGCGCTCCACCTACCGCCACGAGGCCGACTCCATCATCGGCTTCCAGGAGCTCAACGACCCCGGCGCGGTGCACGACGCGGCGAGCTTCCAGCAGGCCGCGCAGGACATCAACTACACCTTCAACTGGTTCTACGCCGACTCCCGCGACATCGCGTACTACAACTCCGGCAGCAATCCGGTGCGCGCGCCGGGGGTCGACGCCGGACTGCCGGTCCGCGCCGAACCCGGCTACGAGTGGGCGGACTTCGACCCCGCCACCAACACCGCCCGGTACACCCCGGCGGCCGAGCACCCGCAGTCCGTCGACCAGGACTACTACGTCTCCTGGAACAACAAGCAGGCGAACGGCTACACCTCGGCCGGTTTCGGCAACGGCTCGGTGCACCGCGGCAACCTGCTCGACGACCGGGTGAAAACACTGCTGCGGAGCGGCGGCAAGGTCAGCCGGGTCTCGCTCACCCAGGCCATGGAGGGCGCCGCGCTCGCCGACCTGCGGGCCGAGGACGTGCTGCCCGACCTGGTCCGGGTGCTGCGCAGCGCGCCGGTCACCGACCCGGCCACCCTCACCGCCCTGCAGCAGCTGGAGACCTGGCTCGCCGACGGCGCGCAGCGGAAGGAGACCTCACCCGGCAGCCACGCCTACGCGGACGCGGCCGCGATCCGGGTGCTGGACGCCTGGTGGCCGCTGGTGTCCGAAGGCGTCATGCGGCCCGGCCTCGGCGACCAGCTGTTCGCCGCGCTGACCGGCGCCCTGCAGATCAACGAGTCGCCCTCGGGCGGGCAGACCGGTCCCGGCGGCGGCCCGGTGAGCGCCAACGAGGGCATCCCCCACAAGGGTTCGGCCTTCCAGTACGGCTGGTGGAGCTACCTGGACAAGGACCTGCGCGCCGTCCTCGGCGACCAGGTGAAGGGCCCGCTGGCCCGCCCCTTCTGCGGCGGGGGCGACCTGACCGCCTGCCGGGGCGTCCTGCTGGACACCCTCAAGCGCGCGGCCGCCCAGACCCCGGCCCAGGTCTACCCGGGCGACGCGGACTGCTCGGCCGGCGACCAGTGGTGCGCCGACACCATCATCCAGCGCCCGCTGGGCGGCGTGACGGACACCAAGACCACCTGGCAGAACCGCCCCACCTACCAGCAGGTGGTGCAGTTCCCCAGCCACCGCTGAGCCACTGCTGGACCTGAACCAGCCCCGCATCACCCGACGGCCGCCGGCACCCCCACGGGGAACCGGCGGCCGTCACTTCACCCGATCGGCGGCGACCCTCGCGTCGCCCCGCAGGTTGTTCGCCTCGTCGCGCAGCCGCCGGCCCGCGACCGCGTACGTCCGACAGGTGGCGTTGGTGGTCATCCGTTCGGCCATCGCACCGACCAACTCCCCGGCACTGTCCACCAGCTCGGCGAGCGCGCCCAGCAGTGCCGCCTCCTCCGGCCCCGGCACCTTGTCCCGTACGCTCTCGCGGGCCTTCGGCTGCGCGTTCTCCCGCAGCTGCCGCCGCGCCTCGCCGATCGCCTCCACCATCGCCCGTACGCCGCTGTCCATCGTTCCCCCGATTCCTGTCCGACCCGACTCTCGACCGGCTCTCGACCTCGACCGGCCCGGTGAGTGTGCCCGCGCGCACCGGAATCACAAACCCCACCCGGTAGCACCTGAAACACCATTAGGCTGCTTACATGGCAACAGCAGACTCTCTCGCAACCGGCCAGCGCTCCCTCGGCGACCCCGACCTCGACTACCCGCTCTGGCCCCCGCTCACCGCGGGCTGCCCGCGCACGAGCACCGAGGACGTCTCCTACCCCGTCGAGGTCGACTACGCCTACGACAAGGCCGACCCGGCGAGCCTCTTCGCCCCCGCCCCGACCCGCGGCGGCCTGGAGCGCTGGGCCCCGCTGCTGCCGCCGCTGCTCGCGCCGGGCCTGGGCGAGGGCGCCACGCCGCTGGTCGAGATCGAGCCCGGGGTGTACGTCAAGGACGAGTCGCGCAACCCGACCTGGAGCCACAAGGACCGGCTGAACCGCTGCACCGTCAGCGCCGCCGTGGGTGTCGGCGCGCCCGGCATCGCGGTCGCCTCCTCCGGCAACCACGGCGCCTCGGCCGCCGCCTACGCCGCCCGCGCCGGGCTGCGCTGCGTCGTGTTCACCGGCCCCGACCTCCCGCCGAACGTCGCCGCCTTCCTCAACGCCTACGGCGCGGTGGTCCTCCCGGTGCCGTGGGAGGCGCGCTGGCCGCTGCTGCGCCAGGTCGTCGACCGGCTCGGCCTGCACCCGGTCAGCAACCTGACCACCACCCACACCGGGCACACGTACGGCCCCGAGGGCTACAAGACCGTCGCGTACGAGATCTTCCAGGACGTCGGCGTGCCCAGCGCCGTGTTCGTCCCGACCGGGTACGGCGAGCTGCTCTTCGGCGTCTGGAAGGGCTTCGCCGAGCTGCGCCGCCTGGGCCTGACCGACCGGGTGCCGCGCATCCACTCCTGTGAGGCGGCGGCCTCCGGCCCGCTGGCCCGGGCCCTCGAGCAGGGTCTCCCGGCCGCCCGCGTGACGGTCAGTCCGAGCAACGCCTACTCGATCGCCTCCCCGGTGAGCGGCTACCGCGGGGTGGTCGCGGTCCGGGAGAGCGGTGGCCGGGCGCTGACGCTGGACGATCACAGCCTCGCCGACGCGCAGCGCGAGCTGGCCCGCGCCGGCCTGTGGACCGAGCTGTCCGCGGCGGCCGGCCTGGCCGGGCTGCGCAGCCTCGGTGAGCCGGATCTGTCGGACGGCCCGGTGGTGTGCGTGTCGACCTCCAGCGGCTTCAAGGACCGGGGCGTCGGCACCCGGCGGACCGAGCCGGTCGCCCCGGAGTGGGAGGCGGTCCTCCGGCGCCTGCGGGCCGCCGGGGTCACGAGCGAGAACACCTAGTCCTTCACCGCGCGCCCGAGGTAGGTGACCTGGGGCCGGGCGGCCGGGGAGAGCACGAAGTCGACCAGCGGCGGGATCTCCTCGTCGGTGATCCGGCCGCCGCGGCGGGCCAGGACCGCCCGGACCAGGTTGAGCGGGTTCCGCGGCTTGAACTCGCGGACGTCCTGGTTGCGCAGCCCGTGCCGGGCGAGCGCGGCGGCGACCTCGGCGGGGGTGCGCAGCCGGTCGGCGCGGTAGCGGCCGGGCGGCATGATCCGGGTCATCGGGATGGCCTGGAAGGCGCCGAGGTAGACCAGCCGGGCGAGGGCGGTGCGGCTGACGGTGTCGTAGACCAGGGTGGCGCCGGGGGCGAGCACCCGGCCCGCCTCGCCGAGGACCCCGTCCAGGTCGCCGGTCACCTCGAGGGTGTCGGCGCAGTAGACCAGCTCGAACTCGCCGTCACCGAAGGGCAGTTCCTCGGGCTGTGCGACCAGGTCGGTGATCGTGAGGCCGTCCCGCCGATGGGCGGCCCGGGCGTGTCCGGTGGCCACCGGGGACGGGTCGACGGCGGCCACCCGGAAGCCGAGCCGGGCCAGTCCGGCCGCCGGGAGTCCGCGCCCGCCGCCGATCACCAGGGCGGGGCGGCCTTCGCCGCGGGGGGCGACTTCGGCGAGGTACTCCATCCGGACGGCCTGGAAGGACAGGGCGCGGATGTGCCGGCCGTCGATCGCCTCCGGGGACGCCGCGTCGAGCTCGATGTGCGGGGTGGTGCCCATGGCTGAACTCCCTCGGGACGCTCACGAAACATTCAGGTTCCCTGAGGGAACTTATCAGGGATGGGTTTCCTCGGGGAACCCAACTACCCTGGTCGCCATGACCCGCACCTCGCTCGCCGACGTCGCCTGCTCCATCGCCCGCGCCACCGACCTGTTCGGCGACGCCTGGACGGCGCTGATCATGCGGGACGTCCTGACCGGCATCCACCGCTTCGACGACCTCGCCCACGACCTGGGCATCTCCCGCAAGGTCCTGGCCGCCCGGCTGGCCCGACTCGTCGAGGAGGGCGTACTGGTCCGCGAGCAGTACCAGGAGCACCCGCCGCGCGAGGAGTACCGGGCCACCGAGAAGGGCGCCGAGCTGCACTCCGTGCTGATGGCACTGATGGCCTGGGGCGACCGCTGGTACGCGGGCGAGGCCGGCCCGCCGGCCCGGATCCGCCACCTGGACTGCGGGCACGACACCACGCCCGTGACGGCCTGCGGCCACTGCGGCGGGCCGGTCACCGCCGCCAACACCACCGAACTGCCCGGCCCCGGCGGCCGGATCGGCCCCGGCACCCGGGTCCTCGGCCCGCTCCTCGTCGCCCGCGCCAGGCCGTAGGGCCGCCGCCCGCGCCAGGCCGTACGGCCACCGCCGGCGCCAGGCCGCGACGAACGATGCGCCCCGACCGGCGGCCGCCCGGGGCCTGCTGTTCGCCGGGCCGTCCGCCGACGTAGGGCCGACGTAGGGTCGGCGTTCGCCGAGCGCCCGCAGGCTGGCAACCCTCCGCCAACTCCCCCCACCCGTGGAAGGGTTGCCACCGTGTCGCGTTCCCCCCGCCGCCTGCTGCCGCTGGCCGTCGCCGTCGCGGCGGTGCCCGTGCTCGCCCTGCCCGCCGTCCCGGCCGCAGCGGTGACGTACGGCACCCCGACGATCACCCTCTCGGCCGGTTACCTCTCCGGCGCGGTCGGCGCCACCGGCGACCCGACCGTGACCGTGACGGTCGCGCAGAGCGGCGCCTCGGCCTCGGCGCTGGCCGTCGCCGCCTCGGCCACCACCCGCAGCACCGTGGCCCGCACCGGCGACGTCACGGTCACCGGCACCGGCGGCGCCCGCACCCTGGCGGTCGCCGCCCAGGGCGTCGGCTACACCGACCTGACCATCAAGGTCACCGGCCTGGGCGGCAAGAGCGCCACCCGCACCCTGCACTACGCGGCCTCCGCCGCCGTCCAGTACTCCGCCACCAGCCGCTACCTCACCGGCTCCAGCGACGCCTCGGCCGCCGTGGACGCGGGCGGCGGCTACATCGTGGTCGGCGACGACGAGTCCAACACCCTGCGCCTGTACGACCGCAACAACTCCGGTGCCCCGGTGCGCACCTGGGACTTCAGCACCGCCCTCGGCGTCTCCAAGGAGATCGACATCGAGGCCGCCACCCGGGTCGGCAACACCATCTACTGGACCGGCTCGCTCGGCAACAACAAGGACGGCGTGGTCAAGCCCGACCGGCAGACCGTCTTCGCCACCACGATCACCGGCTCCGGCGCCACCACCCAGCTCTCGCTGGCCGGCCAGTACCACGGCCTGCGCGACGACCTGATCGACTGGGACTCCGCCAACGGCGACCGCTACGGCTTCGCGGCCGGCGCCGCCGACGGCCAGGTGCCCAAGCAGATCGACGGGTTCAACGTCGAGGGCCTGGAGTTCGCCCCCGGCAGCACCAGCACCGCCTACGTCGGCTTCCGCGCGCCGCTCACCCCGGCGGTCACCGGCGGCCGGGCGCTGCTGGTGCCGGTCACCAACTTCCCGTCCCTGCTGAACGGTTCGGCCGCGCACGCGGCCTTCGGCGACCCGATCGAACTGGACCTCGGCGGGCTCTCGGTCCGCGACATCCGCCGCAACGACCTCGGCCAGTACCTGATCGTGGCCGGCTCCTGGGCCGCCGAGGACAACTCCGCCCCGTACGCGCTCTACCGCTGGGACGGCCGGGCCGGCTCCCAGCCGGTCAAGCTGATCGACCTGCCGACCGGCGACTACGGCGCCTGGGAGGCCGTCCCGGACGTCCCGAACCTGGACACCCCGGGCGCCGCCGCGCAGCTGATCACCGACGACGGCTCCGCCGACCTCTACCAGGACGGCACCAACGCCAAGGACCTCACCCACCCCGAGTGGAAGAAGTCCCGCAGCACCTGGTTCACGCTCAACTGACGCCGCCCCGGGCCCCTCGGCATCCACACCGAGGGGCCACGCCAAGATCCTCATGCCGAGGGCCCCGCAGCGAGGGGCCGGCCCGCATCGGACCAGGCTCGGACCTTGTGCCAGGACGGCACCCAGGCCCCGTCCTCCACCGCGTAGGCACCGAACAGAGCGGGCGCCTCGGCCCGCATCGGCTCGCCGATCCGCCCGACTCCGCCCCCTGCCCCTCCCCCGGCCCCTCCCCCGGCCCCCGCTACACCGTGGTCCGGGCCCGGCGCACCAGCCACCAGGTCACCGCCAGGGCGACCACGAACAGCCCGAGGTTCAGCCCGTTCTCGATCAGGTGGAAGGTGCCCAGCCGGCTCGCCGGCTGCAGGCTCTGCTGGATGCCGGTCAGCCCGTGCTCCCGGAGGCAGGAGGTGAAGGCCGCGGCCCGCCCGTCGAGGATGTTGCCGCACCACTGCCCCATCACCTCGTTGTACGGGTGGAGGTGCCCGGCCGCGTCGACGAACGGCGGCTTGCCGCCGTCCAGCAGCAGTTCGTTGGCCACCGGCGCGAACGGGTCGATGCCCTCGCCCCGCTCGGCCGCGAGCGAGATCGTCCGGGTCGCCGGGTCCATCAGGTGCGGCCGCAGCTGCTCCATCAGCATCGTGCGTGCGCCGAAGGCCCCGAGCACCACCACGAACGCGGGCAGCAGCCGGCGCAGCGCCGCCCCCACCGCCACGCCGACCATCCCCCAGGCGAGGGCGAGGGTGAGCGGCAGCCAGCCGCCGGCCTGGAACAGTGTCCCTTCGAACAGGCTGCGCCGGGCACCGAGGTGGACGAGGTTCGCCACGTGCAGGCACTCGGCGGCGAGCACGGCGGTCAGCACGCCGAGGACGGTGCCGAGCACGGCGAGCTTGCCGAACAGCCACCGCAGCGGGCTGATGTCCTGGGACCAGGCGAGCAGTACGGTGCGGTGCTCGTACTCCCTGGCCAGCAGCGGCACCCCGACGAACATGCCGAGCATCGCGGGCAGGAAGACGACCAGGTTGAGCTGGTAGCCGGCGATGTCGGCGCCGTGGTTGATCCTGGCGAGCCGGTCGTCGGCGACGGCCTTGGCGCAGTCCGGCCCGTGGCACAGGTCGAGCGCGTGCTGCAGGTCGGCGGCGTTGACGACCATCCAGGCGAGGACGGCGGCCGTGAGGAGGGCGGCGCCGATCAGCTGCCCGCGGTGCTGGCGCCAGGTGAGCCAGAGGATGCCGCGCCACAGGTTCCCCCGGGCGGCGGGCGCGGGCCGGGTGGCGGCGGCGGGCGGCGGGGTGGTGGCGGGGGCGCTCACCGTCCGGTCTCCCCGAGGGAGGTCTTGAGGTAGCCGAGCACGATGTCCTCCAGGGTGACGGGGTGGCCGGTCCAGCCGGGCGCGTCGAGCGGGGTCGCCGCGCCGAGCAGGGTGCGCACCACGAAGGTGGACTGCCGGGCGGTGTGGTTCTCGTGGACGGTCTCCCCCTCGACGGGCGGCCGTTCGGCCCGCGGGCCGCTCAGCCGGACGTGCTGGGCGAGGAGGTCCTCGACGTCGCCGTCCAGGATGTTCCGGCCGTGCGAGAGGAGCAGCAAGTGGTCTCCCACGCCCGCGAGTTCGGCGACGACGTGGGTGGACAGCAGCACCGTCATGCCGGTCTCGGCGACCTCGCCGAGCAGTTCGCCGGTGACGGCCTTGCGGGCGACCGGGTCGAGGTTGGCCAGCGGCTCGTCCAGCAGGAGCAGCGACGGGCAGGCGCCGAGCGCGACGGCCAGCGCGACCTGCGCCTGCTGGCCGCCGGAGAGCTTGTCGCAGCGCCGGTCCAGCGGGATGTCGAACCGCTCCAGCCAGCCCAGCGCGCGGGCCTGGTCCCAGACGTGGTTGGTGTGGCGGCCGAAGTTCAGCATGTCGGTGACCTTGAAGTCGCGGTAGAGCGGCTTGTCCTGCGAGAGCAGCACCACCCGGCCGTCCGTCCGGTACTCGCCCGCGGTGGGTTCGAGCATGCCGCTGACGATGCCCAGCAGGGTGGACTTGCCCGCGCCGTTGGCGCCGACCAGCGCGACCACCCCGCCGGCCGGGAGCGTGAAGCTGCAGTCGTCCAGGGCGGTCACGCCCCGGTACCGCTTGGTCAGCCCGCGTACCTCCAGGGCCGCGGTCACGCCTTCGCCCCCTGGTGCGCGGCCGCCTGGCGTGCGTCGCGCTCGGCGGCGGCCGACTCCTCGGCGAGCACGGCGGTGACCAGGGCCTTGACGTCCTCGTCCTCCAGCCCAGCCGTGCGGGCCTCCGCGACCCAGCGGGCGAGCCCGGTGCGCAGCCGCGCCATGTCGTGGGGTTCGACGGCGCCGAGCGAGCCGGTGACGAAGGTGCCGGAGCCCTGCCGGGCCTCGACCAGGCCGCCGTGCTCCAGCTCGCGGTAGGCCTTGAGCACGGTGTTGGCGTTGACCGTGCACGAGACGACGACGTCGCGGACGGCCGGAAGGCGGTCACCGGGCTTGAGCAGTCCCAGCCTGAGCGCTTCCCGTACTTGCTTTACGAGTTGCGCATAGGCCGGGAGGCTGTCCGTCCGGTCCACATGGAATTCGATCACGGGGCGTCTCCTCGGTGGATGAGGTCCTGAGGCCTGCCCCTGAATTGTTATGGTCTAGTAGAACACCAGTCAACCACTACAGCGAAACACTTTCCGATCAGTGCCGAGCAGTGCCGTGCAGCGCCGAGCAGTCGGGCGCGGCCGCTCAGAGCTCGACCAGCACCTTCCCCCGGCTCGCCGAGCGGTCCTGGTAGAGGCTGCGGTACGCGGCGGGGATGCCGTCGAAGCCCCGGTGGACGGTCTGCTGGTACGTCAGGTCGCCGCTGCGGACCAGCGCGCCGACGTCCCGCCGCAGCGCCGCCCAGTTCTCCTCGGTGAACCACTCCAGCGAGAAGATGCCGCGGATCGTGGTGCGCGGGTACATGATCATCGGCAGCAGCCGGGGGCCGGCCCAGCCGCCGCCGACCTGGCTCCCCCACTGCCAGCAGACCGCCACCCGGCTCTCCACCGCGAGCATGCCGAAGACCACGTCGGTCAGCACCCCGCCGAGGCTGTCGAAGTAGCGGTCGATGCCGTCCGGGGCGAGCTCGGCGAGTTCCTTCTCCAGTCGCTCCGGAGCGTCGCCGTCGCGGTACAGCACCACCCCGTCGAAGCCCAGCTCCCACAGCCGTTCGGCCTTCTCCGGCGTCGCCGTGGTGCCGATCACCCGTGCACCCCGGTGCTTGGCCAACTGCCCGACCACCGAACCCACCGCCCCGGAGGCCCCGCTGACCAGCACGGTCGCACCGGCGCGGACATCGAGGAACTTCTCGACCGTGCCCCAGGCCGTCATCCCCGGCCCGCCCAGGACGCCGAGCGCGGTGGAGAGCGGCAGCGCCTCGTCGTAGTGGGCGGGGTCCAGCCGGCGGAAGGCCGGGAAGACCATCGGGAAGGTGCCGGTCTGCCACAGCCTGGGTGCGCCGTTGCTGATCAGGTGGCTGCGCCAGCCGCCGAAACCCTGCACCAGGTCACCGGCCGCGAACCGCGCGGCCGGCCCGGCGTCCAGCACCTCCATGATCGAGTCGGCGCCCATGTGGTCGCCGATCGGGGTGTCCAGCGCGATGCCCTGGAGGTACGGGTCGACCGAGACGTACCGGGTGCGCAGCAGCATCTCGTCGGCGGCGAGCCGGACGTCCAGCTCCTCCACGACCTTGCGGTACATCCGCTCGATGTCCGGCACACCGTCCACGTGCTCCCGGACGGTCCACTTCTCGATCCTCACGAGGTGACTCCAAACTGCCGGTCGACGGGTCCGACCGGTTCGATGAGCAGGGTGGGCGGCGGCGCGTGGTCGTCGATCTCCGCGGTGAACGGCTTGCGGTCGTCCCGGCAGATGAACTGGACGACGTGTCGGCCGGCCGCCGCCGCCCGGATCAGACCGCCGGTGGTCGCCCACACACCGGAGAGGTAGAAGTTCGCGAGGCCCGGCAGCCCGGGGCCGTTGCGCTTGATCTCCTCCTCCAGGATCTCGCCGCTCTCCACGAAGGGCTGCCAACCCAGCACCGTGCCGTCGTAGTTGCCCGTGTAGCGGACCTGGGTGAGCGGGGTGGAGACGTCCTTGACCGCCACCGCGTCCTTCAGGCCCGGGTGGTGGCCGTCCAGGAACTCGATCACGGCGTCCCGCACCCGGCGCTTCTCGCGCTGGTACTCCCGGCCCCGGCCGACCGGCAGGGTGTGCAGCTCCTCGCCGCGCCGCAGCCGGGGCGACTGCTCGGGGCCGGTGCTCAGCTCCCGCCAGGGGGCGATGTCGCAGAAGTAGCTGGCGTACACCACGGTGGTCCCGGCCGGGGACAGCTCCGGGTAGTGCCGGCTGCGGAACTGGACGTTGATGCTGGGGTGCCGGATGCCGGTGAGCCGGGCGGCGAGCTCGTCCTCCAGCAGGTAGGTGGTGCACGGGTCGCCGGCCGGGAAGGGGCGGCGCAGGCCGAGGAAGACGGTGAGGTACCCGGGGAAGACCATGCCGGGCTCGGTGATGGTCCTGGTGTACAGCCGGCGGTAGGTGTCGTTCAGGTAGCGGCCCTTGAGCAGGTCCAGCATGGTCGTCCGGCCGTCGCAGGCGGCCACCACGATGTCCGCCCGCACCTCCCGGCCGTCGCTCAGCCGCACCCCGACCGCCCGGTCCTGCTCGACCAGGATCTCGGTCACCTTGGCGTTGTACGTGATCTCGCCGCCGAGCCGCCGGTAGCGCTCCTCGATCGAGTGCGCCAGGCCGAGCGAGCCGCCCTCCGGCACGCCGGCCGACTGCCCGGCGTGCGAGGCGAGTTGGAAGTAGGTCGGCAGCACCGGGAAGTTGGGGTGCTTCTCGTACAGGACGAAGTTGAACGCCTCGCGCAGCAGCGGGCTGCGGAACCGCGCCGCGTAGTCGCTCATCAGCACGGTGATCGAGCGGCGGATCACGTTGAAGTACGGCAGGAAGGAGGCGAGCATCCGCCACCGCTCCCGCCGGCCCATCAGCCCGACCGGCTTGAGGAAGGGGTAACGGGCCAGCGCCAGGCGGAACTTGCGCAGCCCGGCGCAGAACTGCCGGATCTGCCGGGCGTCCTCCGGGGCCAGCTCCAGCAGGTGGGCCTCCAGCCGGTCCGGGTCGGAGTAGAAGTAGACCGCCCGGCCGTCCCGGGTGCGCACCACGTTGAAGACGTCGAAGTTGCGCATCAGCTTGCCCTGCAGGGCGCCGAGCTCCAGCCAGATCCGGTGCATCTCGTTGCCCGGACCGCTGCCCAGCAGCCAGCTGACGCAGCAGTCGAAGGTGAACTCGCCGCGGTCCCAGCCGGTGCAGCAGCCGCCGGGGATCTCGTGCATCTCCAGGATCCGGGTGCGGTAGCCGTTCATCTGCGCGTAGCAGCCGGTGGACAGGCCGCCGAGGCCGCCGCCGATGATGACCACGGTCTGCCTGCTGCCGGTGGCCGTCCCGCCGGTGGTCGTCCCGCTCACTCCGCCACTCCCACTTCCACGTCCGCGACGCCCACGTCCGGCACTCCCACGGCCGGTACGCCCACGGTGGCCCGGTCGAGTTGCGGCAGGTGGCCCCACTTGCCCGCGTGCCAGGGTTCCCGGTTGTCGCTGGGCCAGGCCCGGAACGGCCGGCCGAGTTCCCGGCAGAGGTACTGCGCGGCGTACCGTCCGCTGGTGGCGGCCCGGATCAGCCCGCCCAGGGCGGTCCACTGCCCGGCCATGGAGAAGCCGCTGAGGCCGGGCAGCCGCATCCGGTCCCGGTTGACCAGCCGGTTGGCGACGTCCTCGGCCTCGGAGAAGGCCTGCCAGGCCAGGATGCTGCCGTAGGTGTTGCCGGTGAACCGCTCGGCGGTCACCGGCGAGGCAACGTCGACGAGTTCGATCCGCGGGCCGAGCCCGGGGTAGGTCCGGTCCAGGAAGACGCGGACGAACGCGGCGACCTCCTGCTTGCGCGCCCGGTACGCCCGGCGGTCCCGGACCCGCAGGTCCTTCCAGGAGCGGTAGTCGCTGAAGTAGGTGCAGTGCAGCACCGACTTGCCGGGCGGCGCGAAGCCCTCCGCGTAGGCCGAGCGCAGTTGCACCACCAGGCTGTGCTGCAGCGAGCCGGGCAGCCGGGCGCTGTCCTCGGGCGTCAACAGATAGGTGGTGCTGTGCGGTTCGCCCTCCGGCAGCGGGCCGTCGATGCCGACGAAGGCGGAGACCACGGCCGGGTACAGGTTGCCCGGCTTGTCGATCAGTTCGCCGTACAGCCGGTCGGTGACGGGGCTGGAGTAGCGGCCCTCCAGCAAGCGGTCGAGTACCGTCGGACCGTCGCAGGCGGCGACCACGTGGTCGGCGAAGTGCCGTGATCCGTCCCGGAGTTCGATGCCGATGGCGCGTCCGTCCTCGATCAGGATCCGCTCCACCCGGCAGCGGTAGCCGATCACCCCGCCGAGCGAGGTGTACCGCTCCTCCACCGAGCGGGCCAGCCCCAGCGAACCGCCCTGCGGGAAACCGGCGTTGCCGTTGTGCGCGGCGGCCAGTGTGTACAGGTACGGCAACAGCGGGAAGCCCGCGGGCTCCTGGAGGAACATGGTGGGGAAGGCCCGGCGCAGCAGCGGGTCCTGGAAGCGCTCGGCGAAGCCGCTCATCGGGGTGGTCGCGGTGCGCCAGAACAGCCGGAAGGCGGGCAGGACGGCGCGCAGGGTGCGCAGCCGCTCCGCCGTGGTGCGCAGCGGCGGCGGGGTGAGGTCCCAGGGCAGGTCGACGGCGACGAAGCGGCGCAGGTCCCGGCAGAAGGCCCGGATCGGCTTGGCGTCGTCGGGGGCGAGGGCGAGCAGGTGCTGTTCCAGCCGGTCCGGGTCGCCGTAGAAGGTGACGGCGCGGCCGTGTTCGTCGACGACCCGGTTGAAGATGTCGAAGCGGGTCACCGATTTGCCGTCCAGGGCGCCGAGTTCCTGCCAGACCTGGTGCGCTCCGGTGCCTTCGGCGGTGCCGATCAGCCAGTCGATGCAGTAGTCGAACAGGTAGCCGTGCCGGGACCAGGCGGTGCAGCAACCGCCGGGTAGCACGTGTTTCTCGAAGATCCGGGTCTCCAGGCCGCTCATCTGCGCGTAGCAGCCGGTGGCGAGGCCGGCCAGGCCGGCCCCGATCACGATGACCCGGGGCGGGCCGCCGGGGGCCCGCTCCCTCGTGGACCAGTCCGGTCCGCGGTCAGCCGCGGCCATCGGCGGTGCCTCCGGCCAGGATGGCGCCCGCCAGTTCGGCGTTGCGGGCGGCGTACTCGCCGTCGAGCATCTCGGCGTGGCTGCCGTGGCCGGCGTACACGGCGGTGCCGGTGGTGGAGGCGCCGTGCCAGGAGCCTTCCTCGCCGCCGACGTGCACGCTCAGCCGCTCGCGTTCGCAGACCACGTCGAGTTGGGCGCGTACGGTGCCCGTGTTGGGGGTGCGGCTGGAGAACTCCAGGTAGTCCCGGGCCTGTTCGAGGGTTTCCCGGGCGACGATCCGCGAGCCGGTGTGGCGGTGCAGGTGCTCGTGGAGTTCGCGCTCGAAGACGGCCACGTGTTCCTCGCCGAGGTCGAAGGCGTCCAGGACCCGGTAGGCGTCGACCAGCAGCACCGAACCCACCGTGCGGCCCCGGCGTTCCAGCTCCTTGGCAACCTCGAAGGCGAGGTTGCCGCCGAGGGAGTAGCCGAGCAGGACGTACGGTCCGGCCGGGTGCAGTTCCTCGACCAGGTCGGCGTACCGGGCGGTCTTGTCGTCGCCGGTCAGGTAGTTGAAGGCGGCGATCCGGTGCTCGGGCAGGTGCGCGGCGAGCTGCCGGTAGACCAGTCCGTGGCCGCCGGCCGGCGGGAGGCAGAAGACCGTACGGCCTTCGGTCGCCGTGGCGTTGAACCAGAGGTAGGGCTGGCCGCCGGACACCTCGCCGGTGATGATCTGCTCGACGGTGCGGGCCATGCCGTGCAGGGTGGTGACCTTGAACAGCAGGCCGACCGGGATCCCGATGTTGAACTCGGTCTGCAGGTGGTGGATCAGCTCGATGAGCCGGATCGAGCTGCCGCCGAGTTCGAAGAAGTCGTGCTGCAGGCCGACTTCGTCCAGGCCGAGCAGGTTGCGCCAGTGCTCGGCGACCCTGGTCTCGTAGAGGGTGACGGGGGGTTCGTGCTGGGCTCCGCCGGTGTCGGCCTTCGGCTCCGGAAGGGCGGCGAGGTCGACCTTGCCGTTCGGGGTGAGGGGCAGGGCGGGCAGTTCGGTGAGGTAGGAGGGGATCATCACGGTGGGCAGGTGCTCGGCCAGGTGGCGGCGCAGTTCACGGCGGTCCAGCACGGTGCCTTCGGCGGGGACCACGTAGGCGGCCAGGACGGCTTCGCCCGAGGCGTCCTGGCGGACCGCGACGCAGGCCTGGGCGAGTTCGGGGCGGGCGGTGAGGTGGGCCTCGATCTCGCCCGGCTCGATCCGGTGGCCGCGGACCTTGACCTGGTTGTCGATCCGGCCGAGCAGGTGCGCGGTGCCGGTGGTGTCCCAGTGCCCGAGGTCGCCGGTGCGGTAGAGCCGTACGGGCGTGCCGTCGAGCTCCAGGGTGGCGAAGCGGTGGGCGCTCTGCTCCGGGTCGTTGGGGTAGCCGGCCGCGACACCCGCGCCGCCGATCCACAGCTCGCCGGGCACGCCGGCCGGGACGGGCTCGCCGTACGGGTCGAGGATGTACAGCGCGCTGTTCGGGAAGGGCCGGCCGATCGGCACCATCCGGCCGGGTTCGAGTTCCTCGGCCGCGCCCTCGTAGTAGGTGCTGTCGACGGTGGCCTCGGTCAGGCCGTAGGAGTTGACCAGCCGGGTCCGTTCGCCGCACAGGGCGCGCAGCCGGCGGTGCTCGGCGGCCTTCCAGGAGTCGGAGCCGACGATGACCAGTTTGAGGAAGTCCAGCCGCAGGCCGTCGCGTTCGCAGTGGGTCAGCAGGGCGCGGGCCACGGCGGGCACGAACTCGCCGCAGTCCACGGCTTCTTCGCGCATCACCCGGTGCAGCCGCGCGGTGTCGAAGAGCAGCTCGCGGTCGACCAGAACGAGGGTGCCGCCGCTGCCGAGCGCCCGGGCGAGGTCGCCGGAGAAGACGTCGAAGGCGGTCCCGGCCATCTGCAGGTGGACCCGGGCCTCGGTGTCCAGCCGGTACTCCGCGCGCCAGCCGGCGGTGACGGCGGCCAGGTTGCGGTGGTCGACCCGGACCGCCTTCGGGCGGCCGGTGGAGCCCGAGGTGTGGATCACGTAGGCGGCCCGGTCCGGGTCGGCGGCGGGCAGCGGCCCGGCGGCGTCGGCGGGCCGGTCCAGGTCCTCCAGGGTGACCGGCTCGGCGGGCAGGTCGGCGGCGGGCGGGCGCCGCTCGTCGACCACGACCAGGGCGGCCCCGGCGTCGGCCACCTGGTAGGCCAGCCGGTCCGCCGGGTGCCCGGGGTCGAGCGGGAGGTAGGCGGCGCCGGCCCGCCAGATGCCCAGCAGGGTGGTGATCAGCTCGGGTGACTTGTCCAGGCAGACAGCCACCACCGAGCCCTCCCCGACGCCCAGTTCGCGCAGCCGTACGGCCGTGCGCTGGGAGCGCCGGTCGAGTTCGCCGTAGGTGAGGCGCCGGACCCCGTCGCGGCCGGGCGCGACCACGGCGACGGCCTCCGGGTGCTCGGCGGCGGCCTTGGCGATCAGCTCCGGCACCGGGGTGTCGTGGTCGATCCGGCGTTCGGCGCCGCTGAACCCGGTGAGGATCTCCCGGCGTTCGGCCGCGTCCAGCATCCGCAGCCGGCCGACCGGCTCGCCGTCGGCGGCGCGGGTCATGGCGTCCAACAGGTTGCGGTAGTGCGCCGCGAGCCGCCGGACGGTGGCGGGCTCGAAGAGGTCGGAGTTGTACTTGAAGACGCAGTGGAAGCAGCCGTCCGCGCGGTCCTCGTAGGCGGACAGCGTCAGGTCGAACTGCCCTTCTTCCTCCGGGAGTTCGATGTACTCCAGGCGGTAGCCGAAGCGTTCCACGGCGACCTTGTGGGTGAGCAGGATGAACATCGCCTGGAACACCGCGGAGCGGCTCGGGTCGTGCTGCAGCCCCAACTGCTCGACCAGCAGCGGGAAGGGGTACTCCTGGTTGTCCAGTCCGCCGAGCACGCTCTCCCGCACCCGGGCCAGCAGCTCGGCCACGGTCGGTTCCCCGGCCAGGCTCACGTGCAGCGGCAGCGGGTTGACGAAGTAGCCGTAGACGGAGGCGAACTCCTCCTGGGTGCGGCCGGTGACCGGGCTGCCGACCACGATGTCCGGCTGCCCGGACCAGCGGTGCAGCAGCAGGTAGTAGGCGCCGAGCAGCACCATGAACGGGGTGACGTTGTGCGCACGGGCCAACTCGTGGACCCGGTCGGTGAGTTCGGTGTCCAGCCGGAAGAACTCGGAGGCGCCGTTGTGGGTCTGCACGGCCGGCCGGGGCTTGTCGGTGGGCAGCGCCAGCACCGGCATCTCGGCGGGCAGGTGCCCGCGCCAGTAGTCGAGCATCCGCTGCGCCCCGGGCCCGGCCAGGAAGCGGTTCTGCTGGTTGAGGAAGTCCAGGTAGCGGGCGGCGACCGGGGGCAGTTCGGGGGTGCGCCCCTGGCGCAGCGCCTCGTAGACCTCGAACAGCTCCTCGATGAAGGTGAAGGTGGAGATCGCGTCCGAGACGATGTGGTGGACGGCCTTCATCAGCACCCAGCGGTCCGGCCCGCGCCGGAACAGCCGCAGCCGTACCAGCGGGTCCGCGTCGAGGTCGTACGGCCGCCGGTACTCGCGGACGATCAGCTCGTGGATCTCCTCCCACGGGCGGCCCTCGACGTCGAACAGCCCGGTGTCGGCCGCGGCCTCCTCACGGATGCGCTGGAGGGGCCGGCCCTCCTCGGCCGTGACGTTGGCGCGCAGTGCGGGGTGGCGGGCGACCAGGTGGCGGAACGCGGCGAACACCAGCTCCGGGTCGAGCACCGCGCGCACCTCGACGGCGCCGCCGATGTTGTACGCGAAGCCGTCCGGGTGCAGCTGGCGCAGGAACCAGAGCGCCTGCTGGTTGTGGGTGAGCGGGTAGCGGGACTCGTCGGTGTGGAGTTCGATCTCGGCCCGGTCCGGGCCGCCGTCGGTGTCGAGCCGCTCGGCCAGGCCCGTGGTGAGCAGGTCGACCAGGTCGCCGACGGAGCCGTTGCTGAGCAGGGCCACCACCGGCAGGGCGACGCCCAGTTCGCCGTGCACCCGGGCGCGCAGCTCCATCGCGAGCAGCGAGTCGAGGCCGTGCGCGCCGAGCCTGGTGTCGGTGCCGATCCGCTCGGAGCCGATCCGCAGCACGGCCGCGGCGGCGGCGGTGAGCCGTTCGGTGACCAGTTCGAGCCGGGTCTGCGGGTCGGCCGCCCGGTAGGCGTCCAGGAAGCCGCCGGTCTCGGCCGGGGCCTGCTCGGCGGCGCTCGCCGCCAGGTCGGCGACCAGCGGCGGCGGCGCGGGGTACCAGGCGAGGAAGGTCGGCCAGTCGACCACGGTGGCGACCAGCAGCTGGGCGCGGTCCTGGCCGAGGACGCGTTCCAGGACGGCCGTTCCGGCGTCCGGGGGCAGCGAGCTCATGCCGCGGGCGTCGCGGTAGTGGGCGACCAGGCCCAGTTCCTCGATCATGCCGGTGGCCCAGGGGCCCCAGTCCAGGCTGAGCGCGGGCAGGCCGTCGGCCCGGCGGTGGTGGGCGAGGGCGTCCAGGAAGGCGTTGCCGGCCGCGTAGTTGGTCTGGCCGGCGGTGGTGAGCAGCGAGGCGACGGAGGCGAACAGCACGAAGTGGTCGAGCGGTTCGTCGCGCAGCAGCCGGTGCAGCAGGTGGCCGCCGGCCACCTTGGGGGCGTATCCGGCGTCGAAGGCCATGCGGTCCATCTGTGCCAGCAGGGTGTCCCTGACCTGGCCGGCGAGGTGGAACACGCCCCGGATCGGCGGGCGTTGGTGCTCCCGGTAGTCGGCGAGCCAGGCGGCGAGCGCGGTTTCGTCGGTGACGTCGACCGGGGCGAGCAGCGGTTCGGCGCCGAGCGCCTGGAGTTCGCGCAGGAAGGCGATCCGCTCCCCGGCGGGGCTGCCCGGGTCGGTGGAAGCCCACTGGGAGCGCTCGGGCAGGGCGGTGCGGCCGACCAGGATCAGCCGCCGGGCGCCGCGCTTGACCAGGGTGCGGCAGAGCAGTCGGCCGAGGGCGCCGAAGGCGCCGGTGACGAGGTAGCTGCCGTCGGGGCGCAGGACCGGCGGCAGCGGCCGGGTGAGGCCCTCGGCCTGCCGCAGTCGGCTGGTCAGGCGGCGGCCGGCCCGCAGCGCGATCTCCTGCTCGTCCCGGGCGGCGAGTTCGGCGAGCAGTGCCCCGGCCTGGTCGGTCGCGGTGACGGCCGGGTCGAGGTCGATCAGGCTGCCGCGCTGAGTGACGAGTTCCTGCTGCCACAGCACGCGTCCGATGCCCCAGGCGGGGGCGCCGAGCGGTTCGACCCGGTCGCCGGGGGCGGCGGGCTGGGTGCCCCGGGTGACGATGTGCAGCCGCCCGTCCGGGAGGGCGGCGGGCAGGGCCTGGGCGAGGGCGATCACGGAGTAGGCGCCGAGGGTGGCGAGCCCGTCGAGCCGGTCGGCCGTGGTGGCGTCGAGGGCGGGCAGGTCGAGGTTCCAGAGGTGGACGACGGTGTCGTAGCCGGGTTCCAGGGAGGCGAGCAGCCGCCGGACGTCCTCGGCGGAGTCGGGCCGGACGGTCGAGTGTCCGTCGCCGTGGTGGTACTGCTCGGCGGGCCGGACGAGGTGGCAGCGGGCGCCGCGCTCGGCGGCGAGCGCGGCCAGCCGCTCGGCGAGGCCGCCTTCGTCGGCGAAGAGCAGCAGGTCGCCGGGGGTCTCCTCGGCGGTCGGCGCGGGCGCCTCCACCCAGGCGACCTCGGTGAGCCAGCCGTCGATGGTGGCCAGGCCGACCGAGGCCGGGGCCTGGGCGACGTCGGCGACCCGGAACCCGGTGATCCGGCCGAGCGGGGTGCCGTCCTCGGCGTGCAGGGCGATGTCGCCGACGAGTTCCTCGCCGCTGTCCCGGGTGACGGTGGCCTGCGCCCAGAGCGGCCGGTCGCCGATCTCGTCGAGCCGGACCTCCTCGATGGCGACCGGCAGCCGGACGCTGCCGCCCTCGGGCGTGTGCAGCGTGGTGGTGAGCAGGGTCTGGAAGCAGGCGTCCAGCAGCACCGGGTGCAGGTGGTGGTCGGCCGCGCCGGGGCCGAGTCCGGCGGTCGGCCGGATCCGGGCCAGCGCCTCGCCGGGGCCCGCCCACACCTCCTCGATGGCGCGGAAGGCGGGCCCGTAGTCGTAGCCGCGCTCGGCCAGCAGCCGGTAGCAGTCCGGCCCGTCGAGGTGCTGCCCGTGGGCGTCCGGGGCCGAGACGTCCAGCGCGGGCCCGTACGAGCGCCGCTGGCCGGTGCGGACCCGGCCGCAGGCGTGCACGGTCGGCTCGCCGCCGGCCGGGGTGGCGGCGACGGTGAAGCGGGCGTCCTCGGGCGCGTAGCCGAGCTGGACGGGGACGGGTTCGGTCTCGGAGAGGAAGAGCGCCCGGTTGAGCTCGACCTCGGCCAGCACCACCTCGGTGCGGCCGGTCAGGGCGCGGACGGCCTGCGCGGCCATCTCCAGGTACCCGGCGGCCGGGAACACCACCTGGCCCTCGATCCGGTGGTCGGTCAGGTACGGCAGCCGCTCGGGGTCGAGCGCGGTGGTCCAGCCGGGCTGGGCGCTCGCGGTGCGGCGGCCCAGGAGCGGGTGGTCGACCCGGCCGAGCCGGACCTGCTCGACCGGCTTGGGCTCGATCCAGTACCGGTCGCGCCGCCAGGGGTAGGCGGGCAGCGGCACCGGGCGGCCGGCCGGGTGCAGCGCGTCCCAGCTCAATTCGACGCCGAGGGTGTGCAGTTCGGCCAGGCTGCGGGCGAAGCGCTCGGGCTCGTCCTGGCGGCGGCGGATCGACGGCAGGGTGTGCGTCCGCTCGGCGCACTCGCGGATCGCATGCCCGAGGACGGGGTGCGGGCCGAGTTCCAGGAACAGTCCGTGCCCGTCCTCGGCCATCCGCTCGACGGCGGCCCGGAACCGCACCGGGTTGCGGACGTTCTCCCACCAGTACCCGCCGTCCAGCTCCGGCCCCCGGGCGAGTCCTTCCCGCGCGGTCAGGTAGAGCGGCAGCCGCGCCTCCTGTGGCTTGATCGCGGCGAGCGCGGCGATCAGCTCGTCCCGGATCGGGTCCATCCGCACGCTGTGGTAGGGGACTTCGACGTCCAGCAGGCGGGCGAAGACGCCCTGCTGCTTCAGTTCCTCGGCCAGCTCGCCGAGGGCTTCGGTGTCCCCGGCCAGGGTCACCGCGGACGGGCTGTTGACCGCCCCGAGCGAGATCCGGGTGCGGTACGGCCGGATCCGGCGCTCCGCCTCCGCCTCCGGCAGACCGACCGCGAGCATGCTGCCGGTGCCGGCCAGCCGCTGCTGGAGCCGGCTGCGGGCCAGCACCACCCGGACGGCGTCGGCGAGGTCGTACACCCCGGCCTCGTGAAACGCGGCGACCTCGCCGGTGCTGTGGCCCACCACCGCGTCGGGGCGCAGGCCGTGGCTCCGCCAGAGCGCCGAAAGTCCCACCTGGACGGCGAAGTTGGCGGGCTGGGCCACCCAGGTCTCGGCCATCCGGGAGTCCGTCTCGTCCCGGTCCAGTTCCGTCAGCAGTGACCAGCCGGCCTGCTCGCGGATCTCCCGGTCGACGGCCCGCACGGCCTCCCGGTACACCGGCTCGCTCTCGTACAGGCCCCGGCCCATCCCCCACCACTGCGGGCCCATGCCGGTGAACACCCAGGCCAGACGGCGCTGTCTGCGCTCCCGGGCCCGGCCCTGGACCACCCGCGGGTGCTCCTCGCCGCGCTCGCAGGCGGCCAGCGCCTCGTCCAGGTCCTGCCGCGACGAGTACGTGACCGCGAGCCGCTCGGGCAGGTGCTGGCGGCGGTGCGCCAGGGTGTGGCCGAGGTCGGTGAGCGAGGCCCCGGTGGCGAGCTCCTGCCGTACGGCGGCGGCGAGTTCGGGCAGTCCGGCGGTGTCCTTGGTGCTCAGCGGCAGGACCGTGAAGACGGGCTCCGCGACCGCCGCGGCGGGCCCGGGGCGGGGCGGCTCCTCCAGCAGGACGTGCGCGTTGGTGCCGCCGAAGCCGAAGGAGTTGACGCCCGCGCGGGCCGGGCCGCGGCGCTCGGGCCAGTCGACCGGCTCGGTCGGGATCTCGAAGGGCAGCGCGGCCAGGTCGATGCCGGGGTTGGGCCGCTCCAGGTTGAGGTGCGGCGGGATGCGGCGGTGCTTGAGGGCGAGGGCGGTCTTGATCAGCCCGGCGACGCCGGCGGCGGCCTCGGTGTGCCCGATGTTGGTCTTGACCGAGCCGACGTAGCAGTGGTCGCCGGAGCGGCGGCCGATGCCGAGCACCCGGCCGAGCGCGGCGGCTTCGATCGGGTCGCCGACCGGGGTGGAGGTGCCGTGCGCCTCGACGTACTGCAGGCTGCCGGGCAGCACCCCGGCCTCGGCGCAGACCCGCTCGATCAGGGTGACCTGGGCGTCGGCGCTGGGGACGGTGATGCCGTTGGTGCGGCCGTCCTGGTTGACGCCGCTGCCGAGGATCACGGCGTGCACCGGGTCCCCGTCGCGCTGCGCGTCGGAGAGGCGCTTGAGCACGACCACGCCGACGCCCTCGGCCCGGACGTAGCCGTCGGCGGAGGCGTCGAAGGCGCGCGATCGGCCGTCCGCGGAGAGGAAGCCGCCCTTGGTCTCGGCGATCGTGTACTGCGGCGCCATGTGCAGCAACGCGCCGCCGGCCAGGGCGAGTTCGGTTTCGCCGCGGAGCAGGCTCTGGCAGGCCAGGTGGACCGCGACCAGCGAGGAGCTGCAGGCGGTGTCGATCGAGACGCTGGGGCCGCGGAAGTCGAAGCAGTGCGAGATCCGGTTGGAGACCATCGTCATCATGGTGCCGGTGGCGGTGTGCGCGGCGATGGTGGCGAAGTCGAGGTCGGCGAACTGCAGGATCTTCCAGTCGAGGGTGAAGGCGCCCATGTAGACGCCCACGTCCCGGCCGGCCAGCTCGCCGGGGCGCAGGCCGCCGTCCTCCAGGGCCTCCCAGCTGACCTCCAGGAGCTTGCGCTGCTGCGGGTCCATGTGCTCGGCCTCGCGCGGGCTGATCCCGAAGAAGTCCGGGTCGAAGGTGTCGAAGCCGTCGATGTAGCCGCCCCGGCCGCCGATCAGCCGCCCCGGCTTCGCCCGGTCCCGGCTGCCCAGGGTGCCGGTGTCGTACCGGTCGGCGGGCGTGTCGGTGAGACAGTCCCGACCCTCGATCAGGTTGCGCCAGTAGGTCCGGTGGTCGTTGGCGTGTCCCGGCAGGCGGCAGCCGATACCGGTGATCGCGATGGACTCGCGGGGCACGGCGAAGGGCGAGGAAGTCATGATCCAATCCGAGGGTGATGGCGTGACGCCGGGGACACGGGCTAGGGGGCGGCTGCGCGGACCGGAGTCAGACGGACTGCTCGGTGGTCTTCGCCCGGCGCCAGGGGTGCAACAGGCTGGCGCCGAGCTCGCCGGTCGTGGGGAACGCGGTCGGGTCGGTGAGGCCGACGGCGGTGGGCACTCGGCCGGGCCGCCAGGTGAAGCTCCCGAACACGTGGTCCCACAGCGAGAGGTCGGAAGAGTAGTGGCCGGCTTCGGCGAGGTCGGTGCTGTGGTGCAGGCGGTGGAGTTCCGGGCCGGCCAGGACGTGGCCGAGCGACCCGAGGTGGACGTCGATGTTCGCGTGGACGAAATACCCCTGAGCCAGAACGAATATTCCGACCACGAACACTGAATCCGCCGAGAATCCGATCAGCGCCAACGAAATCTGGACCACGGACTGTGCGACGAAGACGTCCAGGAAATGATTCACGCCGTTGTTCGCGACGTTCACCTTCTCCGGGACGTGGTGCACGCCGTGCAGCCGCCAGAGCCACCGGTTGCGGTGGGACCAGCGGTGCACGAGGTAGTCGCCGAGCGAGCCGACCAGCAGCGCGAGTGGAATCTCCGCCGCGAAGGGCAGCGCCGGGTGCGCCGGACCGAGCAGTTCGACCAGCGCCGTCACGAACCCCTGGGCCAGTGCGCCGCCGATCATGCTCAGCACGAAATAGACGCTGTACCAGCCGAGTTCACGCCGGTTCGGGTGCCAGTCGGTCCGGTACGGGATCAGCCGCTCCAGCACCGCCAGGTATCCGATGACGGCCACCAGGACGAGCGGGGAGACCCGGTCGGGCGCCCAGTGGAAGTGCAGGGTCGCGACGGCGACGCACAGCACACCCAGGAGCAGGAGCGGATGGGCGAGCCGGCGGGCAATGGCGTGCAGCACGCGCCCCCCGTTCTTCGCGGACTAACGACTGGAAACGTCAGAGACTCTAGCGGGACCCGATGGCCGGGGCAGTCATTCGACGTGTTAACGCCATGAATGACCCGATCGGCGGACCATACGCGCACGAAGTTGACGCTCGGACGGCGTGAAGGGGGCGCATTGCGCGGCAGAAACGGGAGTTGTCGGGGTGCGGCACCGTCACACCGCCGGGTGAGCGCCGTCGAGCGCCCTGCCCGTGACAGCCGCCGGTGACGCCCGCCCGCGCCGGCCACCCGCCGCCCTCAGGCCCGTACCAGCTCCGCCAGCCGCCTGGCGGCGCGCGGTTCGTACGCCGCCAGGCGGTCGCGCAGGCCGCGCAACTCGTGCGCGACCAGCGCGGGGAGGGCGGCCGCCGCAGTGGCCTCCAGGGCGGGGCCGAGGAGTTCGACGGCCGCGCGCGGATCGTGCGCGCAGACCAGGCAGTCCGCCGCCCGGACGACGAACAGCAGTCGGCTGGCCGGGAGTTGGGTCGGGCCGAGCAGGCCCAGCGCGGTCTCGGTGGCGCTCAGCGCCCGGCGGGCCAGCCGGGGGTCGTCCCCCGCCGCCGCGAGGTCGCGCAGCGCGGCGGCCGCGGCGGACTCGACCCGCATCCGCATCGAGGCGATGGAGAGCCAGGGCACGTCGACCTCGTCCTCGGCCCCGATGTGGTCCAGCTGTGCCCGGGCCAGGCCGATCTGCCGTACGGTCGCCGGGACGTCGCCGGTCAGGGCGTGCGCGCGGGCCCGGCTGATCCGGCCCATCGCGCCGGCCCAGGGCCGGCCGGGGGCGACCCGGTCGATCTCGCGGGCGTAGCCGAGGGCGGCTTCCGGGTCGCCGTCCAGCCGGCCCAGGATGCTCAGGTCGCTGAGCGTGCCGACCTGGGTGGCCTGGTCCCCGGCGAGCCCGGCCCAGATGAGCGCGCGGTCGTAGCAGGCCATCGCGGTGGCGTTGCGGCCGTCCTGCATGCGCAGCGCGCCGGCCGCGTGGGCGTGCTCGGCGGCCAGTCTGGCGAGCGGACGGCGCTGCGCGGCGGGAGCGCCGGCGAGTCGGGCGAGCACGGCGTGCAGGGTGCGTTCGACGGCGCCGGCCAGGCCCGGCCGGTCACCGGTCTCGCCGGAGCGCAGGTGGGCGGCGAGCAGTCCGGTCAGGGCGTGCGCGGTGGCCGCGTCCAGCGGCGGGGCGGCGGCCGGATCGGCGAGCGCCGCGGGGGCGCAGAACTCGGCGTGCAGTGCGGCCAGTTCGGCGGGCGCGGGGACGTCACAGCCCTCTGCGTCGTGCAGCGGGCAGAGCAGGCCGTAGTCGGGCAGCCGCGCCGGGGCGGGCGCGGCGGGGGCCGGGCCGACCAGGGCGACGCCCGGCAGCGGGGGCCGCAGCAGGGCGGGTGAGAAGGAGTCGAGGGCGCAGAGTTCGGAGGTCTCGGCGCGCAGGCAGGCGGCGCTCACCTCACCGCCCGCGCCGAGGAGTTCGTCGATCCGGTCGGCGACCCTGGGGGTGACCCGGCGGGCCCCGTGCTCGATCTTGCTGACCGCGGTGTGGTCGTAGCCGATCCCGACGCCGAGCTGCGCCTGGGTGAGGCCGGCCCGGCGCCGCCAGTGCCGCAGCCGGGCTCCGAACTCCCGCCAGGCGCCTCGGCCCTGGCCGGTCGGCGGTGCCGGAATCCCCGCCGAAGGGGCCACTCGGTTCCGCTCCACGGCTGCCTCCCCGGGGGCGTGGCGCCGTCCCCGGCCGATCGCGGGGCCCGCCGACGATTCCAGTGGTTCCGACGACTCCGCCGGCTCCGACGGCTCGGATGACACCGGCGACTCCGGCGACTCCGATGACCAGGACGGTACTCGATGGCCACCCGCGCCGTACATGACGTGGTCTCAACCACTCGAAGAAGACCGCAGCTTGACGCAAAGCCGAGCGGCGGGCTTGACGGAATTTGCCAACCCTATGCATCGCCCGCACCATCCATTGACCCGAGCATGACGCCATGTGAGGGTTCGGGCACCCGAGCGCGGACGGCCCGCACGGCCGTCCCCCGGACGCGGCCTGCGGTGCACCACCAGCCCATGCCGTCCGCGGTCGAGGACCCCCACATGCGAGGAGCCTCGATGCAACGCAGAGTTTCCACCGGCCGGTTGCTCACCACGGCGACCACCCTGACCGTACTGGCCGGCCTGATCGCCGCCACCGCGGGGCCGGCCACCGCCGCACCCACCCCCTCCCCGGCACCGCCGAGCGCCCTGGCCGCCGCCGTCAACGCCGCCGACGCCGCTGCCGCGGCCGGCCTGGACGCCCTGGCCAAGGGCCCCGGCGAGACCTACGAACGCAAGGCCGTCACCCCCTGGGTCGGCGGCCTCTACTCCGTCGCGTACGAGCGCAGCTACCGCGGCCTGCCGGTGGTCGGCGGCGACGCGGTGGTGCTCGCCGACGGGCAGGGCAAGGTCCGCGGCCTGCAGTCCGCCGTCACCGGCCCGGTCGGCGGCTCCGTCACCCCGCGGATCGGCGCGGACCAGGCGGAGAGGACCGCCCGCACCCAGCTGCCCGCCGTGGACGCCGTGGCGTCGAACCGGCTGGTCGTCCGGGTCAAGGACGGCAGCGGCGGCCGGCTCGCCTGGGAGACCGTGCTGAGCGGCCACCGGGGGAACGCCCCGAGCCGGCTGCACGTCTTCGTGGACGCCGCGACCGGCGAGGCCATCGACCACTACGACGAGGTCCACGCCGGCACCGTCACCAGCAAGTGGAACGGCCCGGCCCCGGTCACCATCAGCACCACCGGCTCGGGCGGCTCGTACTCGCTGCGCGACCCCAACCGGCCCGGCCTGACCTGCTCCGACTACAGCACCGGCCAGGTGTTCTCCAAGTCCGGCGACTCCTGGGGCAACGGCAGCCCGTCCACCAAGGAGACCGGCTGCGGCGACGCGATGTTCGCGGCCCAGAAGGAATGGGACATGCTCCGCGACTGGCTGGGTCGCAACGGGCACAACGGCAACGGCGGCAGCTGGCCGGTGAAGGTCGGCCTCAACGACGTCAACGCCTACTGGGACGGCAGCTCGATATCCATCGGCCACAGCCAGGCCAACGAGTGGATCGCCTCCATCGACGTGGTCGGCCACGAGTTCGGCCACGGCATCGACCAGTACACCCCGGGCGGCGCCAACAACGAGTCCGGCCTGGGCGAGGCCACCGGCGACATCATGGGTGCCCTCACCGAGGCCTACGCCAACGAGCCCGCGCCGTACGACAGCCCGGACTACACCGTCGGCGAGATGATCAACCTGGTCGGCAGCGGGCCGATCCGCAACATGTCCAACCCCTCGCAGGTCAACAACGACCCGAACTGCTACTCCTCCTCCATCCCGAACACCGAGGAGCACGCGGCGGCCGGTCCGCTGAACCACTGGTTCTACCTGCTGGCCGAGGGCTCCAACCCGGGCGGCGGCAAGCCCACCAGCCCGACCTGCAACAACTCGACGGTCACCGGCGTCGGGATCAAGGACGCCGGCCGGGTCTTCTACGGCGGCATGCTGCTCAAGACCAGCGGCATGACCTACAAGCGCTACCGCACCGCCACCCTGACGGCGGCGAAGAACCTGGACCCGTCCTGTACCTTCTTCAACCGGGCCAAAGCCGCCTGGGACGCGGTCAGCGTGCCCGCGCAGAGCGGTGACCCGACCTGCACGCCGTCCGGCACCAACGACTTCTCGCTGTCGCTCGGCCCGGCGTCCGGCTCGGTCCAGCCCGGCTCCACGACCACGGCGACGGTCGGCACCGCCCTCACCTCGGGCACCGCGCAGTCCGTCAACCTGAGCGTCTCCGGCGCCCCCGCCGGGGTCACCGCGACGGTCAGCCCCTCGTCCGTGCAGACCGGTTCGTCCGCCACGCTGACCCTGTCGGCCTCCTCGGGCGCCCCGGCCGGGACGTACGTGATCACCGTCACCGGCACCGCCGGCCCGGCCACCCACACCGCCCAGTACACCCTGACCGTCGGCGGCGGAGGCACCCCCGGCGGGCCCGTACCCGACATCGACGTCGCCAAGGTCCAGGCCCACCTGTCGCAGCTGAACAGCATCGCCAACCAGAACGGCGGCAACCGCCGGGCGGGCACCGCCGGGCACAGCCAGTCGGTGGCCTACCTCAAGGCCAAACTGCAGGCCGCCGGATACACCGTCAGCGAGCAGACGTGCACCTCCTGCACCTACCGGTCCGACAACCTGATCGCCGACTGGCCCGGCGGCCCCGCCGACCAGGTCACCATGTTCGGCGCCCACCTGGACAGCGTCGGCGCCGGCCCCGGCATCAACGACAACGGCTCCGGCTCGGCCACCCTGCTGGAGAACGCCCTGGTGCTCGCCCAGCAGAACCCGTCGCTGACCCGGCACGTCCGGTTCGCCTGGTGGACCGGCGAGGAGCAGGGCCTCCAGGGCTCCCAGTACTACGTCGGCCAGCTCGGCTCGAGCCAGCGCTCCGCGATCAAGGCCTACTACAACTTCGACATGGTCGGCTCCCCCAACGCCGGCTACTTCATCAACAACATCTCCTCCTCGGCCTCCGCGCCGATGAAGGCCTACTGGGACTCGCTCAACCTCCAGCCCGAGGAGAACGTCGAGGGCCAGGGCCGCTCGGACGACTACTCCTTCCAGCAGGCCGGCGTCCCCACCTCCGGCTACGCGGCCGGCGCCGACGCCGTCAAGACCTCGGCACAGGCCGCCAAGTGGGGCGGAACGGGCGGCCGTTCGTACGACTCCTGCTACCACCAGTCCTGCGACACCACGAGCAACGTCGACGCGACGGTGCTCAACCGCAGCGCCGACGGCGTGGCCTACACCATCTGGAAGACCTCGGTCGGCGGCAGCACGCCCGCCAACGACTTCTCCCTCGCGGTGAACCCGGCCACCGCCACCGTCAAGCCCGGTGACAGCGCCACGGCGACGGTCGCCACCGCCACCACCTCCGGTTCGGCCCAGACCGTCAACCTGACCGCCTCGGGCGCCCCGGCCGGCGTCACCGTCGCCTTCAGCCCGTCCTCGGTGCAGTCCGGCGGCTCCGCGACGGTCACCCTCGCGACCACCACCGCCACCCCGGCCGGCACCTACAGCATCACCCTCACCGGGACCGGCACCGCCAACCACAGCACCAGCTTCTCCCTGGTCGTGGGCAACGGGAACCCCAACCCCGGCGGCACCTGGACGCCCGGCACCACGTACAAGGCGGGCGACACCGTGACCTACAACGGGGTCACCTACGTCTGCCTCCAGGGCCACACCGCCCAGGTCGGCTGGGAGCCGCCGATCGTCCCGGCCCTGTGGCAGCCGGTGTGACCGGGGCGGCGCCCTGAGGCCGTCGTCACCTGACGCCCTGTGAAGCCGCTGCGCCGCGGTCCGTCGAGGGGGACGGACCGCGGCGCAGCCGTGTGCGGGGAGGGCGGGGCCGGGCCCTCAGCCGGGATGAAAGGCGACCCGGACGGAGGAGTCGAAGGGCAGGATCAGCCCGTTGCCGGTCTCCCAGGTCCAGTCGCGCGGGATCAGGAACATCCGGCCGCCGGAGTGGGCCAGCAGCCGCAGGCCCTCGTAGCGGTACCGGAACCGCGCCCCCTGCTCCACGTCGGGCAGCACCGTCTCCCGCACCCCCGCCCACCCCAGGTGCAGGCGCTCCGAGGTGTCGAGGACGACCGCCGGACGCCGGTAGAGGTGCTGGGCGAGCTGCTCGGCGTCCGCCGTCCCCTTCTGCTGGGCGTAGCCGTCGACCGCCCAGTACGAGCAGAGCACGATGATCGCCACGCTGATGCCCAGCGCCGCGCGCTCCCCGGTCAGCGGGTAGTCCGCGCCGGTGCCGCGCACGTACATCAGCCGGGCCAGCACCCCGAGCAGCAGCGCGCCGCCGATCAGCAGCGGGGTGCCCATGGGGCCGGCGTCGATCACCTCGAAACCGGCCAGGAGGCCGAACAGCAGCAGCGGGACGACCAGCGCGGTGACGGCCAGGCAGACCCACCGGAGGGCTCGGACGCCGCTCCCGTCCCTGCCCCCCTCGCCGCCGACCGCCCTGGTCGCGAGGTGGTAGCCCAGCGCACCGAGCAGCGCACCGCACAGCGCCACCCCGGCCGGGACGTAGAGCGCGGGGGAACTGCGCAGCAGCAGGTCCTGGGTGGCGAAGCCGATCGTGCCGGCGTCGATGCCGAAGTAGCTGTAGAGCGAACTGGTGTAGGCGTAGCCGAAGAAGAAGAGCAGCGCGGTGAGGAGGGTGGTCGGGGCTACCCAGGTGGCGAGCTTGGCGATCCAGTCGGTCCAGGGCTTGACCTCCGGCTGCTTGACCTCCGGCTGCTTCGGCTCGGCCGGGGCCTCCTCCTCGGCAGGGCTCAGGGGTTGCTCCCGGCGCCTGTGGAGGCACCGCCGTTGTCCGGGGTACCGCCGTTGTCCGGGGTACCGCCGTTGTCCGGGGTACCGCCGTTGTCCGGGGTACCGCCGTTGTCGGGGGTGCCGCCGTTGTCGGGGGTGATGATCGCCACGGTGCCCATGGCCTGGATCCGCTCGCTGGCGCCGTCGACCGTCACCGTGAGGCAGATCGTGCGCTTCTCCGTGCCCGGCTGCCAGGCCGGAAGGGTGAACGTGACGTCCTTGCCCACACCGTCGGTCACCGGGACCGGCTGCGAGTCGGGATGGGTGGCGTACCGCGAACTGCCGCAGTCCGCCACCTTGCTGACCGTCGCCTGGAAGCTGGTCTTCGCCGTGAAGGACAGCGTGATCCGGGCGGTGTTGTCCGTGCCCTGGACGTTCGCCGACGGCTCGCCGGCCGTCCGGAACCCGCCCTGGTTCCCGGTGTCCCTGGTCCGCTGGTCGTCCGGCTGCCCCTGAGCGGTGGTCTGGCCGTTCTGTCCGGCTTGGGTCGCCGAGCCGGAGTCGCCGCCACCACCGCCGCAGGCCACCAGGGCCGGTACGAACAGGACGGCCGCCAGCCACCGGGCCGCTCGACCGCTCCTGCCGCCTCCGATGTGCCGGGTCCCGGGCATGCGTTCTCCCATCCGCGCAGCGAGCAGGGCCGGTTGGCCCCGCCGCACGGTACCCGTTCGCATACGGCGGGGCGGTCCGCCACGCGGGCCCCGGCCCGGCCCGCCACCCGGTCGGCGCAACCCGGTCGGCCCTCGGCCTGGCATAGAGTCTGAACCGACGAACCGTCAGCAGGCCGTCAGCGGAGTGGCAGGACGGCAGGCCCGCAGCAACCCGGAAGGAACCCACCCGTGAGCACGGACACCCGCCCGGTACCGGAGCTGGCCCCCGAGGCCGTCGAGCAGTGGCGGGCCGAGGAGGCCGAACTCGTCGAGTTGCTGGCCCGGGTGCAACGCGGCGTCGGCGGCGTCGCCGCGTTCCGGCTCGGCCCGACGCCCACCGTCCTGGTCACCGACGCGGCGGCGGTGCAGCACGTCCTGGGCCGCCACCCGGACCGGTACGTCAAGCGCTCGCACCGCGCCCGGATGCTCGTCGGGGACGGCGTGCTGTCCGCCACCGGGGACGCCTGGAAGCGCCAACGGCGCTTGCTGCAATCGCAGTTCACCGGCACCGGGATGCGCAGGTACGAGCAGCGGATCGCGGCGGCGGCGCGCCGGACCGCCGAGCGCTGGGAGGGGTACCGGCGCAGCGGGGAGACCTTCGACGTGGGCGAGGAGATGCGCCGCTTCGCCCTGGACACGGTCTGGCGGGCGCTCACCGGGCTGCCGCTGGACGATCGCACGGACCGCGAACTCCGCGCGGTGGAGCGGGTGGTGGCCGCCATGCCGAAACTGCCGACCGACGCGACGGACGCCCGGGACGCGGTCGCCGAGGACCTGGCGCTGGTCGACGCCGTGGCGCACGCCGCGATCGAGGCGGCGCGGTCGGCCGGTCCGGCGGAGGAGCCGGGCGTGCTCCGGGTCCTGCTGGACGCGGGCGGGCAATTCCCCGAGTACACCGACCGGTTGATCCGCGACGAGCTCGTCACGCTGCTCGTCGCCGGACACGAGACCACGGCCACCACCCTGACCTGGCTCTTCCTGCTCCTCGACCGCCACCCCGAGGCCCGGACAGCCGACCCGCAGGCCCTGGTGAGCGAGACGCTGCGGCTCTACCCCTCCGCCTGGCTGCTCCCCCGGCACGCCGTCGAGGACGACGTCATCGCCGGCCACCACATCGCCGCCGGAACGGACGTGCTGGTCTGCCCGTACCTCACCCACCGCGACCCGGCCCTGTGGCCCGACCCCGAGCGCTTCGACCCGACCCGCTTCGCCCCGGGCTCGGACCGCCCCGGCCACCTCGGCGCCTACCTCCCCTTCGGCCTCGGCGCCCGCGCCTGCCTGGGCACCCAGTTCGCCCTCCGGGAGACCACCACCCTGCTGGAACTCCTGCTGCCGATGGGCGAGTTGGAGTTCCGCGCCAAACCGACGGGCGCCGCCTACAGCATCACCGTACGACCGGCCGGGCCGACGCCCGCGGTCCTGCGCTGACCGCCCCGGGAATGTGCGCGGGCCTCGGTGTCACAACGCCGCGTCGAGATCCGTCGGGACAGTGACAGCACCGCTGATCGCACCGATCACCCCGATCGCGCCGATCACCCTGCTGACGCTGATCACCCTGCCGGCACCGATCACGATGATCCCGCCGCTCCCGAGAGGAACACGATGTCGACCACCCGATCGATCACCACCGAGATCCCGCAGCGCCCCCGCATGACCCAGGACCCGGTCCAGCTCATCCCCGAACTCGCCGAGGTCTCGGCCGCGTTGTTCAAGGCCACCGGCAACCGCTCGGTGCCCCGCGCCACCATCAGCCTGGTCCAGCTGCGCGCCGGCCAGATCGCCGGGAACACCTACCTGACCGTCCTGCACACCGGCTTCCTCCGCAAGGCCGGCGAGAGCGAGGAGCGGATCACCTCGGTGGCCTCCTGGCAGGACTCGCCGTACTTCACCGCCCCCGAGCGCGCCGCGCTCGCCCTCGCCGAGGCCGCCCTCCAGCCCAACCCGCACGGCGAACGCGTCTCCGACGCGCTGTACGCCGAGGCCTCCGAGCACTACGACGAGAAGTCCCTCGCCATCCTGATGATCGCCATCGGCCAGGTCAACTTCTTCACCGCCATCGCCCTCATCGCCAAGCCCGTCCCGGGCCGCTCCTTCACCGACCCCTGGGCCTGACACCCCAGCGCCGTACCGGACGACCCGCCAGGCACCCGCGCCCGGCGGGTCGTCCCGCTGTCGACCGATCACCCCGATCCGCTTAGGCTGGTCCGCGCCCGAACGGATGCACGAACCGGCCGGGCCGCGGACCGGAAGCCGGAGGGGGCGGGTCCGCGCGACACGAAGCACCGCGAAGCACCACGAAGTCCACAGGGGGGACGAAGACATGCGCGAGGAACAGGAGCCCGACGGGCACGACCGGCACGACGGGCACGCCGCGTACCACGGGTATGGCGGGTACGACGGGTACGACGAACTCGACGAGAACCAGGTCGGGTTCGAGAGCGCGGACGAGGACGAGGACGAAGCCCCGCGCCGCTCGGGCGCGCGGCGGGCCGTGCTGGTGGCGGCGGGCGGGGTGTTCGCCGCGCTGCTCGCGGTCGGCGGGTACGGCGCCTACAACGTGATGAACGCCGTGACTGGCGGCGCGTCCTCGGGTGGAAGCGGCCAACAGGGGTCAGACAGCGCGGCGAAGGCCCCGCAGGAGCCGCCGACCGCCGCGCAGGCCGAGACGGTGGCGAAGGACTTCCTGGCAGCCTGGGGCCGCGGGGACATGACGGCCGCCTCCGCCCTCACCGACCAGCCGGACACCGCCCGCGCCGCGCTGACCGTGTTCCACGAGAACGTGCCGGCCCGCTCACTCGCACTGACCGGAACGGGCGCGGCGCCGTCCGGCGCAGGCCCGGCGTCGTCCGGCGCCCCGAGCGGGCCGTCGCTCGGCTTCCGGGTGAAGGCCGAGTTCGAGGGCGCGACGGGCGCCTGGGAGTACGACAGCGCGCTCAGCGTCGTCCGCGCCCAGGACGGCCGGGCCGTCGTCCACTGGGCGCCGACCGTGATCCACCCCCACCTCGGCCCGGGCCGGACGATCGCCGTGAAGCCGCTGCCCGACCCGGTGTCCAAGCCGACCGACCGCAACGGCAAGCCGCTCGAGGGCTTCCCGTCGCTGAACGCCGTGCTGCCCCAGATCGCGCCCGGTGACGGCGCGACCGCCGTCACCGGACGGGCCGTCGTGCTCTCGGGCGGTTCCGGGAAGGATCCCGAGCAGCTGTTCGTGCTGACCCCGCCGAGCGCGCCGCAGGTCAAGCTCACCCTCGACGCCGACCTCCAGCAGGTCGCCGAGGAGGCCGTCAAGCAGCAGTCGGCGGGCGGCAAACCGGCCTCGCTGGTGGCCGTCCAGCCGAGCACCGGCCACATCCTCGCGATGGCCTACTCGCCGAGCGGGTTCAACCGCGCCGTCGCGGGCGGCCAGCCGCCCGGCTCCACGATGAAGGTCATCACCTCGGCCGCACTGCTGGAGGCCGGGGTGTCCCCGGACACCCCGGCGCCGTGCAAGGACACCACCTACTCCCCGCGTGCCTGGCACAACGACGAGCCCGGCGACTTCCCCTCGTACACGCTCACCGACGACTTCACCCACTCCTGCAACACCGGCTTCATCGACAAGGGCCTGGAGAAGCTGCAGCCCGGCACGCTCACCAAGGTCGCCCGCGACCAGTTCGGCCTCGGCCTGGAATGGCACATCGGCATCCCGAGCCGGGACGCCACCATCCCGCTGCCGGGCAGCAAGGACGAGGCCGCCGCCGAGTACATCGGCCAGGGCCAGATCCAGGTCAACTCGCTGCTGATGGCCTCGGTCGCCGCCACCGTGCAGAGCGGAACGTTCCGCCAGCCCGTCCTGCGGGAGGACGCCAAGCGCGCCACGGCGCCCGGGAAGCTGCCCGCCGACGTCGCCCGCGACCTGCGCACGATGATGGCCAAGACCGCCACCCAGGGCACCGCCCGCGCCCCGATGTCCGGCCTGTCCGGCCAGATCGGCGCCAAGACCGGCACCGTCGAAGCCGGCAGCCAGGCCACCAACAGCTGGTTCATCGCCTACCGCGGCGACCTCGCCGTCGCCGCCGAGGTCGAAGGCGGCGGCCACGGCAACAGCGCGGCCGGCGTGGCGGCGGCCCAGGTCCTGAAGGCCGGCGGCAAGGGCTGACGACTGCCCCCGCCGACCGCGGCCACGCGGCCGGCGGGGGCCGGACCCTCTCAAGGAGCTCGGGCATGGGAATGACCCTGCGGCGCTACCCCCGTGCCGCCACCGTCCTGGCAGCCCAAGCCCGCCACGCCGGCGACCTGCCGCCGACCGTCGAGCGCTACTGCCTCGTCGCCGCGCCGGCACTGCACCTGGCCGCCGAATCCGCCGAGTACTCCGGCTGCACCGAGGCAGAGCGCGACGCGATCCTCGCCGCCCACTTCTCGCTCCTCGACCGCGAGGACTGGTACCGGACGGCCCGCACCGCCCTGACCGCGCGGAACACGTGGCTCCTCTGGTTCGCGGACTTCAGCGGCTCCCGGCTGCGCCTCCGGGTGTTCGAGGAGTGGAAGTCGGCGGCCGACGGGGCCGGGAAGGAAGGCTGATGGCCGTGGCAGGGGCTCGGGGAGCGCCCGAGCTGATCGATCCCACCGTCCGGTTGCGGGCGTCGTTCCTCGCGGCGGTGGCCGAGTACCGCGCGGATCGCGGCCACCCCCTCCCGTGGTTCGTCACCGATGTCGACCCGTCGGCGTTGACCGACACCACCGCTTTCGGCACCTACGTCGCCCGGGTGCTCGCCGAACGCACCGAGGCCGGCGCACGCCGGGACGCGGGTGTGCCGATGACGACGCTGTGGTGGGCCGACGCCGACGAGCTACTGGGCAGGATCGCGATCCGGCACCGGCTGACCCCGAACCTGGCGCGGGTCGGCGGCCACATCGGCTACGACGTGCGGCCGGGCGCCCGGCGCAAGGGGCACGCGACCACGATGCTCGCCGCCGCCCTGCCGGTCGCCGCCACACTCGGCATCACGGAGGCGCTGCTGACCTGCGACGAGGCGAACCCCGCGTCCCGGCACGTGATCGAGGCCAACGGGGGCCGCCTCACCGGCACGGACGGCGGCAAGCTCCGCTACCTGGTGCCGACGGCCTGACTCCCTCACACCCCCGAAGCGGCCGGTTACGGGCGAGGGTGTCGAGGGGGCGGCAGCGGGCTGTGTTCAGGACGGGTCCTCGCCGCGGATCAGCGTCAGGGCGGGCCGCGGCGGTGTGTGCTCCGCCTCCTGCTCCGCCATCAGTTCGGCCAGCATCCGGGCGCCCATTTCGCGGAACCGGGCCTTGCGCTCCTCGTCGGCCTCCTCCTCGCCCGGGTAGAAGGCCAGGTGGACAGCGCCGTTCTCCGCGTCCCAGCTGTAGCTGCGGTACGGGGGCAACGGCTCGTGGTCGTGTCCGCACTCGCACTCGTGCTCGTGATCGTGCTCGCCCGTCATGGGGAACCTCCGGTGCTCGTCGTCGAGGGGGCCTCACATGGGTAACGAGCCCGCCCCGGGAAGGGCGCGCGGCGTGTCAGCTGCCGACGATGCGGAAGACCGGGCACCCCGCCCGCAGGGGGAGGTCAGCCGGAGGCCGGCGAGACGTCAGCGGGAGGTCAGTCGGAGTTCTCCCGAGTCCGGGTTCCGGCTCGGGTGCGTCATCGGGTCCGTCATCGGGTCACTCTCCAGTGTGAGTCGGTGCTGATCGCTGACAGAATGCCCCCCATGCCCTCCTCCCCCCGTACGGACCCCGCTCCTTCAGCCTCCCCTCTCGCCGAGGCCCGGCTGCGCGGCGTCGCGGCCAACCCGGGTGCGCCGTCCGGAGTCCTGCTGCGCCTGCTGGACCCGTCGGCGCGCTCGGCGTGGACGGTCCTGTGCGAGGGACGCGCCCTTCCGGCGGAGGTCGTCGAGGCGGTGCTCGTGCACCCCCAGCGGGCGGTGCGCGTCGCGTTCGCCCGCAACCGGTACGTGGCGCCCGCGCAGCGCGGCCGGCTCGTCGACGATCCCGACGCGCTGGTCCGCGAAAGGCTGGCAGGCGGACCGCGTCCACGGTTCGGCGCCCTCGAGGCACTGCCCGACGACGTGTTGGAAGCCCTGATGACCGCGCGGGACGACGACCGCCCGGACCAGCTGCTGACCGCCGCCGAGATCGCCACCGAGCTGGTGTGCTCCGAGCAGATCCCGCAGTCCTTCCGGCGCGGGCTGATTCGTCACCCGAACCCCGAGCTGCGGGCGAAGGCCGTCGGCCTGTGGCTGTCGCTCACCACCGAGCAGCGCGACGCGCTGCTGGCCGACCCGGTGCCCGCCGTGGCCGAGGCCGCGCGCCTGAGCAGCCGGAATCTGGACCCGGAGGCGATGGAAGCGGACCTGCCGGACCGCGACTGCCATGGCCGGAACATGATCCTCTTCAACTACGCCGTCTCCCCCGCGATGGCGCAACGGTGCCTCGCGGCGGGCCGTGACCTGCAGTCGCTGGCCCAGAACCCCTACACGCCCGTCGAGTTCCTCCCCCGCCTCGCCCGCGAACCCGATCCGGAGGTGCGCGCGCGTGTCGCCGCCCGGGCCGACACGGACCCGGCGCTGCTCGCCGAGTTGGCGCAGGATCCGGAGGACACCGTACGGATCCGGGCCGTGCTGCACCCGCTCCCCCGCACCTGGCCGGAGCGACGCGCCATCGACCGGGTCATCGGCCGGCCGGCCGAGCAGGTCGGCCCGGTCCGCGAGATGTTCCAGGAGCCGGAGACGAGCTGGTACGAGGCGTGCGCGGTCTCCCCGGAACCGGTCCTCCGGCGGGTCGCCGCGACCTGCGCGCGGCTGCCGCAGGAGCTGGTGCACCGTCTGGCCGAGGACGCCGACCCGGACGTGCGCCACCTCCTGGCCTACAACCACCCGCTGGCCCCGCCCGCGACCGTCCTCGACGCCTTCATCGCCACACCCCGGCAGCGCCCCTACCTGCTCACCCTGTCCCGGCTCCCCCGCACCGGGCTCACGCACCTCCTCGACCACGAGGACGCCGAGGTCCGCGCCCTGGCCGCCGCCGACACCGGCCTCGCGCAGCCGCCCGTCCGGCACCTGGCCGACCCGGATCCGCGCGTCCGACGGGCCGCGGCGGCGAACCCGCTCCTGCCCCTCGACCTGGTCGAGTCGATCCTGAACGCGTCGTTCCTGGACGCATCGATCCCGGACGCATCGATCCTGGGCGATTCGCTTCCGGAGGCGTCGGAGTCGGCCGACCCGGACCTCGTCGAGGGCGCGTCCGCCAACCCGGCCCTGTCCGCCGAACGCCTCCATGCGCTGCTCGACCGCGGCGGGCTGCCGGCGGTCGGCGGCGAATAGACTGCCGCACCATGTTCGAGTACCACGGGTGGATCAACGTCCTGGAAACGGCCGAAGCCGAGGACGACGACATCACTCTCGTCGACGCCCGCCTGCGGGAGATCGCCGACGGCATCCAGCGCCGGATCGACGAACTCGCCGACCCGTACCTCCTCGACCTGCGGTGGATGAACGGCGTGCTCTTCCTCCACCTCGGCGGCCAACCGAACCACCGGAACCCGGACATCCTCGACCTCTTCCGCGAGGTCGGCGAGCGCGCGCCCGGGTCGTACGGCCTGCTGCACGTGCGCGACGACGAGGACCGCGCTCACGAGAACGACATCCGTGTCCTCAGGATGGTCCGCGGCCGGGTCACCGAGCACACCGAGCCGCTGCTGTCGCCGTGCGTCCCGGTGCTGGAGGACCCGTTCGGAGGCTGAGCGGTTGCCCGTCCCCGTTCGGTTGGCCGTCCCTGTTCGTGGCCTCTCCGCACGCAGTGGCCCTCCTCCCCTCATGGTCCCTCAGTAGTCGGGCAGGTCGAAGACCGTGGCGGCACGGAAGGCCGCGTCCATCTCCGGCCCGGGCCGGTCGAAACCCGGCCCGCCCACGGCGGACGCGCCGTCGCCTCCGTAGAGGGTGGCGGTCAGTTCGAGGATGGCCTGGTTGGCCGCCACGTGGTCGCGCAGCCGCCGCTCGTAGGCGGGGTAGGCGGTCCGGTGGTCGCCGTCCGCCGTGTGCAGTTCCCCGGCCAGGACGTAGGCGGCGGTCAGGGCCACGCTGGTGCCCTGGCCGGTGAACGGGGAGCAGCAGTAGCCTGCGTCGCCGAGCAGGGCGACACGGTCGTTGGACCAGCGGTCCATCCGGATCTGGGCGACGACGTCGTAGTGGAAGGCCTCCGTCTCCCACATCCCCCGGAGGAATCGCGGCATCTCCCAGCCCAGGTGGGCGCAGCGCTCGGCGACCACCCGGCGCTGCGCGGCGCGGTCGCGCGGCAGCATGCGGTCGAGCGGTTCGTCGGAGGCGAAGCCGGCGAAGACCCGCAGCTCGGTGTTGTCTCGGACGGTCATCACCAGGCAGTCCCAGCCGGTGTCGGACTGCTGGATGACCTCCCAGCGGTCGAGGCCGAGGTGGTTGGGAACGCTCCAGCCGGCGACGTACGTGCCGATGGGGTGCAGGTAGTCGGCTTCGGGGCCGAAGACGAGACGGCGGGTGTTCGAGTGCAGGCCGTCGGCGCCCACGACCAGGTCGAAGGACTGCTCGGTGCCGCTGCGGAACCGGACCTGGACGCCGTCCCCGTACTGCACGAGGGTGTCGATCGAGTCGTCGAACCGGTACTCGACGCCCGGTCCGGCCGCTCCCGCGATCAGCTCCGCGAGTTCGTCCCGCAGGATCTCCACGTCGGGGCCGCCGACCGGGCCGCCACTGGCCGTCCACTCGGTGGTACGGCTCAGCTCGCGCCCGTCCCCGTCGACCACCGACATCCCGCGCAGACCGGTCGTCCGGGCCCGGACCTCCTTCAGCAGGCCCATCCGCTCGACGACCTCCAGGGCGTTGCCGCGGATGTCCACCGCCTGGCCGCCGCCGCGCAGCGCCGGGGCGCGCTCGACGAGGGTGACGCGGAAGCCGTAGCGCTCCAGCCAGTAGGCGAGGGCGGTACCGGCGATCCCGCCGCCGGAGACCAGGACCGAGGCCCGGCGCGCGCTGCTGTTCGACACGGTGTTGCTCAACGCGCTGTTGCTCGACACGGTGCTGTTCGAAGCGGTGTCGCTCGACACGGTGCTGTTCGAAGCGGTGTCGCTCGACACGGTGTCGCTCGACACGGTGTCGCTCGACACGGTGCTGTTCGGCACGGTGGACCTCCCGTGGGTCGGTGATGCTGCCGTGAACCAGCCTGTGGCGGGCCACCCACAGGACACGGACAGCCCGCTCACAGCACCGGCACGCCACCGGCGGGGCGCTGACAGGGCGTCGTCAGCGGAAGCCGGAAGCCCCTGAAGGGAGGGCAGTTGGCACCCCGCCCACACGCCACCCCGCCCGAGGTCACCGTCGGCCGCCGGGGCGAACCCGCCATCCGTGACCCTGCCCGGCGGGGCGACCGGCGGCGGTGCGATCATCCTCGGATGCGCGCGATCGACGAACTGACCGAAGTGGACGATCCGGCGTGGCCGGAGCTGGCGGAGGTGCTCGCGGCGGGCCAGGTGTCCGCCCGGGTGCTGCCCGCCGACCGCGAGGAGGGGCGCCGCTGTCTGCTGCAGTTGCAGGTCACGGCACGCTCCACGCTCGGCGCCCTGGTACTGAACACCGGCGGGCTGCTCCTGGACCACGGCTGGGTGCGTGTCTTCGGCGGCGGCCCGGCCGCGGACGGCGGCCTGCCGAGCCTGGGACGGGTCAACCGCTTCCCCGCCGCGTTCGACCCGGCCTGGCAGCCGGCCGCCGGCCTGGTCGTCGGTCATGACGTCGTGGGCGGCGTCTTCGCGCTCAACGGCCACGATCCGGCCGCCGCGGGCCGCCCGGGGCTGCCGGGGCAGATGACCTACTTCGCCCCGGACACGCTGGAGTGGGAGGCCCTGGACATGGGCCACTCCGCGTGGGTCTCCTGGCTCCTCTCGGGCCACCCGGAGGCCTTCTACGACGCCCTGCGCTGGCCCGGCTGGCGCGCGGAGGCCGAGGAACTCGCCCTGTCCCAGGGGATCGCGGTGTTCCCGTTCCTGTGGTCGGAGGAGGCGCAGACGGACCCGTCCGCCACGTCCCGGCGAGCGGTTCCGATGCGCGAAGTCCTCGGGGTGGCGGCCGACTTCGCGCGCCGACTGGGACCGTGCGACCCCGGGTTCCTCGGCGAGGTGTAGGGCGGCCCGGGCATCGGATGGCGTAGTACTTCTCGCGCCGCCCATGGGTGTTGAGAAGACTGACCAGCGTGTCCTCCACCGTGAACGCCGGAACCTCCCGCCACGAGCAGGTCCTTGTCGGCGCGCTGCGGGCGAGGGCCTCGCGCGGCGCGCTGACCGCCGAGGCCGTGGTCCTCGCCCAGGGGCGCCTCCAGACCCCGTCCCCCTGGCCGACCGGCATGCCCCGCCGAGGCAACGGCGGCGCCTGCTTCCCCAACGCGTCGCGCATCGCCGGTAGATCACCCGCCCTGGCGTACGTCGAGGGCTACGTGATCGAGGACGACGGCACCGTCTCCCGCCACGCCTGGTGCGCCGACGAGCACGGCCATGCCCTCGACCCGACCTGGCCCGACGGACGCGCCCGCGCCTACGCGGGCATCGGCATGGCCCTGGCCTGGGTCACCGCCGTCCAACGGCGCACCTGCACCCAGACGCGCTTCCCCGGCGTCCTGGACGCCGCCGTCCAGCACACCAGGGACGCCGACCGGGTCCTGACCTACGGAATTCCGCCGGAGGCACTCCTCACCCTCGGCCGCGACCTGCCGGAAGGAGCGCCGCACCACCCGTGGGAGGCCCGGCTGCCCGACCTGGTCGCCTGACGAGCCCAGCGGCTGCGCCGGTAGGCTTCCGCAGCAGTGCCGTCGACGGGGAGGAAACGGACCATGCTCGGCTGGTGGATCGGCATCACGGAACTGGGGCCTCAGGAATACGACCACGCCGCCCGTGAGGAGCGCGGTGCGGCCCTCCTCGCGAAGTGGGAGATCGGGGTGGCAGGGCTCGACTGGGTCCAGAAGCTGGTGGCCGCGGGCCAGGCCGAGCAGCTGCTGCGCGGCGGCTACCCGAACCGCTACAGCGCCCGCGCCGAACACGTCCTGCCCCTGCTCACCGCCGGCACGGTGCCCGGCGCCGGTACCGGGCCCTTCTCCCGGGTCCTCACCGTGGAGACGCATCCGGAGCGGATCGCCGCGTGCCCGGCCGACCGGCTGTTGACGATCGAGGCCTGGGACCAGTCCTGAGGGCCCCTGTCCGTTCTCGAGTGCGCGTGCTCGGGTGACGCCCCGAGGGGACGTCACCCGACTTCCCAGGAAGCGGAGTTCCCGTGCAGGCAGCGGGCTGAGCGGGACGTAGCGGGTGGCGGGGTCCTCGCAGGGAGGACCCCGCCGGGTGCTCTCAGCCCGCGGTGCCCGCGAGCCGTTGCGCCACCGCGGCCGGGCTCGGCATCGCCGCGATTTCGGCGCTGACCTCGCGGGCCGTCCCGGCCAGGGCGGTGTCGGTGAGGAGGCGGTTCAGCAGGGCCGGGCCGATCTCCTCGGCGCCCGCGCTGAGGCCGGCGCCGCGGTCGCGGACCGCGTGGGCGTTGATGTAGCGGTCGGAGCCGTCGGGCAGGGCGAGTTGCGGGATGCCCGCGTCGAGGGCGGCGAGTGCGGTGCCGCTGCCGCCGTGGTGGATCGCGGCGGCGCAGGTGTCGAGCAGGGCCCGCCAGGGCACCCAGCCGTACGGGTGGACGTTGTCGGGCAGGGTGCCGAGGGCGGCGAGGTCGAGTTCGCCGGTGGCCAGGACGAAGTCGGCGTCGACGTCGGCGGCAGCCGCGATCACCCGCTCGATCCTGGTCAGGCCGTCGGTCTTGGGCGGTACGGTGCCGAGCGTGACGGCGACCCGCGGGCGGTGGGCGGGTGCGGCCAGGGGTTCGGGGAGGGTGCCTTCGCCGTTGTAGGCGACGGGCCGCAGCGTGCAGCCGTACCGTTCGTCCCCGGCCGTGCTCGGCGGGGCGAGGTCGAGGGTGGCGGCCGGCTGGGGCAGCGGGTCGGCTCCGTGCCGGGTGAAGGTGTCCGTCATCTCCGCGAGCATCAGTTCGCGCAGCCTGGGGGTGCGGACGAAGCCCAGGTCGTGTTGGACGGCGGGCACGCCCAGGGTGGTCGCCGCGAGGAGGGCCACCGGGAACAGGTACTCGTAGACCACCAGGTCCGGCCGCCACTGCGCGGCGAGTTCGACGGTGGCGTCGGCCACCGTGCTGTTGACGTGGGCGGCCAGCGGGACGAAGGCCTCGCGGTCGGCCGCGTTGGTCTCGACGACCCGCCGCATCAGGTCGGGCCGCCGGGTGCGGCCGGCCTCCCGGATCTCCCGGCGCCAGTCCACGCCCGGGGCGAGTGGCAGGTACGGCAGCCCGGACGCGGCGACCGGCTCGCCGCCGTCCATCGAGGCCACTGCGACCTCGTGGCCGAGTTCGCGCATCGCCCGGGCCAGCGGGACCAGCGGGAAGAGATGGCCGACGCCGGGTGCGCCGGCGAACAGTACACGCATCGAAGAACCTCGGTAAGTGACGATCGGGATCAGCCGGCGGCGCGGTGCAGGGCGGCTTCCATGCCGTTCAGCACCGCGTTGCAGTCGCGCTGCAGGGTGTCGGCGTCGACGGCGCTGAGCAGGTAGACCCCGAGCCAGTTGCGCGACCCCGCGAAGGGGTCGAAGGCGGGTACCGGCTGTCCGGCCGGCATGGCGAAGGCGGGGACGGCTTCGATGGTGCTGCCCGGGGACAGCAGGCTCTGCCAGTCCACGGCCTGCGGGTTCCAGACCGGCCGGGTGCGCCAGGGCACTCCGGACGCGTCGGCCGGGACGACGGCCACCGAGGCGGCGGCCCGGATCCCGTCGGTGGGCATGGCCTCGGGGTAGTCGACCCGCTCGCCCAGCAGCTGCCGGACCAGCATGCCGATCGGGTCGAACCCGAACACCTCGTGGACCTGCCGGGTCGTCAGCAGTCCACCGAAGCGGGCCGCGGTCTCGATGACCACCAGCTCGCCGTCCTTCATCAGCTTGAGCTCGGTGTGGGTGCCGCAGTTCTCCAGCCCGAGCGCGTCGACGGCCTGCCGCGAGAGCTCCTCGATCCGGCGCTGCAGCGGTACCGCCATGACGGAGGGCGAGGTGCTGGCCACCTCGACGAAGGAGGGGACGGTCGGCAGTTTGGCGGTGATGGCCAGCGGACGGTAGACGCCGTCCGCGACGATCCCCTCCACGCTCACGTAGTCGCCGTAGCCGGGCTTCTCGTACCAGCCGTCGGTGGAGCCCTGGGCGATCTCCTCGACCAGCCGGTCCCGGTCGGTGTCCGGGGCGTAGAGCTCGTTCATGCCGACTCGGCTGCCGGCCTGGAGTCCGCGCTCGATCTCGCCCCACGCGGGGGCGGCGTCCGCGGCCGACTCCAGCACGATCTGGGCGACCGAGCCGGCGCCCCAGGCCGGCTTGAGCAGCAGCGGGGGCGTGAACTCGGCGAGCGCGGCGTCCAGGTCCGCGAGGCTGTCGACCCGGCGGAACCCGGGGATCGGCACCCCGGCGGCGGCCCACGCCTCCCGCATCAGCCGCTTGTCCCGGGCGCGGACGATCCCCTCGCCCGCGCCGGCCAGGCCGAGCCGTCTGGCGGCGTGCGCGACGGCCAGCACCGCGAACTCCGAGAGCGTGAGCACCGCGTCGGCCCCGATGGCCTTCGCGTGCTCCACGATCAGTTCGACCAGTTCGTCGCCGCGCGGCGCCTCGGCCACCGTTTCGATGCCGGTACAGCTGGGCCGCCACACCTCCTCGGCGGTGGTGGGCAGCGGCGCCAGCGCGAGGACGTGCAGTTCCCCGCAGGCGGCGATGCGCGGGAAGGCGTACTCGAGCGGGGCTCCGCCCTTGACGTAGACGTACAGGATCCGGTTCAACGTGCTTTCTCCTGAGGGAAGTTCACTCGGCCCGGGGCGGTGTCCGGCCCGGGGCGCGCTCGGCCGGCGCCGTCGCGCGGCGCGGCCGTGGCGTCGCGCGTGGTCGCGCACGGCCGCGCCGCACACGGCGGCGTCGTTCGCGGCCGCGTCGTTCGCGGCCGGTGTCAAGCCGGCGGTGTCAGCCGGCGGTGTGGAAGGGGCGCAGCTGCAGCAGGTTGATCTGGTCGCCCTCGATCGCCCACTCGATGTCGACCGGGTCGGCGTAGCTCTCGTCGGGCGAGAAGTGCGACTGCAGCAGCCGGCTGATCAGGGCGAGCCGGCCCACGAGGTCCTTGGTCGCGGCGTCCAGGTCGGTGGCGGCGGTGCCCAGCGAGACCGTACGGCTGCCGCCCTCCATGGTGTTGCAGAGGTACTGGAGCGGGGCGCCCTCGCCGGTGACCACCTCGGTCACCGAGCGCGGCGAGATGTTGAGGTAGACGCTGCGGAAGTCCCGCGGGCTCAGCGGGTTGCAGGTGACGAGGACGCCGCCGACGGTGGCGCCGACCTGCTCCTGGACGACCACCGCCATCCGGCAGTGGTCCAGCGGGATGCCCGCCTGGTGCCGCAGCCGTACGGCGCGCGGCGACACCAGCGAGGCCCACACCTCCCGGACCGCGTCGAGGACCGCGTCCGTGCCGCTGACGTGCGCGACCGACTCGTAGAGTCCGGCGGCGGAGAAGCCGGACAGGTCCTCGGCGTTGGAGGAACTGCGGACGACGAGCTCGGATGCGCCGTACAGGTGCCGGTCGAGCGCCCGGTCGATCTCGGTGCGGATCGGGTCGGGCAGCGGGGTGGTGCGGATCAGCCGCTGCGCCTCGAGGCACAGCTCGTCGGCCGCCGAAGTACCGTGCCGGAGCGCGGAGTCGAGCCGGTCGAGGGCGTTCCGGAGCTCCGTCGAGGAGTCGAGGAAGCGCTGCTGGAGGGAGAACGGCAGCACGATGCCGCGCGGCACCTGGGCGTGCTCCTTGACCAGGCGTAGCGCCGACTCGGTCAGTTCGGTGTCGTCCGCGTCCTCCGGGAGGCCGAGTTGCCGGGCGAGGTAGCGCAGCAGGTTGTCCCGGGGCGGGCGCGGCACGCGGTAGAAGCCGAGCCAGCGCGGTGAGCCGTGCTGGAGCAGGTGGGTGAGTTCGCCGAGGTTGGCGGCCTTGGTGCCGAACCGGACGTGGTCGCCCGCGCGCAGTTCGGTCAGCGGGGTGATGGGGGTGGGCGTGAGGTCGGGCCGGTCCACGGTGACGCGTTCGGCCTGCGGCGCCGGCGTCGGCCGGTCGCCGTCGGGGCGCGGTGGCGCGGGTTCGAGGTGGAGGTCGGTGCCGTCGGCGTCGACCCGGTAGCGGACCCATTCACCGGCGAGCCCGGCCCGTTCGATCCGGTCGGCGGCTCCGATGCCGACCGAATTGGGGATCCGCCACCCGGTGGCCATCACGTTGATGTGGGAGAGCGGGGTGGTGTGCTCGGTGTGGATGATGCCGGACACCCGGGGGACGTCCTCCGGGACCCGGGGCATCACCACGATGTCGTGCCACCGCAGCGGCTCGGCGTCGGCCCGGTACTCCTCCTCCGAGCGGAACACCCGCAGCCGCCCGTGGGCCTCCCCGGTGTTCAGCGGCACGAACGCGGCCGTCGAGTAGAGCTCGTGGGACAGGACGCGCGGTATCTCGGTCTCCGGGATCCCGGCGACGTAGCCCTCCTGCCGGTGGTTGGCCGGCTTGAGGAGCAGCGGCAGCGACGGGTCGATGTGGTCGCGCACCCGGTGGTAGAAGAAGCGCAGCATGTCCTGGGACATGGTGTCGACGTCGACGGTCTCCAGGGACAGGAAGGGGCCGACTGCTCGGCTGTTCTCCTGCGTACTGCTCTGCTGCGTACTGCTCTCCTGCGTTCCGCTGCGGGTGTGCAGGGCGAGGGTGCCGAGATAGAAACGGCGGCCCGGATTCCGGTAGACATCGTCATTGAACGAATCAAGCACGCGGGCGAGTTCGTCGATCGACATGCCGAGTATCTCGCACGCGATGTAGCGGACGTGGAGAGTTCCGTCCGCGCTGTCGATGAAGTGGAGCACCTCGTCGGTGCGGTCGAAAACGATCTTCACATAGGGGTAGCCGCCGACGTTGCCGGCGAGCTGGGAGAACTCCTGGATGGTGAGCTTTTCGCCAGCGAGGCGGGTCCGCGTGGTCGCTTCGTTGCGATCCGAACGGGTCATGCGCACAGTTCAGCCATTCGTCATCGTGTACACGATCGATGTGCACCAGGTCAGAAGGTGGTACGGCTAAACACACACTGCCATCAAATCCGAACTTCTGACGAATAGTCAGGCGAGATCAAGCCACTGCGCATTGTTTCGGCCACAAACACTTCGCCGCGGAAAGCATGACTGCACGTCGAACTGTGGCAGGGGTCACAAGATAAAGACATCCGGCCGATCGAAGGGCTTGAAATACGCCCGAAATGTTGATTCCTGCACGACCTCCGGCGTCGAAGGCGGCCCCATCCGACACCCTGTCATGTCCAGCACCATATTGGCGGGCCCGCAAGGGATCGGTCAGGCCGCGAACTGTCCGTAAAGCGCCTCGAGCGCCGCTCCGAGGCGGGCAGGAGCGGGCGGGCATTACTGCTTGACAGGGTGCGTAATACTGTAACGCGCGCGGCCCGGGACGGCGGTGGAGCGGGCGGCGCGGCCTCCTCTTCCAGCAGCTCGGAGCACGACATGCACGCCTTCCTCGACCATCCGGGGCCGCTGGCCTTCGCACACCGGGGCGGCGACCTCGGGCATCCCGAGAACTCGCTGGCGGCCTTCGAGGCCGCCGTCGCGCTCGGGTACCGCTACCTGGAGACGGATGTGCACGCCACCCGGGACGGCGTCCTGGTGGCGTTCCACGACTCCCGGCTCGACCGGGTCACCGACCGCACGGGGGCGGTGGCGGAGCTGCCCTGGGAGAGCGTCAGGCAGGCCCGGATCGGGGGGACCGAGCCGGTGCCACTGCTGGAGGACCTGCTCGGTGCGTTCCCCGAGGCCCGCTTCAACATCGACGTCAAGGCGGTGCCGGCCATCGCGCCGCTGGTCGAGGCGGTCCGCCGGACCGACGCCTGGGACCGGGTCTGCGTCGGCGGCTTCTCCGACAGCCGGCTGGCCGCCGTCCGCGCCGCCGCCGGCCCCCGGCTGGCCACCTCGCTCGGCCCGCGCGAGGTGGCCCGGCTGCGGCTGCGCTCGCTCGCCGGGCCGCTGGTGCGGGGGCGCGGGGCGCCGTTCGCCGGAGTGTGCGCGCAGGTGCCCGAGCGGCACCGGGGCGTGCGGGTGGTCGACCGGGCCTTCGTCCGGGCCGCCCACCGCCTCGGCCTGCAGGTCCACGTCTGGACTGTGGACGATCCCACACGGATCAGGGCTCTCCTCGACCTCGGTGTGGATGGCATCATGGCCGATCGCATCGACGTCCTGCGGGACGTCCTCGGCGAGCGCGGCTGCTGGACGGACGGCAGTACCGGCTCCAGCACGGTGATGGGGACCCCATGAGCACCACGAACTCCGCGACGCACCCGCCGGACGATCCACCGACCGCCCCGGCGACCGGCCAGGCAGGTGCCCCGGCAGCCGGCCAGGCCGATTCCCCGGCAACCGCCACCGCCGCCACGGCCGCCACCGCCGCCACCGCCACCGCCACCGCCACCGCCACCGCCACCGCCGGACAGGCCCTGCGGCGGATGCAGTTCGGCTGGTACATCAACGACTGGGCCAACGCCGCCTTCTCGGCGACCGTCCTGACGGTGTTCCTCGGGCCGTACCTCACCACGGTGGCCAAGAACGCCGCCGACGCGTCCGGCGACGTGCACCCGCTCGGCCTGTCGATACGCGCGGGCTCGTACTTCCCGTACACGGTCTCCTTCTCCGTGCTGCTCTCGGTCGCGGTGATGCTGCTCACCGGCACGGTCGCGGACCGCACCGGGCGGCACAAGGAGCTGATGTGCGGCTTCGCGTACGTCGGCGCGCTCACCACCATGGGCATGTTCTTCCTCGACGGCGACCGCTACCTGCTCGGCGGCGCGCTGCTGGTCGTCGCCAACATCGCGTACGCGGTGTCGGTCGCACTGTCCTACGCCTACCTCCCCGGCCTCGCCGCCCCGAACGAGCGCGACGCGGTCTCCTCCAGGGGTTGGGCGTACGGCTACGCGGGCGGCGGGCTGCTGCTGATCGCCAACCTGGCGCTGTTCGAGGGCCACGACGCGCTCGGCCTGTCCTCCGGCACCGCCGTGCGGATCTGCCTGGCCTCGGCCGGGCTGTGGTGGGCGCTGTTCACGATCGTCCCGCTGCTGCGGCTGCCCTCCCGGGCCGGGGTGACACCCGAACGGGCCGCGGCCAGGGCCGCCGAGAAGGCCGACGAGCCCGCCGCGGGCAGTCTGCGCGAACTCGGCCGCACCCTCAAGGGCATGCGCAAGCACCCGCTCACGCTGCTCTACCTCGCCGCCTTCCTCTGCTACAACGACGGCATCCAGACCGTCGTCTCCCAGGCCTCGCTCTACGGCAGCGAGGAACTCGGCATGGAACAGACCTCGCTGGTCACCGCCGTGCTCCTGGTCCAGGTCGTGGCGATCTGCGGCGCCCTGCTGCTCGGCCGGATCGCCCAGCGGTACGGCGCCAAGCGGACCATCCTCGGCTCCCTCGTCGGCTGGGTCGTCACCCTCGCCCTCGGGTACTTCATGCCCGCCCACCAGCCCGCCTGGTTCTACGCCCTGGCCTGCATGATCGGCCTGGTGCTCGGCGGCAGCCAGGCACTCTCCCGCTCGCTCTTCTCCCACCTCATCCCGGCCGGGCGGGAGGCCGAGTACTTCAGCGTCTACAAGGTCAGCGACCGCGGCACCAGCTGGATGGGACCGCTGGTGTTCGGCCTCGCGTACCAGCTCACCGGCAGCTACCGGTCGGCGATCATCTCGCTGCTGGTGTTCTTCGTGATCGGCTTCGCGGTGCTCGTCAAGGTCCCGGTCCGCCGCGCCATCGAGGCCGTCGGCAACCCGGTGCCCGAGCGGCTCTGACGGGCGGGGCCCTGCCGCTCGTCGGTCAGGAGAGCAGCAGGGCCCGGTCCCAACCCGGCGGCACGGGCGTCGACGCCGCCAGCAGGGCCAGCAGTACGCCCGCGGCACCGTCGAGCAACCCGGGGGCGGCCGAGCCGCCCGATCCGTACCGGTCGGCCGAGAGGTCGATCAGGCGGGCCGCCACCTCGCGGACCGCCGGCCGGAAGGCCGGGTCCGCGGTGTCCCGGGCGAAGCGGAGGGTGATCAGCAGCAGGCCGGCCAGGCCGTGACAGAGCCCCGGCCGCAGGTCGATCCGGCGCAGCTCGGGCGGGCGGCGCAGCGCGGCCAGCAGGGTCTCGCGGCCGAGGTCGCGCAGGGGCGCGTCGTCGAGGGCGGTGCCGGCCAGCCAGAGCGCTCGGGCGATGCCCGGACCGCCGTGGCACCAGGAGGCGGGCAGAGGCCGCCGGTCGGAGCCTGATGAGCCCGAGCCGTGGTGCCAGGCCTGGTCCGAGCCGTGGTCCGAGGCCTGGTCCGAGCCGTGCTGCGAGGCCCGGTGCGTGGCCTGGTCCGAGCCTTCGGCCAAGGCCCAGTCCGGGCCCCAGTCGTCGTCCCGGCGGTGCACCAGGAGGCGGTCCACCGCCCGGTGGACCGCCGCGACCTGCCCCGGCACCTCGACGCCCGCCGACAGCGCCAGCGCGAGCAGGGCCAGCGGACCGGCCGGACCGTGCGCCATCCCCGGTGACTCGCCCGGGAACGCCGCCACCTGACGGCCGAGCGCGGTCAGGACCGTCTCCAGCCGGGCGACGGCGGCCGGGTCTTCCGGGTGGTCGAGGAGGACGGCGCCGAGTCCGGTCAGGCCGGAGCCCAGGTCGAGTGCGCGACGACGGTCAAGGGTGTGCAGGTCGACGGTGCGCAGGTCAACGGTGTACCGGTCGACGGTGCGCCAGTCCACGCCGAGCGTGTCCGGACCACCCGACCGCTCGGGTCCGAACAGGTCCGGGTACCCGAGCCGACCCGCCGCGAAGGCGAGTCCGCCGAGGCCGCCGAGCAGTCCCGGGGCCCGTCCACGCATCCGTTCCGCGCCCCGGACCGCCGCCTCCAGGTGGCCGGCGGCCATCGCGTGCCAGCCTTCGCCGGGGCGGCAGAGGTCGAGCTGGTGGTAGGCGAGGGCGAGGCCCGCGCCGCCGGCCGCGAGGTCGGGCCGGACCGCCCGGGGTGTCGCGCGCGGTCGGCCGGCGATGGTGTCGACCAGTTGCCGGGCCGTGTCCGCCGTGGGGCCGTCGAGCAGGACGGGCCAGGGGGTGTCGCAGCCGTCGCCGGTCATCGGTCCCCCTGTGCTCGGTCCTCCTGTGTTCAGTCCCCTGTGTTCGGTCCCTGCGTTCGGTCCTGCGTTCAGTCCCCGTGCTCGGTCCCCCCGGTGTGTGGTGGGTGCTGTGAGGCGCCGTCGGCGGTTCTCACAGCACCACGGGGGTCGACCGTCAGTCGACCGGGCTCAGACAGATCTCGGTGGGCAGGTAGCTGCGGTGGCCGGTGTCGCAGCACATCATCGGCTCCAGCGGCTGCTCCTCGGTCTCGGGCAGTTCCTGCAGTTCCAGGACGGTGCTCTCCATCGTCATTCCCCCTTTCCGGGGCTCGGGTGGTGGTGCGGGTCCGCGGCCGGCCGGTCGACCAGCCACGATCGGGGGCCGCCGTGGCGGCGGCGGAGCAGGAGGTCGAGCACTCCGCCGTAGCCCACGTTGTAGGCGGCGGTGACCTCGCGGAGGGTGTCGTCGGGGATCAGGTACCGGCCGTCGCGACGTGCGGCGCGCAGGGCGATGCCGTGGACGAGGTCGTCGGCCCGGGCCCGGTGGCGGTCGTCGCCGGTGGCGGCGTCCAGGTCGAGAAGCAGCTCGGCGTTGCCCGCCAGGCCGTGGCAGGTGCCGGGGCCGAGGCGGTGGCGGTCGCGGTGCACGGCGAGGGCGGCGCCCTGGGCGTGGGCGAGGTGGCGCTGGTCGCCGGTCTCCTGCCACAGCCTCAGCAGGAAGGTGCCGATGCCCGAGGAGCCGTGGCACCAGTAGTTCAGGCCCGGACGGTCGGTCCGGCCGGGGCCCTTGGGCCAGTACGCGGCGCCGTGGCGCCAGTCGGTGAGCGCGCACAGGGCCTCGCCGCCGCCGAGCGCGATGTCGGTCAGCTCGGGCTGCCGCAGGTCGCGGCCGGCGGCCAGCAGGAAGGCCGCGTTGCCCGCGACGCCGTGGGCGAAGCCGTAGTGGGTGGAGCCGGCCAGTTCGGCGCGGAACTCCGGGCCGAGCGGCCAGTCCACCCCGGTGCGGGATTTCAGCAGGTGCAGCAGCCCGTCCGCGCACTCCTGGGCCCGGTCGGCGAAGCGCCGGTCGCCGGTGCGGCGCCACAGGTGGAGTTGCGCGAGCCCGGCACCGGCGAGGCCGTGGCACACGTCGGTGCTGCCGGAGTCGAGCGGGATGCGCAGGGCGTAGGCGAGGGCGCGGTCGGCGAGGCGCCGGTCGTCCAGGGCCGTGGCCGCGTCGTGCAGGGCCCAGGCGGTGCCGGAGCGGCCGAAGTGGAGACCGGGCAGGACCCGGCCGGGCTCGGTGAGCCGCCCGTCCAGCCAGTCGGCCGCCGTGCGCAGCGTGGGCCGGGCGCCCTCGTATCCGCAGCGGACGGCCCGGGCGAGCACGGCGAGCACCCCGGCCGCGCCGAGTTGCACGTTGCAGGGGTCGCCATCCGGCAGGGAGCGCGGGGCCGGCCAGAGGTACTCGGCGGAGGGGGTCATGGTGGCGGCGAGGTGGGCGAGGCCGTCCTCGATCAGCCGCGTGGCGGTCGGCGGTTCGGTGAGGTGCTCGCGGCCGGCCGGGTGCAGCCCGGTGTGCAGGTAGGACTCCGCGCGGGGCAGTGTCCAGCGCTGTGGCGCCTCCGCCGTGAGCCCGGTGACCAGGGGCGCGAGGGCGTGCAGCGCGGGCAGGTCCGGGGCGGCGCCGACCAGGGCGGCAGCGACCAGGGCGGCGAGCCGTTCGCCGGGCGGCCGGGCCGGTGTGCCGTCGTCGGCGAGTACGGGGCTGATGCCGCTGGTGACGTGCAGCAGGGTCGCGCCGAGACTGAAGCAGTCCGCCTCGGGGCCGGGCGCGGGCGCCGGGCGGAGCGCGGGACCACCGCCCCGTCGTGCCGCGGCACCGAGGTGCGCGGGGTCGAGGTGCGCGGGGTCGAGGTGCGCGGGGTCGAGGTACGCGGGGTCGAGGTACGCGGGGTCGGTGAAGCCGCGGGTGCCCGCCGGGTGGGTGTCGGAGCCGAACCGGACGGCGAGCTCCAGGTCGACCAGGACCGGCCGCTCCTCCGGGGTCACGAGGACGTTGCCGGGCTTGAAGTCACGCAGGACCAGCCCGGCGGCGTGCACCTCCCCGATCAGCCGGACGAGCGCGCGGGCGAGCCCGAGGGCCGCCGCGACGGGGATCCGGCCGTCGCCCCGCTCCAGGTGCTCGGCGGTCCACTGCTGCAGGTTCCGGCCGGGGACCAGGTCCTCGACCAGGAAGAGGTGCCCGCCGGACTCGAACAGCTCCCGCACTCGGGGGGTGATGCCCCGGGGCGCGAGTTCGTCCAGGATCGCCGCCTCGTGGCGCAGCCGGTCGCGGGCGTCCCGGCCGTCCGGGTCGGCGCCGACGTGCGGCCGGGCCTCCTTGAGCAGGACCGTCTCGCCGCTGCGGGTGTCCTCGGCGCGGTAGACCCCGCCGCGGTTGGAGTGCCGGATCGCCTCCTTGACCAGGTACCGCCCGGCCAGCAGGACCGGCTCGCCCCGGCGGCGGGGCGCGGCCGACCGCGTCGCCCGCGCGGCCGTCGCGGACTCCGCAGCCGTCGCCGACTCCTCGGCCGGCTGCACGGCGGGCTGCACGACCGGCTGCACGGCGGGCGCCGGTTCCGGCCGGGCGAACGGGTCCTCGGCCCAAGGGGGCGGCGAGAACCAGGGGTTGCGCTGGTCGGTGCTGAGGCTCCCGTCCGGCGCCACCAGCCGGCCCTCGTAGAACCCCTCGTCGTTGAGCACCCGGGAGCGGACGAAGCACCCGTAGCGGTAATGCACCACGCTGTCCGGCCGGTAGCGGCGGTCGGACAGGATCGCGGGGCCTGGCAGGCCGACGGTCGCCTCGTGCAACTCCTCGGCGATGAGTCGGAGTTGGTCGTCATCGGCAGGGTAGGCGGTGAGGAACTTGCCGGACTGCCCGCGAGGCGCCCGGGTGCCGGTCAGTTCGGCCGTGACCCGCGGCCCGGCCGCGAACTTGAAGGCGCACCCGCGCGCGACGAGCACCCGACCGGCCCGCTCCAACACCTGCGGCGCCGAGGCGAGGGTCGCCGACACGTGGAGCTTCCAGCCCTGCCGGCGCGGCAGGTGGCCCGGCGGGGTCACGGTCCACCACGGCTCGAGGTGGCGTACGCGCCAGCCGGCGGCCTGATCGGATGGCGTCAGGAATTCCGCGACAATGGACCGGTAGGGCAGGGTCACACGGCGAAGCTAGCAACGGCGAAATCGCCAACACAAGTGTGCTGCAAGGGATTTGGTAAGTCATAGAAGAGGATCTCCCGACTATCGAGCGGGCCGTGCTACGGATCGGCTGCCCCGAACAGCCGCATGCCTCCGTGCGCGCACTGTCCGACCCTGCCGCCAGCGCGGACACATGATCGACCGCGCCCCACTGCCGCCCGGCCTGCGGCGACGACAGCGCCCCGGTCATGTGGCTGAGCAGCGGTACGGCACCCGCCTCGTCCAAGTCGGCTTCGACGGCCTGCGATTGAGCACCACGGCCCAGCCGGCCGACCTGGACGAGGCCCTGCCGGCCGCGGCCGAGCACGTCGCGTTCTACCCCGACAACGTCTTCCGGGGCACCGAGAGCCCGACCGACTACGCGCAGGAGCTCGTCATCGAGAACTGCTGGTCGTTCTGGTGGAACTGACGGTGTTCAACGGAACCGGCGCGGCGGCCCGTTGCGTCCGCCAGTTCCAGTGTCAGCAGCCGATGTAGCGCATCGTGACGCTGGTGAAGTGCGTGCCCGAGGGGGCATAGAGGGTGATGGCCCGGGACTTGCCCTTGCCGCCCGCCCAATCGCTGTCCACGACACCTCCGTTGGACAGGTTGCCGCGCACGAACGGACAGCGGCCGTCCGCCTTGGTGTCGTGCACCGTCCCGACGACCTTGGTGTTGTAGTTGCACCACTTCCCGTTCGCGTAGCCCTCGGCGGAGCTGACGCTCCAGTTCTGGGTGCAGGAGTCGGCGGCCGGAGCGGCATGGGCGCCCGCGACCGGGAACAGCAGCGAGCCGAGCGTCAGAGCGGCGACGGCGGCTCCGGGGACGGCGAGGCGGCGAATGGACATGGCGGTACCTCCAGACAGGGCGTTCACGGTGAACATCCGAGCCGGAGGCGGCCTCAGGACGCACGGCAGAACCCACACGCCACCCGCCCCCGACGGTCCGCCGAGCCTGACGCACCTGAACGGGCACCGTCAACGGCGCCGCCGGGCGCACGGCAGCGCACACCGTCCCCGGCGCACCAGAACGATCCGCGCACCCCACGGGCCTGCCCCGCACCACGGGGACGACGCCCGGAGGTCGATCGCCTGAGCGAGTGCGGATCGGGAGTTCGAGACGCGCCTACCCGGGGGTGGCTGACGGGTCGTCCGGGGTGTCGGCAGTGGGTTCGGCGCCGGTCCAGCCCTGGTTGGCGTCGACGGTGCTGAGAGGGGCGACGGAGGTCGGCCCGGCGGTGCCGAAGGCAGCGCAGACGGGGTCGGCGGTGTCGACGGTGACGAGGGGGTCGCGCAGGCTGGTGTCGAGTTTGGTGTAGAGGAGGAGGGTGCCGCCGGTGGTCTGGGCCGGGGTGCCGGGTTGGACGGTCACCGGATGCTGCCAGCGCCAGGCGCCCCAGGTGAGGGTGACGGCGGTGTCGGCGGGCTTGCCGTCGGGGCGGGCGAGCAGGGCGTAGACCTGGCCCTGGTAGGCGTGGTCGTACTGGTAGACCCAGTGGGTGCGGGCGTCGCAGCCGGAGCCGGCGGCCGGCCAGGGCAGGGGTACCGGCGGCGGGACGACCACGACGGTCGGCAGCGCCCGGGACGGCGTGGACTGCGGGTCGGCCGTGGCCGACGGGGTGCCGCGCGGGAGCTGGAAGCCCGCCAGCAGACCGGCGGTGAGGCCGACGACGAGTGCGGCGGCCGCGGTGGCGGGGCGCGAGGACCACCAGCGCGGGGCGGACGGTAACGGGGCAGGGCGCGCGGATCGGTACGGCCGTACGGTGGCCGGACCGTCGGGCGGGCTGTCGGGCGGGCCGTCCGGAGGGCTGTCGGGCCGGCTGCTTGCCGGGCTGTCGGGCGGTCCGTCCGGAGGGCTGTCGGACGGGGGCACGGGCTCCCCCAGTGCGTCGCGGGCGCGCTCCCAGTGCTCGCGCCACGGCCCGGTGTCGGTCTCGCCGCAGGCTTCCAGGAACGCCTCGACCGTGGCCCAGGTCGGCAGATCGACCCCACCGGCGGCCTCCGAGAGGACCGTCGTCGAGCGGTGGACCCGTCGGCTCATGGCGGCGAAGGTCGGGGTGCCGGCCCGCTCGCGCAGGGTGCGCAGCCGCAGGGCGAACTCCGCGACCGGCCCCGCGTCGGGGTCCAGGCTCCGTTGTCTGCGGCCCACCCGCGCCCTCCCCCGTGCTGCGACTTCGCGCCGATTGATTGTCCGAACGAGATTGTCCGCACCGTCTCGCTTGGCGACCAGGAGTTGATCGTTTTCCGTAATTGTTTGTCCGAGTCCCGATGGTGTTGGCCACGACCGACCGGCCCGCCAGTGTGGTGGGCGCACCGGGACCGCCGGACTCACAGGTGCACCACCAACCCCGTCCACCCGAACCAGCCGACCCGGCTGACCCGGCTGACCCGGCTGACCCGGCTGACCCGGCTGACCCGGCTGACCAACCGTCCACCCCTTCGGGAACCCGTCCACCCTCCGGGAAACCGTCCACCCCTCCGGGAGACCGCATGAAACCCATCGCACACTGGCTCGGGCGCGTCGTCGCCGTACTGGCCGTCCTCGCGGGCGGGCTCGTGGCGTTCGCCGCTCCCGCCTCGGCCGCCACGATCTGCGGCAACTCGCCCGTCCCGCCCGGCCAGGTGATCACCGCCGAGCGCACGAGCAACAGCTGCGGCGGCTACCTGGAACTCACCGTCCAGCCGCCGTACAACGGCGTCAACATCTGCGGCGACTCCCCGATCCCGGCCGGTTACGTGATCACCTCGGAGTCGACCGGCAACGGCTGCGGCGGCCACCTCGTCGCCGTGATCAGCATCGCCGCCTCGCGCATGGGCATCTGTATGGACTCCCCCATCCCGCCGGGCTACGTGATCCTCTCCGAGCAGCAGACGAACAGCTGCGGCGGCCGCATGGGCGGGTACATCAGCAACGAGCTCTTCCCCGGCATCAACGTCTGCGCCGACTCCACCGTCCCGGCGGGCTGGGTGATCACCTCCGAGTACCAGACCAACAGCTGCGGCGGGCACCTGGGCGAGGTCATCAACGTGCCGTTCCCGGGCATCAACACCTGTGGTGACTCGCCGATCCCGCCCGGCTGGGTGATCACCTCCGAGTACCAGACCAACGGCTGCGGCGGGCACCTGGGCGAGAACATCACCAACAACCTCTTCAACGGCATCAACGTGTGCGCCAACTCGGCGCTCCCGGCCGGGTGGTGGGTCTCCTCGATGTACACCACCAACGGCTGCGGCGGCTACCTGGCCGAGATCCTGCAGCACTGACGCAGCACGCTGACGCAGCACCGACGCAGCACTCACGCAGCACCGACGCTGACGCGTCCCCCCTGAACCCCCGGCCCCGGATCGGCGAGCGCAGCGGCCTCGGCAGCGCCTCCAACCTCCGCCGCCACTTCACCGCCCGCGTCGGCGTCACCCCCACCGACTACCGTGCGCGGACGAGCTGCTGCTGACAGCGGCCTACCGCTCGACGGCGGTCCCGAGCGACCCGACAGCCGATCCGACAGCCGACCCGACAGTCGACTCGGCAGTCGACCCACAGGCCCTCGCCCGCCCTCCGCTGGACCCCGAGCGCGAGCACCCGGACGGCGTGCCCGGCACCCGGCTCCCCCACCTGCGGCTCGCCGGCCCGCCCGGGCCCGCGTCTACCCTGGACCTGGTCGGGCCAGGCTTCACCCTGCTGGCACCCCCACGGAGACTGCCTTGCAGTGGCAGGCGGACACCGCCGCGGCGGCCGGCCTGCCCGTCGCCGTCCGTCCGCTGCCGACGGCGCTCCTCGGGAACGACTCGCCGACCGAAGCGATCCTCGTCCGCCCAGACGGCCACATCGCCTGGCGGGCCCCGCACCGGCCCACCGCCGCCGACGGCGCGCAGCTGCTCAGCGCCCTGCGCCGGATCCTGTCCGCGGGCGAAGGCCACCGGTGAGGACCACCGCAGGCGTCCCGGCTCAGGTCACCAGACCGCGCCGGAACGCCTCGCCGACCGCCCCCGCCCGGTCGCGCACCCCGAGCTTGTCGTAGATGCGCAGCAGGTGCGTCTTCACGCTGGCCTCGCTGACGAACAGCTCCTTCAGTCGGTTCGAGGTGCTCATGGGTCATCGGCCGGGGTGGTCGAACCGGCGCCCGGTCAGCGCGAGGAACGGCCTCCAGCCCGGCCGGTTCGGCCCGCAGGTCCACCGCCACGATCCGGTGGCGGGCCAGGGCCGAGGCGACCGCGTACACCAGGTTGCCGGTGCCGGTGACCACCACCTGCGAGCCGTGCCGCTCGACCGAGGCCACCTCCGGCACGCGCAGGTTCGATGTCACATTGGCTCGCACGGTACTGGTCTCCGTCCGCCCGGTTTCGCCCAGTCTCCGGCGGACGCCCCGGCCCGCGGACCCATGGCCCTCCCCTTGCGCACAAAGCAAGTGTCAAAACTCGGTCAACACCTCATACTGACAACTGATCTGACGTTCTGTAAGAATTTCCGGTCGGGGGGTGAGGCTGATGGGATCAGGCAGCGCGGCACCGAGTGACGCCTCGGTCGTGAGGATCCTCGGCCCGGACGGCCGACCGGAGGGGGCCGGGTTCCTCGCCGGGCAGCGCGAGGTGATCACCTGTGCGCACGTGGTCGCCAAGGCACTCGGCGTACCGTCCGATGCGGCGGATCCGCCGGTCGGGCGATTGGAGATCGACTTCCCGCTGGCCGCGCCCGGCCGGCGGATCGCGGTGGAGATCGGCTCGTGGACCCCGATCCGGCCGGACGGGTCCGGGGACGTCGCGGTTCTGCGGCTCCTCTCCCCCGCGCCCGCCAAGGCGACTGTGGGCAGGCTGGTGGAGCACGTGGCAGGTCCGGACCGCCGAGTGCGCACCTTCGGATTCCCGGACACCCATGACGACGGCGCCTGGAGCGTCGGCTGGTTGCGCGGCCGCACCGGCGCCGGGTGGTTCCAGTACGACACCGACCCGGCCAGCGAGCACCGGGTGGAGTCCGGGTTCTCCGGTGCGCCGGTGTGGGACGTCACCGAGGGCGGCGTGGTCGGGATGGTCGTGGCGGCCGACAGCAGACCGGACGTGCGCACGGCGTACCTGATCCCGACCGAGACCCTGCGCGGGAGCTGGCCTGCTCTCGGCGAAGCAGCGCTGCCTGCCTGCCCGTTCCGGTCGCTGGAACCCTTCGAGGAGCGCCACGCCGGTCTGTTCCACGGCAGGGAGGAGCCCGCCCGCCGGATCGCCGACCTGCTCGGCTGGGCACCGACGATCAACCTGGTCGGCCCGTCGGGCTGCGGAAAGTCGTCGTTGCTGTACGCCGGTGTGCTGCCGAGGCTGCGGGACCGCGAGGATCTGGAGATCGTCGTTTTCCGCCCGGGGCAGCTGGGCCGCAGCCCGCTCGCCGCCCTGGCGCTGGCGCTGCTCCCCCGGCTCGAACCCGACCTGACCGAGACCGCCCGCCTGGCCGAACTCCCCGGGCTCACCGATCTGTTGCGTGACGGCCAGCTGCCGGCGATCGTCGACCGGATACTCGCCCGGCAGCGCAAGGACCGGCTGCTGCTGGTCGCCGACCAGTTCGAGGAGGTCCTCATCGGCACGGAGCGCGCGGACGTGGACGCCCTGGCGTCCGCGCTCGGCGCCGCCCTGCTTCCCGGGGCCCGGCTGCGCGTGGTGACGACCCTGCGCAGCGACTTCCTTACCGCCGCCCTCACCCACCCGGGGCTGGCCCCGTTGCTCAGCGGGGAGCGCCTGGTCACGGTGGGTGCCATGACCGACGTCGAGCTCCGCGCGGCCGTCGTCCGGCCCCTGGAGCACACCGGCGTGGCGTACGAGCCGGGGCTGGTGGACCGGATCCTGGGTGACCTCGGGAGCGATCCGGGCCGCCTGCCGTTGCTGGAGTTCGCCCTCACCAAGCTCTGGGAGCGCCAGCACCGGGGCGTCATCGGCCATGCCGCGTACGAGGCACTCGGCAGGGTCAGCGACGCGCTGGTGACCCACGCGGAGCAGATCTGGACCGGCAGCCTGACCGAGGAGGAGCACCTGGCGGCCCGCGGGCTGCTCGTCCAGCTCGTCCACCCCGGCGGCGACGGCACGGCACCCACCCGCCGCACCGTCGCCCGCTCCGAGCTGAGTGCCGGGCAGTGGCGGATCGCCCAGCGCCTGCTGACCACTCGGCTGATCGTTCCCGGTGAGGAGTTCCGTCCGGCCGACGGGCCGCCCGAGGAGACCATCGAACTGGCCCACGAGGTGCTGCTGACGCACTGGGGCCGGCTGCGCGACTTCTTCGCCGCGGACCGCGACTTCCGGGTCTGGCAGGAGGACCTGCGGCGGCGGGTCGCGCTCTGGAAGGGGGACGATCGCTCCGGCCGTCGCCTGCTGCGGGGGGCCGAGCTGCGTGACGCCCGGGACTGGCTCACCCGTCGTCGGGACGAACTGCGCCCCGACGAAGTGGAGTTCGTCGAAGCAAGTGCCCGCGGCTCACGCCGCCGCCGGCGCACCCTCATCTCGCTCGCCGTCGCGCTCAGTCTCGTCACGGGCCTGGGCGCCTGGGCGTGGCGGAACGACATCAGCCAGGACGCGGCCACCACCGCCTCGCAGGTGCTGGTCCAGCAGTCGCGGGACGCCGAGCAGATGCGCGACGCGCAGGACACGGGCTTCTCGTACACCGCGTTGCTGCTGGCGCTGCGGGCCTACCGCACCCAGGACACCGAGCAGACCCGAACGCGGCTCGGCGAGATGTACGCCCGGTACGGCTTCGCCGACCTGATCGCCCCCCGGTACGGCAGCGTCGACTCGCTCCTGACCGACCCGCTGGGGAAGCCGACCGCTTCGGCGATCGCCGACTCCGAAGGCCGGGTGATCGCGGCGCGGGCCGCCGACGGCACGATCGTGGTCGTCCGTGTCGACGCTTCCGGGGTGCACCGGGATCCGACCGATCAGCCGGCGGGTGTCACGGCGGTGAGCCCGGACGGTTCCCTGGTGGCCATGGGACGGCCGACCATTCCCGTGTCTGTCGAGGAGGCTCCGACGGCGCTGCCGGACCCCCGCGGGCTGCCGGCGGCCCTGTACGACGTACGGACCGGGAAGGTCCGGGAGCTGGATCGCCCCCGGGAGGGCGACCCGTTCCCGGACCCGAACTCCCTGCCGAGCGTTCCCGGCCTGGAACTGCCCAAGCTCCCCGACCTCTCCGACCTGCCGGGGGCGGCCATGCCGACGCAGTACGCGCGGCTCTCCTTCGCCCCCGACGGATCGGCGCTGCTGGGGCAGACGGGCCTCTACGGCAGGGGAGGCCGGCTCGTCCTCTGGGACACGGCCGACGGTCGGATCAGGAAGGTGATGCCCACCGTCGCGGAGCCCGTCGACCAAATCTGGCTGGGTCCCGGCGGGGACAGCATGCTCACCCTCATGGACGCCTCCGCGCTGAGCGGATCGGGCACCGCGTCGGTGAAACTGTGGGACCTGCGCGGCGAAGTCCCGGTCGCGCGGGAGCTGTTCCACTGGAGCGGCACGGACACGATGACGCTCCATGTGGACGTGAGCCCGGACCTGAGTCGGCTGGCGGTCGTCGAGACACGGCAGACCGACCTGGCGGTGAGCCACCGGCTGGTGGTCCAGGAACTTCCGAGCGGCAAGGTCCTGAGTGACAGCACGACCGCTCAGCAGGTGACGGTGACCGGCGTCGCGGTGCCGGCCAGGAGTTCGCGCATAGTGGTCTTCGGGACGCCAGATGGGGAGCTGTCCGGTGACGTCCCCTTCGTCCCGCTGCCCGGCGAGTGGACGGCGGACCTCCTCGGCTCGGACGAGGCGCTGTCCGTGATCATGGCCGACATGGGGGTGATCGCCGTCGTGGGCCCGACGGGCGGTGATCCGGTGCGCAGACTTCCCGCTCGGCGCCAGAACACCGAAAAGGTTCCCTCCGTCGCCGAGGCCGAGCACTGGCTGTCCGAGCTGTGCCGGGTCATGGGTGACGAGACACTGCCGTCCACCGCCTCGAAGAAGCTGCCTCCCGGTGCCTACCGGGGATCGTTGTGCACGTGGAAGAAGGAGAAGCATGGCTGACGCGACCCAGCTCATCCGGGTACCCCTGGGCGGCTCGGACACCGCTGGGCAGGTGGTACTGGAGGTCGACACCGCCGCCTCGGGCATCGTGCGCGCCGCCCGGCCGGGCGAGATCGTCGGGACCGCCACCCGGACCCTCACCGAGAGCTTCGACCAGGTCCGGGGCGCGGCCGCAGCCCTGCTGGACCGGCTGACCACGCTGCCCAGTCCGCCGAGCAGCGTGGAGGTGGAACTCGGTGTGAAGATCAACGCCGAGGCGGGCGCGGTCATCGCCAAGACGGCGGCCGAGGGCAACTTCGTGATCAAGCTGATCTGGCAGCGGACCGACACCCCCGGCCCGGACGCAGAGCAATAGGGGAACTCAGCCCACTGCCGGCTCCTCCTTCCAACGGCCCCAGAGCAGCAATTTCTGCGCGAACGCGCCGAATTCGGTGACGACCGAGTCCGGGACGCGGATGTGACCAAGAGGCAGGAAACTGGTCAGCCAGGGCGGCATGGAAGCAGGCGCCGCCCTTAACGAGGCCAGAAGACAGGAGCAGATACAGCGCCGGATCCGGATTGGGATCCCGACAGTCCTGGCCGTGATCCTGAATGTCTGGGCGCTCTTTGTCGCGTCACCTCCTGAACGACATGCGCGCCCCGACCAGCCCGTTGGATCCACGGAGCACCGTACCCCCCGGCCAGACGGACACCCAGGCGGCCTCTCTGGCGGCCTCGCGGCGACCGGACAACGGGTGAGGTCGTTCACGCCACGTGGAGGCGGGGCATCAAGCCGGTGACTAGGCTCCCGGCATGTCCGGACCGACGTTGGTGATCGATCTCGCGGAGCCCCTCTCCCCCACTGTGCTGCGGGAGTTCCGTGAGCTGGTGGTGGGGCTCTCCTGCCGCTTCGAGGAGAAGCGCCCCGGTTGCTACGACGTCAACGTGCCCGCGGAACGGCTGGGTGTCGAGGACACCCGGGACGCGGACTGGCGACAGCCGAACCCGCTGCCGCTGCTCGGTGGGCAGCCGGCGGACGATCGGCTCGCGGCGCTGGTGGGGTTCAACCCGCAGCGCGAGGACTGGCGTCGGCCGTTCGACGTCTACCTGATGGGAGCGGGGGTCGGTGACGAGTCCGTCTTCGAAGCCGAGCACGAGGAGGAGGACGAGATCGAGGCCCTCCTGGGGTTCCGACCGGTGCAGGCCGTCAACGTCAGCGCCGCCTGCAATCGCCCGATCGACCACATCGCGACGGCCCTGCTGACCGCCGCCGTCCTGGACGTCACCGGCGGTGTCGGCAAGGCCGAGCTGGCGCCCGGGCAGGAGGCGGTGATCGCCGGGCTCCCCGGGCTGCTGGGGATCGCCGACGACGGGTGGGACACCGCGCTGGTGACGGCCGAGTTCCTGCGGGCCTGGGCCTGGCGGCCGGGCTTCCGGCTGGTCAAGTAACGACTCACCTCACCGCATCGCCTGCATATTCATGCACCATGCACCGACCTCGGCGGCTGAATTGACCACACCTTGATGGCTGATGTATTCAATACTTTGCAAATCTATTCGCGATCACCCAGGGAGGAATCAGCCATGCAGCCTGTGGCACCCCGCGGCTTCCGGGCCGTCACGGCGAACCTCGGCCTCAAGGACGTCGAGGACGACTTCGCGGCGGTCATCTCCGAAGTGCCGTGCCGATCGGCGGCCGTCTTCACCCGGTCGCGGTTCGCCGGCCCGAGCGTCATCCTCAGCCGCGAGGCAGCCGCACTCCACCACAGCCGCGGAATGGTCGTCCTGGCCCGCAACGCCAACGTCGCCACCGGGCGGGCCGGGGCGGAGAACGCCGCCGAAGTACGCCGCCGGGTCGCCGAGATCGCCGGCGTCTCGCCGGACGAACTCGTCATCGGCTCCACGGGCATGATCGGGCGCCCGTACCCCATGGAAAGCATCCGTGCCGGACTCGACGCCATGACCTGGCCGTTCCCCGAGACCGACTACCGGGCGGCCGCCAAGGCGATCATGACGACGGACACCCGCCCCAAGCACGTCCACGTGCGCTGCGGCGACGCCGTACTCGTCGGCATCGCCAAGGGCGTCGGCATGATCGAACCCAACATGGCGACCCTGCTGACGTTCTTCTTCACCGACGCGGACATCCCCACCGCCGAGCTCGACGCCCTCTTCCGCCGCGTGATGGACAAGACGTTCAATGCGCTGAGCATCGACACCGACACCTCCACCAGCGACACCGCCGCGATCTTCGCCAACGGGCTCGCCGGCCCGGTCGACCCGGCTGCCTTCGAACAGGCACTGTACGAGTGTGCGCTGCACCTCGTCCGCGACATCGCCTCGGACGGCGAAGGCGCGTCGAAACTGATCGAGGTCCAGGTGACCGGCGCCCGCGACACGGCGCAGGCCAAGCGCGTCGGCAAGACCGTCGTCAACTCCCCGCTCGTCAAGACGGCCGTCCACGGCTCCGACCCGAACTGGGGCCGCATCGCCATGGCCATTGGCAAACTCGAAGACGACACCGACATCGACCCCGCCACCGTCCACATCCGATTCGGCGACCTCACCATGTACCCCGACGAGCCGAGCGACGCACTCCTCGAACAGGCGGGCCGGTACCTGAGCGGCGACGAGGTGATCATCCGCGTCGACCTGGGCATCGCCGACGGCACGTTCACCGTGTACGGCTGCGACCTCACCGAGGGCTACGTGAAGATCAACGCGGACTACACGACCTGAGGGTCTCCCCGACCAGGTAGATTGCGGGAGATCCAGAGAGAAGAATCCGCATGGACTCCCGCGTCACCCGCATACGACGCAAGCTGGCCAAGGTGCCCTACGCCCCGCTCCGGAGCCACTCCTTCGGCGAGGAGAAGCACGGTTTCCGCCTCGCTCCCCCACTGCCCACCGCCAGTGTGGCCGAGTTCGAGGCCGACCACGGCATCCGGCTACCCATCGCCTACCGTAACTTCCTGACCACCATCGGCGGCAGCGGCGCCGCGCCCTCCTACGGTCTCCTGCCGCTGCGGTCGTGCCGGCTGTTCACGATGAATCCCCTGGAGAAGGCCGGATCGCCTCGGGGATTCACCTGCGCAGACCCTCCGGCACGCCCAGGCGACCTGTTCCTGAACATCATCGAAGCCGGGTGCAGCGACCTGCTGCTCCTCGGCATCACCGGCCCGCTGACCGGCCGGGTCGTCACCGGAAACGCCGACGGATTCTGGGGCCCCAACGTCTCCTCGGCCACCGACTTCCTGGCCTGGTACGAACGCTGGCTGAACCACATGCTCGACGGCCGCGACAACCGTGCCCTGCACCTGACCTCGCCCGCCCTTCGGGCACCTCTCGACCGTGTCGAGCGGGAGCACCGCCGTCGCCGCGAGGACCAGTCCCCGTAGCCCAGGGCCCGCCGCGTTCGATGGGTCGAGCGCGGCGGGCCGACGGGATCGTGCCTCCGTGGCGGTGGTGGTTGTCCGATCGCCGGTTCGCGGGATCACAGCTCCCGTCGCATGAGGACGCACATCGTCTCGTAGCGGCGGATCGTGCCGTCCGGCGCCTCCTCGTCCCAGGAGTCGGGTTCGCGGCCGTACGCGACGTAGCCGAGGCGTTCGTACAGGGCGCGGGCCCGGGGGTTGTCCTCCTCGACGGCGAGTTCGCTGCGGGTCAGGCCGCGCTCCCTGATCCGCTGTTCGGCCGCGCGGATCAGCAGTGTGCCCAGGCCGCAGGACTGGAGTGCCGGGTGGACGCCGAGCTGCCACACGGTGCCGGCGCCGTCGGCGACCTGGTAGTCGATGCCGCCGATCGCCACCGGCAGGTCGGCGGGTGTGCAGACCGCCAGGTAGTCCACCTCGCCGGCCGCCGCGCGCACCAACTCGTGTTCCACGCAGCGCAGATGGGTGGCCGAGCCGGACCAGGTGCAGGCCGGCAGGTCCTCGTGGCGCAGGTTCCGCACGGTGACGGGCAGGGTGACGGCGGTGTGGGACCGGGCGGTGGGCCCCGTGGACGGCCGGAGCAGCGCCAGGTCGTCGCCCCACGCGTCCAGCGTCGCCGCGTGGCCCGCTTCCCGGGCCCTCACCTCGACCTGCGCGAACAGCCCCTGTTGGGCGGACACGTCGCCCGTCCGCTGGATCCGCTCGATCGTGTCGAGCAGCACGCGGCCCTCCCAGCCCGGCAGCGGGTGCCGCTCCAATTCCCAGGACAGGTACTTGTTGTAGGGGCGTGGCCGCCGGTCCAGCGCGAACAGGAGTTCCAGCAGGTGGCCGATGCTCTCGGCAGCATCGAGGAGGGACGGCAGGGCGAGGCCGTCGCGGGCGTTCTTGACCGAGCGGTACAGCCAGTTGACGTAGGCGTCCAGCCGGGCGGCGGCGACGGCACGCGCCTCCTCCGTACCGAGCCGGCCCTTCGCCGCGATGATCGCAGCGAGCTCGCCGCCGGTCCGGTCCAGCACGACGCGGGCCCGGGCGAGGGCGTACCGCTCCAGGCCGCCGAACGCGCGCAACCCGTCCAGCGTGGTCACCACCACGTCCAGCGCGGCGGAGCGATAGCCGTCCAGGGCCGCCAGTCCGGTCGTGGCCCGGTCCGCGAGGACGACGTACACGTCGTGGTCGGAATGCTCGGTGGGCATGTCCTCGTGCGCGTGCGACCCCTTGAGGATCAGCCCGACCACGTCGTCGTCGGCGGTGGCGCGATCGATGAACTCTTGATATTCGGACGGCAGTTGCTGCGGAGTTGCGGGCCGATGAACCGTCACTTCTCCTCCATGCGGACCGGTTTGTGTTACCTCGGCAAGCTAGCTGCGCCACCCCACCGACCGCACGCCGTTTTCCGTCGGCTCGCCCGGGCCGGGGCGGCGTCGCCGCCTCCCCGGGGGCGCGCTCAGTGACGGTGGTGGTTGTCGGGTTGGGCGGGGTCGCCGGGGTGTTCGAGGCCTTCGACGAGCGTGAGGCGTCGGGCGCGTTCCCGGTCGAGCCAGCGGACGAAGGCGGCCCGGCGGGCGGCGTCGCGGAGGGCGGGGGTGGGGTCGGGCGTCTCCGATGGCATGACGGTGGAGAGGAGGGCAGCCGCCCAGGGGCCTGCGGTGACCCACTCGCCGACCGGGGCCGCGCGGAGGGCTTCGGCGAGAGCTGTCGGCAGGGTGTCGGGGTTGGCCTCCAACTCGCCGTCGGGGAGGGAGAGGTGCCAGCGTTCCACTGGCGCTCGGGTGGTCATGGTGCGGTAGTGGGCAATGTCCTCGGCCGAGGGCTCGATGTCGGCTGTCACCCAGACATAGGCGGCCCGGACGGCTGCGCTGCCCTCGTAGGCGGCCGCCGTGATGGAGCCGAGTTCGACGGCGGCTTGTTGGTCGAGCTGGGCGGGGCCGGACAGGGCGACGGGCAGGTTGCGTTCGGCGGCCACCGCCTCGCACAGTGCCTCCGTGAGCAGCACCTGGGCGACCCATCGGGTCAGCTGCCGGTCCTCCGAACTTCCGGGTTGCGGCAGGGCGGTGGCGCGCGGGCCGTTCCGGAGGACGGCGAGCCGCTGATCGAGGCCGGTGCGCGCGAGGGGCCGACCGTCGAGCAGGCCGAGGGTCATGCTTCCACCACCAGGGCGACGGTCGGTGCGTACTGGCAGCGGCCGAACCACATCACCTTGGCGAGGGCCCAGTACGAGCCGGGGTCCGCGGATTCGGGGACGGCAATGGCGAAGTCGACCACCGTGGACGTACCGGCCGGGACGGTGAAGCCGCGTACGGGGTCGGCGATGGCCTCCCAGGTGCCCCATGGCGAGACCAGTTGCAGCTCGCCCCTGATCTCACCGCGCGTGCGGTTGGTGAGCGTGAGGCCGAGGGTGGCGTGGCCGCCCGGGTTCAGGCGCAGGGTCTGGTGCGGGACCTCCACGTTCAGTCCGGTGTCCCGACCCGAGGCCGCCTTGGTGCCCTGGGCGGCGGTCCAGTCTTCGGGCGTGTCGCCGGGGACGGGCAGGAGAGCGGGGAGGTCGCCGACGGCGATCGTCACCACGTCCTCGATCTGCTGGCCGTCGTGGTCGATCCGGACGGCCGCGAAGTACAGCCCGGCTTCGGCGTCGGCGGGCGGGGTGAGGGTGACCGGGAAGCGCAGGTGGCCGCCCGCCTCCAGTCGGTACGGGCGGCTGCCGAGGCTGGTGGCCCAGCCTTCGGGCGGCAGGACGACGACCGTGCCCTCGACCGCCGCGTCCCGCAGCTGCGAGGAGAGGGCGACCGAGAGCGTCACCGGCTCTCCTGCTGTCCGCAGCAGTCCGGGCGAGGCGCCGACGGATACCGGCAGGTAGCCGAGCGGTGCCGGGCCTCGGTTGTGCAGCCAGTAGCGGGCGTGGACGGGCTGGGCGGGTTCGGCGACCGGGCCGAGGACCGGGCCGTCCGCCGAGGCGGAGACCTCGGGGGCGGCCAGCAGGGTGGCGATCTGCGAACCCGCGAGGTCCAGGCCCGACGTGGCGGAAGCGAGCGGCCGTTCCAGCAGGTCGGCGGGCCGTACGTCGCCCAGCCCGAGCGCGCCCGCGAGTGCGGCGGTTCGCCCGAGGCCCGTGGACTCGACCAGCCGGACGGCCAGTTCGGGTCCGCTTTCCGCCGCCGATCCCTTCGCGATCGGGTTCCCGGCCGGCTTGAGCGCGCCGAGCAGGACCTCGCGCTGCGGTTCGACGCGTAGCCAGGACAGGGTGGCCGGCAGTGGGCCCTCCTGCGCGGCCGTGACGCGGGCGTACAGCGGGTGGTTGAACTCCTGGCCGTGCGCGGGCAGCGTCTGCTCCCGCCAGCAGCCGTTCCCGCCGACCAGCGCGTAGCGGAACTCGTGGGTCCAGTGCTGGAGTTGGAAGGATGCACCGTCGGGCAGGGTGCGCCGGGGCGGGTCGATCCAGATGCCCGAGGGCCAGCCGGTGCACGACCGCATCAGGGACAGGTGCAGTGCGCCCGTGGTGTCGACGGCGAAGCCGGGCAGGCCGAAGCTGAGCAATGCCACGGTGTGGTCCGCGAGTTGATCGGAGACAGCGGCCGGGCAGACGGCGGTGATCCGGGCGTCGGCGAGGTCCTCGGCCAGCGCCGCGAGGTCGGTGACGACCAGCGCGGGCAGGGCCCGCAGGTCGCGCAGGTCGGCGTCCGGCCGCCAGACCTCGGCGAGCGGGGTCAGCGCCGGCACCCACACCGCGCCGTGTGCCTTCAGGGCGGCCGCGTACTCCTCGCCCACCTGTGCCATCAACTCGCGTGCGGCGTCGTTGACTTCGGGCGAGCCGACGACGATGCGGAAGTCCGGCAGGTTGGAGTCCACGTCCAGCCAGCCGTACCGCGCCCAGTCGGCGCCCGAGGTGGTGGCCGTCACACCAACCCGGGCGAGCGCGACGACCAGGGGGCGGGCGTCGGCGGCGTCGTCCAAGGTGGGCACGACGACTTCCGCCACACCCAGGGCCCGGGAGCCGATGACCGTACCGGCCGGGTCCGCGAGGTCGACACGCGCTGTGGCGCCGAGCCCGAACCAGGTGTTCGCCGGGTTGTCCAGGGTCCACGGCGCCTCCGCCGAGTCCACGTCGGGCATGGCGAAGCCGCGCCCGACGACCGCCCCCGCGACCTCGCTGACGGGCAGCCCGCCGGGGACGTCCACGGGGAAGCGCAGCCGCAGCAGCCGGTCGGCGCCGGAGTAGTCCACGATCCGGGTGCGGCAGTCGACCCGGTCGAGGCCGCGCCACAGGGTGACGGTCTGCTCGTATCGAAGAGCGGAGACCGTGCCCTCGATCACCAGGCGTTCGCCGAGCGGCCCGGTCTCCCGGCGGACCGACGCGGCGCCGTCACCGGAGCCGACCACCGGGCCGCTGGGCACCAGATGCCAGGGGCCCTCGCCGAAGTCGGGGTGCTGCGGGTACTCCTCGTAGACGCGCAGTTCGTTGCCGATCCGGCCGTCCTGGAGCAACTCCCTTTCGTGCCGCAGGTCCCAGACCGAGGTGAGGCCGCCGCCGCGTGCCGGGTCGGCGGTGACCCGGTAGCGTCCGTTGGCGATGCCCAGGCCTTCGGTCGCCGTCCACGGCTCCTCGGCGGTGCCTTCCGCCAGTCGCCAGGTGCGCCAGCCGAGGGCGGGCACGTCCTCGGCGAGGAACCGTAGCGTCCCCCGGTCGACGAAGCTCGGCACCGCCTCGCCCCGGTCGTCCAGCACCCGCACCGACCTTACGCCGGAAGGCAGTTCGACCGAGACGAGATCGGTCCGGTCGAAGGACAGCGTGTTGGTCACCACGACCGCCGAACCGGCCCCCGCCGTGGAGATCCGGCCCGTGAGCGCGTCCAGCGCCGCGTCCCGTACACCGCTCGCCAGGTCGTACGCCTCCCGCCAGCCGCCGAGCAGGTCCAGGTACACCTGGTCGGACTCGGAGCCGGTGATCGCGTCGTGGTGGGCGCCGTAGGCGAGTTGGCGCCAGACCTTGTCCAGCGCGGCGGCCGGGTAGCGGCCGAGTCCGTGGACGGCGGCGAGCGTGGCGAGCTTCTCGGCGTCCACCGCCGCGACCTCGCCGGCCCGTTGGGCTTGCTTGGTGTCGATGTACGAGACGTCCTTGCCGGTGTACACCGGGTTCATGTCGCGGGTTTGCGGGCTGGGTCGCCGTCCGGTGGCGGCGAGTTCGGTCCGGACGGCGTCGAGGAAGTCGCGCGGGGTGGCGCAGACGAACCGGGGCCAGAGGTATTTGGCGGCCCAGGAGCGGTGGATCTCGGTGACCCACTTGTTGGGCGGGGTGTAGTCCGTCCCGACCGGCAGCAGCAGGTTCTTCGTCGCGCCGACCGGCTTGAGCTTGCGGTACAGCTCGTGGACGGCTTCCTCGGCGGTGGCGAGGTCGGGCGAGGAGTCCATCCACCAGCCGGCCGAGTAGTGGTGCGGCATGTAGTGGGTGAGCACACCCTCGCCGCCGGGGGCGATCCATTCGAACTCGCTCGGGAACTGCATCACCCGGGCGTCGTCCTTGGCCTCGCGGAAGTTCTTCTGGATCGGGCCCCACTGGTGGAACGGGCCGCGTGCCCAGGCGCTGCCGGTGAGACCGGCTGCGGCGAGGTGGCCGGGGAACTGCGGGTCGTGTCCGAACACGTCGAGTTGCCAGGCGGTTCGGGGGTCCCCGCCGAGGATGTCGCGCTGGTAGCCGATGCCGTGGACGATGTTGCGGATGGTGGTCTCGGCGCCGGTGAGGTTGGTGTTCGGCTCGTTGTAGGTGCCGCCGACGAGTTCGACCTGGCCGCGTTCCAGCAGTAGTCGCAGCGTCTCACGCCGTTCCGGGTGCTGGTCGAAGTAGGGCTTCAGGTAGTCGACTTCGGCGAGCACGAACTTGTACACCGGGTCCCGCAGGGCGAGGTCCAGGTGTGCGTCGACGAGCGCGAAGCCGTTGCGCTCCCAGAGCGGCCGGGTGGTGGCGTCGGCGGAGACCAGTTCCCAGGGGGAGGTGTAGGCGGCCTGGGTGTTCCACCAGACCGGGTCGTAGTGGAAGTGCGAGACCAGGAACATCGTCCAGCCGGGCTCGGCGACGTCCAACCGCCCTTCCGTGACCGCGTCTTCGGACCGGACGGTGACCGGGATCCGATCGCCCGGCCGGGCATCGGCGGTGATCTCCAGGGGGACTTCGACCAGTCCCGTGCCGGTCGCCTCGCCGTGGACGCCCGGGCCGCTGACGGTGATCCGGGCGGCCGGGCCCTCGGTCGTCACACGCAGGATCTGGCGCGGGGCGTCCTCCGGTCCGACGAACAGGTCGGTGCTCTCGACGGCGGTGATGGTGACCGGCACGGGGGCTTCCTTTCCTCAGGTGCGAGCGGCGCGGGACTACGCGCCCCAGGCCTCGAACTCGTAGATGCGGGCGGCCGGGTCGGTGGTCTGGGTGGGCTTGGTGACCACCAGGCGGACGTAGCGGGCGGTGGTGGTCACCGGGTGGGTGGTGGTGCCGGCCGTGTTGCCCGTGACGGCGGCGACCGTCGTCCAGGGATCGCTGGTGCCGGACCGGACCTGGATGGTGAAGTCGCGGGTGTTGTACGAGCTGCTCTCGCCGCCCGCCGACGCGTGCTTGACGACGAACTTGGACAGCTGCTTCGCCGAACCGAGGTCCACCTCCAGCCACTTGGCGGAGCTCAGAGTGCACCACTTGTCGCTGTTGCCGCCGCTGACACTGCCGTTGACGGCCTTGGCCGGCGTCTCGTTGGCGTTGCACTGGCCGGAGGCGGTGGCCGGGCGGTTCCGTGCCAGGTTGGTGGAGGTCGGCGGCGTGCTGGTCCAACTCACCGTCGCCGACGCGGCGGTCGAGCGCCCGTACGTAGTGGACACGGCCTCGACGTCCAGTGTGGTGGCGGCTTCGCCGCCGGCCCGGTCGAGGCGCCCGACGAAGTACGCGTCGTTGGGCGTGGCGCCGAGGAAGGTCCGGGTGCCGTCCGCGTTGCGCCGGTACACCTCGTAGTGGTGGACGTTGCTGCCGGGCGCCGCCGCCCAGGACAGCCGCAGCGACTGGCTGGAGCCCGGCGTCACGTCGCTCGCGCCGAGGACGGTGAGGCCGCTCGGCGCCGCCGGGGTCTCCACCGTGCCGTCGTAGACGGCGACTTGGCCGACCCGAAGGTCGTACGCGGGGTCGGATCCCTCGACCCGGAGCGCGATCTGGGCGATGGTGCGGCCCGCGTACGGGGAGAGGTCGAGGGTGTGGCGCTCCCACCCGGTCCCGGAGTCCGCGCCGACGTCGATCGTGGTGAAGCTGTTCGGTGCGTCGGTGAAGGTGACGGCGGCCTTGAGCTTGGTGGGCCCGGCGGCCGGGGTCTTCACCACCAGGTCCAGCTTGGTGGTCGCCGCGACCGGCAGCTTGGCCTGGTACAGCCGGACGGTGTTGGCGGCGTCCAGGGTGCCGGTCAGCCGCAGCGAGGAGCCGCCCTGGTAGGCGTCGGTGAAGTCGACGGACGGGGTCAGCCTGCTGCCGGTGGAGTCGACCATCCAGCGGTAGGTGGGCGGGACGTCCTGGAGCGAGAGGTTGTTCCAGCCGCCGGTGGCGACCCGGGTGCCGCCCGCGTTGTAGAAGTCGCCCTGCCCGGTGTCGAAGTTGGTGACGAAGGGCTTGGCGGTGATCGGCGAGGATTCGGCGACGTAGCCGGCCAGGCCGGGCCAGCTCGACGAAAGGTCCGTTCGGGACGGGTCGTTGTTGGCGCCGACCCAGTAGCGGGCGTCCTTGGCGTAGAAGTCGGCGCGGTCGGTGGCGGACTTCCAGGTCCACTCCGGGCGGTAGAGGCCGAGCGAGGTGGTGTGCGGTGTGCCGGACGGGAAGAGGGTGTTCCAGTCCACGCTCGTGTTGTAGCCGTTGGCCTCGGTGTCGATGCCGGAGTAGAGGTCGTACTCGCTGCGGCCGAGCTGCCGGGCCAGCGTCCGGGAGGAGTTCAGGCCGCTCGCGGACCAGTCGAAGTTCAGGAACATCGAGTCCGAGGTGCGCTTCGAACCATCCTGCAGGAACGAGGAGTTGGCAGAGGTCAGGGCGTTCTGCCAGTCGACCGCACCGGAGGTGGTCATCGCGTCGTACCACATGAACTCGGTGCCGCTCTGCGCCTTGGTGTACTGCATCAGGTTCTGCAGCTCGCCGGCGAGAGCCGAATCGCCGCCGCCGGTCTCCTGGTTGATGAACCAGCCGTCGAAGCCGTAGTACTGCGCGGCCTGGGCGAGCTTGTCGGCGACGGGGTAGCGGCTGCCGGACTTCTGGACGAAGTCGCGCACCCACTGGATCTGGCCGCCGTACGCGCCGGGCGGGAAGAAGACGGTGCCGTAGACCTTGACGCCGTTGCGGTGGGCGGCGTCGATGACGGTCGGGTTGGGGGCGAGGATCAGGCCCTCGCCGGCCGAGCCGCCCCAGAACACCAGCTTGTCGACGTACTGCCAGTAGCCGAAGGCGTAGTAGTTGGGGTCGGCGGAGCCCTGGGAGGGGTTGTTGGAGGTGGGGCCGAAGGAGACCAGGGAGGCGATCTTCCCTTCGCCGGTACGGGCGTTGGGGTTCGCCTTGAGCGCCGGGTCACTGGTGCGCGGTTGCAGCGGGACGCGGGAGCGGTTGAAGCGGGCGTCCGGGTCGGTGGCCGGGTCCCAGTTCAGGATGGTGCTGGGGTACCAGTACGAGGCGAAGGGCTGGCTGCCCGGGCCGGCGGTGGCGGCGGGTGCCGAGCCTGGCGTTCCGGCGGGTGCCGCGACCGGTCTCGGCTCGGCCCAGGCCGAGGGGGTGGCGGTCAGCGCGGCCGTCGCGAGGGCGGCGCTGAGCAGCAGGGGGAGGCGTCGTGACATGCGGTGGCTCCGATCGAGCGGAGGAGGTGGGGGCGGGCCCGCCGTCGCGTACGGGGGGCCGGGTGCATGCGGGCGTGCCAGTGCTGGAACGGGTGGCGCCGGAACGGGTAGAGCCGGAGCAGGTGGCGCCGGAGCTGGTGGCGGCGGAACGCGTGGCGCCGGAACGGGTGGGGGTCGTCGCCGCTGCGGCGGTTGCTCGACGTACGGGCGCAGCGGGAGCCGGACGAAGTGCGGCAGCGTGCGGCGGAGCGCGCCGGGCGGGAGCCGCTCGGCGCTGCGAGGCTAAACCGGTTCAGAACCGCTGTCAACGACTCGCGCAGCAACCACTCCGGGGAGCGAATCGCCGACGGAACCGGCCTCGGACTCGACGAGGGAAGCGGCCTCGGACTCGCCGGACGAACCGGCCGCGGACTCGACGAGGGAACCCGCCGCGGACTCGCCGGCACGACCGGGCGGCGAGGTGGACTCCCGTACGGTCAGCCGTGGCGTCGGCATCTGCAGGTCCCGCCCGGGCCCGGCCTCGTCGAGGGCGGCCAGCAGGCTGCGGGCGACCTGCTCGCCGAGCGCGAAGGTGTCCCGGCTGAGCGCGGTCAGCGGCGGGTGGACGATCCGGGCGAGCACCGAGTCGTCGAAGGAGACGATGGACAGCTCGCCGGGCACCGCGACACCCATCTCGCCCGCCACGCCGAGCCCGGCGACGGCCATCACGTCGCTGTCGTAGACGATCGCGGTGGGACGCCTGGCCCGGGAGAGCAGCGTGCGGGTGGCGGCGGCGCCCTCGGCGTCGCTGAAGTCGGTGGGCACCGACACGGCTTCCTCCAGGCCGAGCCGGCGCGAGGCGTCGCGCAGCGCACGGATCCGCCGCTGGGTGTGCTGGAAGTGCGGCAGCCCGGCGAGGTGGGCGATCCGGCGGTGCCCGATGGCGGCCAGGTAGTCGACGATCGAGAGCATCGCCTCCCGGTCGTCGGCCCAGATCCGCAGCTGGTTGCCGCCCTTGCCGGGCCCGCCGAGGACGACGGCGGGCAGCCCGAGCTCGTCCAGTACCGGCAGTCGCGGGTCCTTGACCTGCAGGTCGACCACGATGAAGCCGTCGACGCGGTGCTCGGAGGCCCAGCGGCGGTAGACCTCGATCTCGGCGGCGGTGTCCTCGACGACCATCAGGTGCAGCGCGACGGAGCTGGCCGAGAGCACGGCCTGGAGGCCGGAGAGCAGCTGGCTGAAGAACGGCTCGACGCCGATGGTGCGGGCGGGGCGGGCGATCACCAGGCCGACGGCGTCGGCCCGGGCACCGCCGAGGGCGCGTGCGGCGCTGTGCGGGCGCCAGTTCATCTCCTCCGCGACCCGCAGGATCCGGGCCCGGGTCGCCTCGCTCACGCCCGGGCGGCCGTTGAGCGCGAAGGACACCGCGCCCTTGGAGACACCGGCCTGGCGGGCGATGTCGGCGATCGTCGGTCTGCCCACAGGACCCGACTCCTCTCTTGACAGCCAAGTTTAGGCGGGAGCATAGTCCCTGGCATAGCTAGACCGGTTTAGTTGGTTAGTGAGTCAGGTTCCGGGATTCGCCACAACCCCCTGTCGACGGAACTCCCGTTGACAGAAACCCCCGTTGACGGAGAACCCCCGGAACATCCCCGGGAAGCACCCCGAGCTCAGCACGATCCCCCACCCACCCCCAGGACCGGGAGACCCTCATGCGAAGAATCTGGGCGGCACTGACGACTACGGCCCTCACCGCGGCCGCACTCACCGGCTGCGGACTCGGCTCCGGTGACACCAAGGACAGCGACAGCGTGGCGAGTGCGGCCGCCACCGGCGAGGTCAAGGGCAAGGTCTCGCTGCAGACCTGGGCGCTCAAGCCGAAGTTCACCGACTACATGCAGGGCGTGATCGACGGTTTCAAGAAGAAGTACCCCGGCGTCGAGGTCGACTGGCTCGACCAGCCCGGCGAGGGTTACTCCGACAAGGTGCTCAGCCAGGCCGCCGCCGGCACCCTGCCCGACGTGGTGAACCTGCCGCCCGACTTCGCCCTCCCGCTCGCGCGGAAGGACCTCCTGCTGGACGTCGCCAAGGCCGACCCGAAGCTCGCCGACGAGTACGTCGCCGGCGGCGTCGATGCCTACCGCTTCGCCGGCCACCCGGGCACCTTCGGCTACCCCTGGTACCTCAACACCGATGTGAACTACTGGAGTTCGGAACTCCTCACGAAGAACGGCCTGGACCCGAAGAAGCCCCCGACCAGTCTGGACGAACTGATCGCCCAGGCCCGGGTGATGAAGGAGAAGTCCGGCGGCCAGACCTACCTGATGAGCCGCAAGCCGGGCCTCGGCGACCTCTACAACGCCGGCGTGAAACTCATGTCCGACGACGGCAGGACTTTCACCTTCAACACCCCCGAGGCCGCCGCGCTGCTCGACAGGTACCGCGACGCCTTCAAGGAGGGCCTGCTCCCCAAGGACGTGCTGACCAACACCTACGCCGGCAACACCAAGCTGTTCAACGCCGGCACCGCCGCCTGGACCACCGCCGGCGCCAACTACATCACCAGCCTCGCCACCGACAACCCGACGCTCGCCCCGAAGGTCGTCCCGTCCGCCGCACTGGCCACCCCGCCGCTGTACGTCCAGGGCGTGTCCATCCCGAAGAGCACCAAGAACCCGGCCGCCGCGGTCGCCCTCGCCCGCTGGGTCACCAGCGCCGAGAACCAGGCCGCCTTCGCCCACCTGACCAGCATCTTCCCGTCCACCAAGGCCTCGTCGGACGACCCCTTCTTCAGCAAGAGCGACGGCACCAACGCGGGCGACGCCAAGGTGATCGCGTTCAACTCGCTCGCCAAGGCCAAGCTGATCCAGCCCGTCCAGGTCGACGACGCGATGAGCACCATCGTCAACCAGCAGATCGCGCTCGCGATCAGCGGCGACGCGAGCTCCAAGCAGGCGCTGGACACCGCCGTCGAGCAGTGCAACAAGCTGCTCAAGGGCTGACCCCGACCAGCAGCCCCGCGCAACGTCACCGACCACAGCCCCGACCAGCGTCACCCACCAACAGCCCCGACCAACAGCCCCGACCGTACCGGCCGAGCGGCGGGTTCCGGGTACCCTCCCGCCCCCCAACCCGCCGCTCCCGGGAATGACCCGCACCGCCCGCAGGCCCAGGCTCCAGGAAGGCAGACCGCATGACCCACCGGCGTTGGTTCACCCCCTGGCTGCTCGCCGGGCCCGCGATAGTCTGGCTGGCCGTCTTCAACCTCTGGCCGGCCGTCAACACGGTGATCCTGTCCTTCACCAACGCCAAGCCACTGGGCGGCGGGCAGTTCACCGGCCTGGAGAACTACGGCCGCCTGCTGGACGACGAGCAGCTCGCCGACGCCCTGCTCAACAGCATCGTCTTCATGCTGGTCTGCCTGCCCCTGCTGACCATCCTGCCGCTGCTGCTCGCGCTGCTCGTCCAGCGCAGGATCCCCGGCATCACCTTCTTCCGGACCGCCTTCTACACCCCGGTGATCGCCTCCGCCGTCGTGGTGGCGCTGATCTGGGGCTGGGTGCTGAACGATCGCGGGCTGGTCAACGGCGTGCTCCAGCAGACCGGACTGGCCGACTCCCCGGTCGACTTCCTGACCGACCGCTGGCTGCTGCTGTTCAGCGCGATCGCCCTGACCGTCTGGAAGGGCCTCGGCTACTACATGGTCATCTACCTGTCCGCCCTCGCCAACGTCCCGCGCGAGCTGCACGAGGCGGCGGCCGTGGACGGCGCCGGGCCGGTCAGCCGGTTCTGGCACGTCACCCTGCCCGGGGTGCGGCCGACCATGGTCCTGATCTCCGCGCTGATCTCGGTGAGCTCGCTGCGCGTCTTCTCCGAGCTGTACGTGCTCTCCAACGGCCAGGGCGGCCCCGGCGGACGGGACATGTCGGTGGTGATGCTGATCCAGATGTACAGCCGCGGCTTCAACGGCCACCTCGGCTACGCCTCGGCGCTCAGCCTGCTGCTGTTCGTCGTCACCCTCGCCCCGATGCTGTTCCTGATGCGCCTGAACCGGAAGGCGGCCTGAACCCGTGACCACCCGCCCGATGAAGGCCGCCAAGGGCTCCCGGGGCTTCGACACCCCCTCCCCCGCCCGGACCGTCGCCCGCTACCTGCTCCTGGTGCTCGTCCTGCTCCTGGTCATCGGCCCGTTCCTGTGGCAGCTGTCCACCTCCCTCAAGGGCCCCGCCGAGGACGTCTTCACCCGCACCCCGACCTTCCTGCCCGAGCAGCCCACCCTCGGCAACTACGGCAAGGTCGCCGACACCATCCCGGTGTGGACCTACGCGCTCAACTCGGTGATCGTCGCCGCGGTCTGCATCACCGGCAACGTGGTCGGCTGCACCCTGGCCGGCTACGCGTTCGCCCGGCTGCGCTTCCGTGGCGCCAAGCTCGTCCTCGGCCTCTTCCTCGCCACGCTCGTCCTGCCGGGCGAGGTCACCATCGTCTCCCAGTACGTGCTGGTGCGCGGCCTCGGCCTGGCCGACACCCTGGCGGGCGTCGCGCTGCCGGGCTCGATCGCGATGCTCAACGTGCTGCTGATGCGCACCGCCTTCGCGGCCGTCCCGCTCGAGCTGGACCAGGCCGCGCTGGTGGACGGCGCCAACGTCTGGCAGCGGCTGTGGCACATCGGCCTGCCGAACGTGCGCGGCATGATCAGCGTGATCGTGATCTTCACCTTCATCGGTGCCTGGGACGACTTCCTCTGGCCGCTGATCGTGCTCAACGACCCGCAGAAGTACACCCTCACCGTCGGGCTGCAGTACCTCAACGGCACCTTCTCCGCCAACCCCCGGCTGATCGCGGCCGGCACCATGATCGCCTTCCTGCCGATCGTCGTGGTGTTCGGCGTCTGCCAGCGCTTCTTCTTCAAGGGCGTCGAGGAGGGAGCCGTCAAGGGCTAGCGCCACCGTCCGTACGCCCCGAACCCAGTCGAGGAAGCTCTCCGATGACCACCGCCCCCCGCTTCGGCGTCAACTACACCCCCAGTGTCGGCTGGTTCCACCACTGGCTCGACTTCGACCTCGACGCCGTGCGCGCCGACTTCGACTCCATCGCCGCCCTCGGCCTGGACCACGTCCGGGTCTTCCCGCTGTGGCCGCTGTTCCAGCCCAACCGCACCCTGATCCGCCCGCGCGCCGTCGACCAGCTGACCGCCCTGGTGGACGCGGCCGGCGAACGCGGGCTGGACGTCGCGGTGGACGGCCTGCAGGGCCACCTGTCCAGCTTCGACTTCCTGCCGGCCTGGACCCGGACCTGGCACCGGCGCAACCTCTTCACCGACCCCGAGGTCGGCGACGGCCAGGCCGCCTACCTGCGCACCCTCGCCGAGGCGCTGCGCGAACGGCCCAACTTCCTCGGGATGACGCTCGGCAACGAGATCAACCAGTTCTCCGGCGACCCGCACCCCGACCCGGACCGGGCCACCCCCGCCGAGGCCGAGGCCTGGCTGCGCCGGATGCTCGACGCCTGCGAGACCGGCGCCCCCGGCCGGCTGCACCTGCACGCCTCGTACGACGCCGCCTGGTACCTGGACGACCACCCGTTCACGCCCTGGCACTCGGCCCGGATCGGCGCCGCCACCGCCGTGCACTCCTGGGTGTTCAACGGCACCGCCCAGCGCTACGGCGCCCACTCCACCGCCACCGCCCAGCACGCCGCGTACCTGGTCGAACTGTCCAAGGCCTGGGCGGACGACCCGGCCCGCCCGGTCTGGCTGCAGGAGGTCGGCGCGCCCGCCCCGCACATCGGCCCCGAGGACGCGGCGCGCTTCACCGGCGCCACCGTCGAGGCCGTCCTGGACTGCCCGGACCTGTGGGGCGTCACCTGGTGGTGCTCGCACGACGTGAACCGCTCGCTCGCCGACTTCCCCGAACTCGAGTACAGCCTAGGCCTGTTGACCACCGACCGGACGGTCAAACCGGCCGGCGCCCGGCTCGCCGAGGCCGCCGTCGAGGCCCGCCGCTCCTGGCAGCCCCCGAAGCCGCGCAGCACCGCCGTGGTGGTCACCACCGGCGACGAGGTCACCTCCCCGAAACGCTCGGCCTGCGGCCCCGGCGGCCCGGTGTACGAGGCGTTCATGCGCCTCGCCGAGGCGGGCGCCCGCCCGACCGCCGTCCTCGCCGAACGCGCCGGGGACCGCGAGCACCTGGCCGCGCGCGGTATCACCGAGGTGGTCCACCCCGACGACGTATCTTCCCTCTAGCCCGTTCCCGTCCGACCCTCAGCCACGCGCCACGCAGTCACGCAGCCCTCAGTCACGCATCACGCAGCCACGCATCACTGCCACGCACCCCTCAGCCACGCAACGGAGCCCGCTGACATGCACGATGACCGCACCCTGGTCGAGTCCCGCCTCAAGCGCGTCCTGGACGAGCGCATCCGCCCGGCCGTGTACCCCGAGTCCGTCCCGCTGGAGGTCGGCATCTGGACGGCGCCAGGTGAGCCCGTCCCGGTCGCCGAGGGCCTGGCCGCGCCGCGCACGCCGATCGCGGTCGGCGACGCCTGGGGCGCGCCCTGGGGCACCAGCTGGATCACCGTGACCGGTACGGTGCCCGAGGCCTGGGCGGGCCGGACCGTCGAGGCGCTGATCGACCTCGGCTTCGACGCCAACATGCCCGGCTTCCAGTGCGAGGGCCTGGTCTACCGCCCCGACGGCACCCCGGTGAAGGGCCTCAACCCGCAGAACCAGTGGGTGCGGATCGCCGCCCCGGCGGCCGGCGGCGAGCCGGTGCTGCTGCACGTCGAGGCCGCTTCCAACCCGGTCATCCTGGACTACCACCCCTTTCTGCCCACCGAGTTGGGCGACCAGGAGACGGCGGGCGACCGGCCGCAGTACAAGCTGGCCCGGATGGACCTCGCCGTCTTCGACGAGACGGTCTGGCAGCTGGTGCTGGACCTGGAGGTGCTCGGCGAACTGATGGCTGAGCTGCCGGTGGAGAGCGCCCGCCGCTGGGACCTGCTGCGCGCCATCGACCGGGCCCTGGACGCCGTCGACCTGCAGGACGTCAACGGCACGGCGGCGGCTGCCCGTTCACAGCTCGAAGGGGTGCTGGCCGCGCCCGCCGCGCCGTCCGCGCACCGGATCAGCGCGATCGGCCACGCGCACATCGACTCGGCCTGGCTGTGGCCGCTGCGCGAGACCGTCCGCAAGGTGGCCCGCACCACCGCCAACATGACCGCGCTGCTGGAGGACGAGCCGGACTTCCTCTACACCATGTCGCAGGCGCAGCAGTTCGCCTGGATCAAGGAGCACCGACCCGAGGTGTACGCGCGGGTCCGGAAGGCGGTGGCCGAGGGCCGGTTCGTCCCGGCCGGCGGCATGTGGGTGGAGTCGGACACCAACATGCCCGGTTCGGAGGCGATGGCCCGGCAGTTCGTGCACGGCAAGCGGTTCTTCCTGGACGAGTTCGGGGTGGAGAACCACGAGGCCTGGCTGCCGGACACCTTCGGCTTCACCGGCGGCCTGCCGCAGATCATCCGCAACGCCGGCTCCAAGTGGCTGCTGACGCAGAAGATCTCGTGGAGCCAGGTCAACAAGTTCCCGCACCACACCTTTCTGTGGGAGGGCATCGACGGGACCCGGATCTTCACCCACTTCCCGCCCGTGGACACCTACAACTGCTCCATGAAGGGAAGCGAAATCGCCCACGCGGCAAGGAACTTCAAGGACAAGGGGGTGGCCAGGCACTCGCTCGCACCGACCGGCTGGGGCGACGGCGGCGGCGGCACGACCCGCGAGATGGTCGCCAAGGCGGCCCGGATGAAGGACCTGGAGGGCTCGGCCACCGTCCGCTGGGAGAAGCCCGCCGAGTTCTTCGCCAAGGCCGAGGCCGAGTACCCGAACCCGCCGGTCTGGGTCGGCGAGCTCTACCTGGAGCTGCACCGGGCCACCCTGACCAGCCAGGCCAAGACCAAGCAGGGCAACCGGCGCAGCGAGAACCTGCTGCGCGAGGCCGAACTCTGGTGCACCACCGCCACGTTGCGCACCGGAGCGGCGTACCCGTACGAGCAGCTGGACCGGATCTGGAAGACCGTGCTGCTGCACCAGTTCCACGACATCCTGCCCGGCTCGTCCATCGCCTGGGTGCACCGCGAGGCCGAGGCCACGTACGCGGCGCTGGCCGGGGAGCTGGGGGAGCTGATCGGACGGGCCCAGCGGGCCCTCGCCGGGGATCCCTCGGGTGGACGCGAGCTGGTGTTCAACGCGGCGCCGCACGCGCGCTCCACCGTCGCGGCGGGCGGGGCCGGCGTGGTGGCTCCGCCGGTGGACGGCTGCACGGTGGTCGAGCGGCCCGAGGGCGGCTACCTCCTGCGCAACGGCCTGCTGGACGTCGTGGTGGACGCGGACGGCCTGGTGGCCTCGGTGGTCGAGGTGGCGAGCGGTCGGGAGTCCGTCGCCCCCGGCACCCGCGCCAACCTGCTCCAGTTGCACCCCGACTTCCCCAACATGTGGGACGCCTGGGACGTCGACCAGTTCTACCGCAACACCGTCACCGACCTGACCGGCGTGGACTCGCTCACCGTCCTCTCGGAGACGGCCGAGCGGGTCTCCGTCCGGGTCGTGCGTTCCTTCGGCTCGTCCACCGCCGTCCAGGATCTGACCCTGCGCGCGGGCGAGCAGCGCCTCGACATCGAGACCCTGGTCGACTGGCACGAGACCGAGAAGTTCCTCAAGGCCGCGTTCCCGCTGGACATCCACACCGAGCGCTACGCCGCCGAGACCCAGTTCGGCCACCTCTACCGGCCCACCCACACCAACACCAGTTGGGACGCCGCCAAGTTCGAGGCCTGCAACCACCGCTTCGTCCACCTCGACGAGCCCGGCTGGGGCGTCGCCCTGGTCACCGCCTCGACCTACGGCCACGACGTCACCCGCACGGTGCGCTCCGGCGACGGCGGCACCACCACCACGGTCCGCTTCTCGCTGCTGCGCGCCCCGCGCTTCCCCGACCCGAAGACCGACCAGGGCCTGCACCGCTTCCGGCACGCCCTGGTCCCGGGCGCGGCGATCGGCGACGCCGTCCGCGAGGGGTACCGGATCGGCCTGCCCGAGCGGCGGGTCACCGGCAGCGCCGAGCGGGTCGCACCGCTGGTGGAGCTGGACAACGACGCGCTCGTGGTGAGCGCGGTCAAGCTCGCCGACGACCGCAGCGGGGACCTGATCGTCCGGGTCTACGAGGCGGGCGGCGGCCGCGCCCGGGGCCGGCTGACCACCTCCCTCCCGCTGGCCGACGCCGTCCCCTGCGACCTGCTGGAGCGGCCCTGGGACGGCACCCGCGGCGAGGTGGCGGTCGAGGACGGCGCGGTGCGGCTCGCGCTGCGCCCGTTCGAGCTGGTCACCCTGCGGCTCCGGGCGGCCGGCTAGCCCCTGCGCTGCGCAGTGCGGCTGCTCTGCGCCGTCCGGCTGCTCCGGGCTGTGCGGCTGCTCTACGCTGTGCGGCGCCCCGGCTCCCACCGGCCGGGGCGCCGCCCCTCCCGACCCTCCTGGAGTCCACCGTGCCGCTCACCCCGCTGTTCGCCGCCGTCGACATCGGCGGCACCAAGATCGCCGGAGCACTGGTCGACGGCGACGGACGGCTGCGGCACCGGCTCCAGCTGCCCACCCCGGCGACGGAACCGGGCGCGGCCGTGCTCGCCATCGTGCACAAGGTGCTGGACCAGCTCGCCGGGACGGCCGACTGGGCCGCCGTGACCGCCGTCGGGATCGGCAGCGCCGGTCCGGTCGACCTCGCCGCCGGCACCGTCAGCCCGGTCAACATCCCCGGCTGGCGCGGTTTCCCGCTGGTCGCCGAGGTCGCCGCGCACCCGGCGGTGGCAGCGCGCGCACTGCCCGTGCGCCTCGCCGGTGACGGCGTCGCGATGGCCGCCGCCGAGCACTGGCAGGGCGCGGCCCGGGGCGCCGCCAACGCGCTCTGCCTGGTGGTGTCGACCGGCGTCGGCGCCGGGCTGGTGCTCGACGGCGTGGTGCGGCCCGGCCCCAGCGGCAACGCCGGGCACCTCGGCCACATCACCGTCGACCTGGACGGCGAGCCCTGCCCGTGCGGCTCGCGCGGCTGCCTGGAGGGCCTCGCCAGCGGCACCGCGATCGCCCGCCGAGCGCTCGCCGAAGGCTGGCGGCCGCCGGGCGACGACCGGACGGCCCGCGCCGTCGCCGCCTCCGCCACCGCGGGCGACCCGGTCGCGCTCGCCTCCTTCGACCGCTCCGCCCAGGCCCTGGCCGCCGGCATCGCCGCCACGGCCGCCCTGGTCGACCTCGACCGCGTCGTCGTCGGCGGCGGCGTGGCCACCGCCGGGGACGTGCTGTTCGCCCCGCTCGCCCGCCACCTGGACCGCTACGCGGCCCTCTCCTACATCCGCGGCCTCGACGTGCGCCGCGCCGAACTCGGCACCGACGCCGGGCTGATCGGCGCGGCCGCGCTCTGCCGCTGAACCGTCCCGGAGCCCCCCGCATGCCGCCCTCCACACTGCCTCCGTTCACGCGGCCTCCCTTCGCCCTGCTTCACAACCCGGTCCGCCGGTACGCCTGGGGCTCGCCCACCGCCATCCCCGCGCTCACCGGCACCGAGCCCGACGGCACCCCGCAGGCCGAACTGTGGCTGGGCGCGCACCCGTCGGCACCGTCGTCCGTCCTGGGACCGGACGGCCCGCAGCCGCTGGACGAACTGATCCGCGCGCACCCGGACGGCATGCTCGGGCCGGACACCGTACGGCGGTTCGGCCCGGAGCTGCCGTTCCTGTTCAAGGTGCTGGCCGCCGACCGGGCGCTCTCCCTGCAGGTCCACCCGAACCGTGCGCAGGCCGAGGCCGGGTACGCGGCCGAGGAGGCCCGGGGTGTCCCGCCGGACGCGCCGGAGCGGGTGTTCAAGGACCGTGGACACAAGCCCGAACTGCTCTGCGCGCTCGGAGAGTTCGAGGCGCTCTGCGGCTTCCGTCCGGCTGCCGACACGGCCGGACTGCTGGACGCGCTCGACGTGCCGCTGCTGGCACCGTGGGCTGCGGCGCTACGCGCACGGCCTTCCTCCGAGGTGCTGCCGGAGCTGCTGCGGAGCGCGCTGGCGTCCGCCCGCCCCTCGGCCGCCCAACTCTCGCTCACCGCGAGGGCCTTGGAGCGGGTCGCGGCCTCCGGGGGACCGTACGCGGAGGCCTGCGCCGGCTACGCCCGGGTCGCCGGGCAGTACCCCGGCGACCCCGGCCTGATCGCCGCGCTGCTGCTCAACCACGTCCGGCTCGCCCGCGGGCAGGCGCTCTACCTGGACGCCGGGGTGCCGCACGCCTATCTCCGGGGCCTGGGAGTCGAGTTGATGGCCAACTCGGACAACGTGCTGCGCTGCGGGCTCACCCCCAAGCACGTGGACGTCGACGGACTGCTGGCGGTCACGTCCTTCCGCACCAGGGTGCCCGACATCCTCGCACCGCGCCCCGCCGATGGCGGCATCGAGGAGGAATTCCCTTCGCCCGCCGAGGAGTTCATGCTCTCCCGGCTGCGCCCCGGCACCACCGCGACCCGCATCGAACTGCCCACCCCGCAGGTCCTGCTCTGCGTCTCGGGGCATGCCCGGCTGCACGCTCCCGACGGAGCCGAACTCGCCCTTCCTGCTGGGGCGTCCGCCTACCTGCGCCCGGGCGCCGGACCGGTCGGGCTGACCGGCCCGGGCGCGGAGCTGTTCCGGGCTACCACGGGATAGCGGCCGGTAGCGGCCGGCTGCGGCAGGTTGCGGCCGGTAGCGGCCGACAGCGGTAGGTTGCGGGTCGGCCGGACCGCTCACGCCGGTGCGGGATGCCCGAACAGCAGGTCGTAGCCCTCCGGGAGCTGCTCGATCACCTGGTCGATCAGCTCCCCCGGAACCAGGTCGGCCAGCGTGCTCAGCACCGCCCCGATGTCCCACTGCGCCGTCGTGGTGGTCGCCCCGTCGATCCACCCGACCACGCCCTGGACGAAGCGCTCGGCGGTCAGCGGCTCGGCCGCGGGCTTGGCGTCGCGCAGCAGGGAGGCGTACGTCACGGGCAGCGCGTCGGCGAGTTCGAGCCGCTCGGACCCCACCAGGTGCTCGCCGAGCAGGGCGAGCACCACCCGGGCGGCGTGGTCCGCCTCGGCCTCACCCCGGTACTCGCCGCGCTCCACGACGCGGGCGAGGAAGTCCTCCCAGGAGATGGTCATCGCGTCCTCCTTCCGGTCGGCGGGATCCGGCAGGACCGACGGCGCTCTGCGCCCCGGGCCGGGGAGGGAGGTCGCAGCTGGTGACCGCCGTGGGACGTACCGGTGCCCGTGCTGCTCAGCGTAACTCGGCCCGCTGCCCTCGGGAACCGGCCCCTTGCCCTCGGGAACCGGCCCACTGCCCGCAGGCTCGACCAGGCAACCGGCCGGGCGCCGGAAATCCGGTCTGGCGGATCGACGCCGTTGTCGATCACGCCGCCGGCCCGGGGCGTCGGCCCCGGGGATCGCGCCGCGTCCGGGGCCGCTCTCAGCCCGCCGAGGCGCGGCAGCGCCTGCGCGGCCGACGCGAGGAGGAGACCGCACCCGCGGCGGCCCCGGGCGACACCCGCTGCGCCGGCGCCGTCGCCGTCGGGGTGGCCAGGGCGGCCTCGGCACGCGCCGTGTCCGGCATAAACGCCGAGAGAAAGCGTCGCTCGTCCGGGTTCAGGGTGCGCGAGCGGCCGGTTTCGCGGTCCCGCGCGACCACCACGGTCCGCGCCCGCATAAAGGTGAGCGGGTCCCGGCAGACATTCACCTCGACATGCGCGGAACTCCGTCCGAGCCGTTCCACGGTGAGCCGCACCGACAATGGCTCGGGGCGGTGGTGCAACTGCTCCAGATAATCGATCTCGTGCCGCGCGATAATGAAGCCGGACGGGAACAGCGATTCCCGGACGGCGGTCGCGTGGTGGCAGAACAGGTCGTAAATCCCCTCCTGGATGTAGCCGACCAGCCGGGCGTTGTTGATGTGCCCGTTCTCGTCGACGTCGCTCCACCGGGTGGGGCAGGCCAGCACGTGCGCGCCCAGGTGCACCGCGCTCACTGCTGCGCCGGCCCGGCACCGGCCCCGGCGGGGAGCAGCGCGCGCTGCAACCTGGCATAGTACCCGGAGTGTTCGACCGCCATCCGGGCCGCGGTCCACCCCTCCTCGGCGGCCTCCGCGGCAGCCTGGACGACCAGGCTGTCGAGCACCGCGTCGACCGAGCGGCACAACTCGGCTACCGCCGCGAGCCGCTCGGTCACGACCGACCCGCCCGCCACATTCCGGGACGGAAACGCGGCCAGCGAGTCCACCGCGAGCTGCAGATCGTCGAGTGTCTCCGGCTGGTTTTCCGAAGGGAAATTTCGCACGTTTTTCTCCAGGACTCAATCGGCCTCTACGGCCCGGTAGCTAGCGTTCGAATACACCGGATCGGTGTCGACCCCCCGACGCCTTCGACGCTATCCCAGTCGACGGGGGTCGGCAGATGGTTTTCGGACCGCGACGGGAAACTGACTTCCATCGGAGTAGTTTGCCGGGGTACACAATATGCCCTGTCAGCCGAACGCTGTCCGCAATTCGAGTGGTATCGCCGACGCGACGCCCAAGATCAACTACCTGGCGTCACGGATCTGCTAATAGCCTCCCCACCCCCTCGCCTCGGATGGGCGACGACGCTCCTCACATCCCGCTCTGCCGCCCGATCCGCCGGGTGGACGGGCATGAAACCGTCGGCGGACGGGCCGATTCCGCTGGACGGCGCGTCCGAACGACCGTGGACCGTCCTGGGCCCAGCGCCGTCAGCGCCCGGACCCCAGCGCCGCTACCGTCCGGGGCCCAGCGCCGGTAGCGTCCGGACCCCCGCGCCGCTACCGCCCGGAGACCAGGTCCGCGACCCGGGCGATCGGCGAGGTGGTCGCCCGGCCGGACGCCTCCTGCCGGTCGGCGGCGTGGTACGCGGCATACATCGCGTGCACCCCCAGCCAGCGCAGCGGCTCCGGCTCCCAACGCCGCACCGTGTGGCCCACCCAGGGCAGCCGGGTCAGCTCGGTGTCACGCCGCAGCACCAGGTCGCACAGGGTCCGCCCGGCCAGATTGGTCGTGGTCACCCCGCTGCCGACGTACCCGCCCGCCCAGCCGAGCCCGCTCACCCGGTCCAGCTCCACGGTGGCGCACCAATCCCGGGGGACGCCGAGCACACCCGCCCAGGCATGATCGATCCGGGCCTGCGCGGCAGCCGGGAAGAACCGGTCCAGGATCGCGCGCAGTTGGACCACCGTCTCCACCTGGGTGCTGCCGTCCGAATCCGTCCGCGAGCCGAACCGGTACGGCACGCCGCGCCCGCCGAGCGCGATCCGGTCGTCGGCGGTGCGCTGCGCGTACATGTACGCGTGGGCGAAGTCCCCCAGCACCTCCCGGCCCTGCCAGCCCACGTCCGCCCAGAACTCGGCAGGCAGCGGCTCGGTGGCGACCATCGCCGAGTTCATCGGCAGCCATGTGCGCCGCTCCCCGCGCAGCCCGGCGGTGAACCCCTCGGTGGCGCGCAGCACACGATCGGCGGTGACGGTGCCGAACGGGGTGACGGCACGCGGCTTCCGGTAGGCGGTGCCGGGCAGGATCGCGGTGACCGCCGTGCCCTCGTACACCTCCACCCCGAGGTCCCGGACGACCCGGGCCAGACCGCGCACGAGCTTCGCGGGCTGGATGCGGGCGCCGTACGGGGTCCACGAGCCGCCGAGGGTGCCGGCGACAGTGACGCGGTCTGTGGCCTCCCTGGCACTCAGCAGCTCGAAGCGGCCCTCACCGTACGCGCGCTCGGCCTCGACGAAGGCCCGCAGGCGCTCCAACTGCGGCTTGCTCCGAGCGACTTCGAGGACGCCGCCGCGCACGACATCCGCGTCGATCCCCTCGGCCGTCGCCACATCGACGACCTCCCCGACGGCATCGTCCATCGCCCGCTGCATCGCCGCCGCGCGCTGCTGCCCGTACCGCTTGGCGAAGGCGGAACGGCCCGCGAAGCCGTTGTACAGCCAGCCACCGTTGCGCCCGGAGGCGCCGTAGCCACAGAACCGCCGTTCCAGTAGGGCGATCCGCAGCGAGGGGTCGGCCTTCTTCAGGTAGTACGCCGTCCACAGGCCGGTGTACCCGCCCCCGACGACACACACGTCAACGTCCCTGTCCCCCGGCAGCCCGGGCCCCGCCTGCGGCACCCCGCCCGCCGCGTACCAGAACGACACCTCGCCGTTGACCGCCGCCACCGGAAACCTCCCACACCCTCGCTGACCTGCCCGGACGCTACCCCGGCCCGGCCGACGCGAACCACCCCTCACACTGCCAGGAACGCCCTCCCCGACCAGCCACCCTGTCAGTCCCGCAGCAGCTCCAGAGCCCGCGTCCAGCTGTACGAGCCCGGCACGAAGTCCGCGACCCGCACCCCCATCCGCCGCAGCTTCGCCAGGCTCTCGCCGTAGGCGGGGTGAGCAGCCTGCGCGGCACTCAGGCACGGCTGCACGGCCACCGGGATGCCCCAGCCGTAGGACTCGCAGAGAATCCCGAGCGCAAGCGTGTCCGAGATGCCCGCGACCCACTTGTTGATCGTGTTGAACGTCGCAGGCGACACGACGATGGCGTCCGGATCCGGCAGCGGCCGAGGATCCCCCGGCTTCCGCCAGGCCGAGCGAATCGGATACCCCGTCTGCGCGGCGATCGCGTCAACGTCGATGAACCCGATGGCGTGGGGAGTCGCGACCACCCCCACATCCCACCCCTGCGCCTGCGCGGCCGAGATCAGCTCCCCCACCCCACCAGCCACCCCCGCCGCACACACCACGACATACAGCATCGGCTTCGTCGTCATTCCCAGCGCTCCCCTCTCCCGTCACCGCCGACTCACCACAAGATCGGCATGCACCACCTTCCCAAACGGCTCCGCCACTGCACCCCAACGCCCCTTCGTCAGCTCGTGGACCAGAGCCAACCCCCGATGCCCTTCCTCGTCCTCCCCCGCCACCATCAACGTCGGCATCACCCGCGACCCGTCCCGCACCGCCACCCGGACGGTCCGGTCGGTGACACGGCGGATCGTGACGGTCATCCTCGTCAGGCAGCCGGTCTTGGTGGCGTTCGTGACCAGCTCACTGACGATCGACTCCCCCATGTCGATCAGCTCCGCCAATTCCCACTCCACCAACTTCTCCCGCACCAACCGACGCGCCACAGAAGCCGATTCCGGCAGGTAGGGAAGGCGGGCCGTGGCCGGAAGGGGACTCCGGTCGGGCCGACCAACCAACGACAGCTGCAGATGTTGGACGGTCGTCGCACGCTTCGCCTCGGCGGGCTGGCTCATCGCGGGTCACTCCTCAGTCGGGTCGGGGGGCCGAGCGGCTCGCGCTCACCCAATCCCCTTCAGAACCACCCCAAGGACTCCGACCCAGTGACTCCAAGTTGAGGTCAGCACACTCTCTGTGGCCGTACGATCGGATCACGTGTTCAAGGGAGCGAGTAGTGGACCGTCAACCGAACCCGCACCAGGTCATCGCGGGGCTCCTCGACGACCAACGCTTCCTGGCGGCGTGCGCGGCACGCGACATGGGAGCCCTCTTCCGTCTCCTGAACTCCCGTGGCATCAGTACCCGTCGGCTGGCCGCAACCGTCGACATCACCCAAGGCCGGCTCTACGACTACATGAACGGCAAGACCCGCGTGGAGAAACTCGCATTGTTCGAACAGATCTCCGATGCGCTCCACATCCCCGGTCATCTGTTGGGTCTCGCCCGACGGCCGTGGGAGCCACAAGCCTCCGCTGCCAGGCCGCCGGCTCCCGTGTCCCCATGCGCGGCGGCCGACGACGACCTCTCCGCCGTGGAAGCCTTCCGCGTCGCCGACCGGCAAACCGGAGGTGGTCGGCTCTATTCCGCCGTCGTCCGGCACCTGTCCGCGAACGTGGCTCCGCGGCTGGTCGACATCGGCAGCAGCCCTCAGGTGTTCGCCACCGCCTCCGCGCTCACCGAGATGGCAGGGTGGATGGCACACGACTCGGGGCGCGACCGCCTCGCCGCGCACCACTTCACCCGTGCGTTCACTCTGGCCCGAGCGGCGAGCGACCTGCCGCTCGCCGCTCACATCGCCGCCAGTACAAGCCACCTGGCCCTGCATGACGGCGATCCGTCCCTGGCCTCGTACTGGGCCACGATCGGCATCGATCTGGCCCGCCAGGGACCTCACCTGCCGAGCTTGGTGGCCCGGCTGCATGTCATGCGCGCCCGCGCCCTCGCCGCCGCCGGCCAGTTCGGCCCCGCCATCCGCTCGCTCGAACTCGCCCAAGCAGCTCTCGCAGCCCCGGCCGACGAGTCGCATCCGTGGTTGAGCCCGTTCGACCACGCCACTCTCGCCAGCGATTCCGCGCTGATCTTCGCCGACCTGGGACGGCACTCCGACGCCCTCCGATGTGCTGAACAGGCCGTAGCGCTCCGCGAGGAGGGCCGCACGCGTTCGATGGCCTTCAGTCGGATCGCGCTTGCCCGTGCCCACATCCAGTGCGGCAATCTGGACGCTGCGGTCTCGGTCGGCGCCGACCTACTCGCCACCAGCCCCACACTCGGGTCCGTACGAGTCGTCAACCAACTCGACGATCTGGCCGGGCTCCTCGGCAGGCACCGCGACTACAGTCCCGTACAGGAGTACCTGGCACGATTCGATGAAGCGAGCCGGCCCCGGCTGCTCCTGCTCGCCGACATCATCCCGGAGCCACGGGGAGGTTCATCGTGAGGCCCGTACCCACCGATACAGAAGCCTGGAACGCCTACCTCGCCGAGGGCAATGCGAAGCAGGCCCGCAAGCGCGTCTCGGCCGATGTCATCCTGCGCGACGAGCGCGGCCGCGTCCTCACCGTCAACCCGACCTACAAGGACGGCTGGGACCTGCCCGGCGGCATGGCGGAGTCCAACGAGCCGCCCGACCAGGCCGCCGTACGCGAACTGCGCGAGGAACTGGGCCTCGCCATCGTGATCCACGGCCTGCTCGTCGTGGACTGGGTTGCTCCGCACGGGCCTTGGGACGACCAACTCGCCTTCATCTTCGACGCGGGCACCCTATCCCCCGCCCTCACAGCCGCCGTCCGCCCACACGACGATGAGCTCTCCGAAGCCCTCTTCCTCCCGGCCCCCGACGCCGCCGCTCGCCTCCGCCCGCGCCAGCGCCGGCGCCTACGCGCCGCCCTGCGGGCACTCGCCGACAACCGGACCCGCTACCTGCACAACGGAGCAGAGCCATGGCAGATCTGAACCGGCCGATGCCGCGCTGACGATGACGTCGTCGGAGTGGCAGAAGGTGTACCTCCCGACCGAAGGGTGACAACCATGACCGATGATGGCGGCCGGATCTTCCGTGAGGCGTGGATCGCCGGGGTGCGCAAGCACTTCCCCGGCGATCCGAAGCCCGGCTACACCACCCCCTGGGACCAAACGCCCAACTGGGAACGCGCCTCCGCAGCAGCGGTGTTCGGGCAGGTCCGCGACTTCGTCGCCGTCAGCGCGGGCACCACCGCCAAGCTCACCCGCGAGCAGAAGGGCCGCTTCGTCGCCACCTGCTGGATCGCCCAGATCCACAAACACATCGACGACCCCAAGCCCGCCTACGTCGCCGACTGGGACGACCTGCCGAAGTGGCAGCAGGAAACCGATGCCGACATCTTCGAGACCATCGAGCGCGCTGTCTGAACCCCTTCGCCGCGCCGCCCGTAGGTAATTCGTTTGACCTCGGAACGCTGCAACGCTGCACTGTGGCAGGGGCACTGCAAGCCGTGGTGCCGGTTCCAGGGGAGGCAGCGGCAGCAATGCGCATTCGTTCCACGACCGACCAGGACCTCGGTGTCTTCGTCGACACACTGCATGCCGCGTTCGGGCGGTTCCCCGAGACTGCGGCCGAGGACGGTAGCGGGGTCTGGTGGTCGGCGCTCGAGATCGACCGCGGCCTGCTCGCCGTCGCGCCGGACGGGAAGCCGGTGGGTACCGCCTGTGCGTACTCCTTCGAGCTCACGCTGCCCGGTGAGGCCGTCGTCCCGGCCGCGGGCATCAGCTGTGTCGGTGTCCTGCCGTCGCACCGGCGTCAGGGCGTGCTCACCGCGATAATGCGTCACCAGCTCGGGGAGCTGCGGGAGCGGGGGGAGTTCCTGTCCGTCCTGCTGGCGTCGGAGGCGCCGATCTACGGCAGGTTCGGTTACGGCCCGGCGACCTACACGGAGCGGTTGACGGTGTCGCGCCGGCAGGGCGACTTCACTCTCCCTCGGGCGCGTGGGGCAGCCGAGGTGCCTGCGTCCGGCTCGGTCGAGGTGCTGCGGCGTTCGGAGTGCGGCGAGATCCTGGAGGAGGTCTACGACCGGTACCGCCGCGCGCAGCCGGGCGCGTTGTCGCGGCCGCACCGCTGGTGGGCTTCGGGTGCGGGGCAGCCCCCGGTCGCCCGGGCGCCGCGCTATGTCGCCGTCCACCGTGATGTCGACGGCGTTGCGGACGGGTACGCCAGCTACTCGCTCGGCGATGACGCCCTGACGGTCGACGAGACCATCGCCACCGACGACACCGTCCGCACGGCCCTGGCCCGGTTCGTCCTCGACCACGATCTGGTCACCCAGGTGGTGTTCAAACACTTCGCGCCCGAGAACCCGCTGCGCTGGCAGCTGGCGGACTTCAACGCCGGCCAGCTGGGCAACAGCACCGACTGGCTCTGGGTGCGGATCCTGGATGTGCCGCGCGCGCTGACCTCGCGCGGCTGGTTCGGTGACGGGGAGTTGGTCCTCGACGTCGACGACCCGTTCCTCGGCGAGCGGGGCCGCTACCTGCTGACCGTCCGGGACGGCAAGGCCGAGTGCGTTGCGACGGACCGCGAGCCCGATCTGTCCCTGGATGTCCGCGACTTGGGCTCGGTCTATCTCGGCGGCACCGCCCCGAGCACGCTGGTGCGCGCCGGCCACATCCGGGCCAACCGCCCGGGTGCGGTCGCGCTCGCCGACGCCCTCTTCCGCGCCGAGCGACCGCCGCACTGCCTGCACTGGTTCTGATCCGGCACACGCCCGCCGGGCCCCGCCCGCACCAGGGCGGGGCCCGGCGGGCGTGCGGGCGAAGCGGGGGGCTCGTTCGACCGGGCGTTCACGCGTGGGCGCTGATCTGGCCGCCGGCCGAGAGCACGATGTAGACGCCGTTGGCGTCGACTCCGACGTCGTGCCCGTTGGTCTCCAGCGTGCCGTACACCGCGTTGTCGATGCCGAGGATGTCCGCGCGGTACTTGAGCTCGCCGGTCTTGGTGACCTTGACCGTCCAGTCGCCCGCGAGCTTGAACGTGCCCGGGCCCTGGTGCCCGCCGCCCATCCAGGCGTGGACCGTGCCGTCCAGCGAGAGCACGATGAACATGTCGTTGGCGTCGAGTCCGGCGTCGGTGTCCTTCGCGTCCAGCGTGGCGAGGACGTCACCACCGTGGACGATCTTGGCGACGAAGTGCTGGGGGGCGACTTCCCGGATCTCGGCCGTGCTGCCGTCCGGCAGGGTCTGGGTGTGGGCGCCGGGCGCCGGCTTGCCCGGGGCGGTCGCCGTGCCGGTGGGCCGCGCGTCGGGCTTGGCGGCCGTGGTGCCGGTGCCGGGCTTGGCGGCCGGAGGGGCGGTCGGCGCGCTGGGCGCTCCGGGCGTCGTGGCCGTGGCGGCCGGGGACGCCGGGGCGCTGGGCGCGCCGGTTGCCGCGGCCGTGGCGACGGGGGAGGCCGCGCTCGCTGCGCCGGAGCTGCTGCTGCAGGCTGTTGCGGCGGGTACCAGCAGCGCGACGGTCAGGACGGTGCCGGCCAGCGTGCGGGCAGTGGTCGCGCGGCGGGTCGTCGAGAGGGACATGCTGGTTCTCCTGAACGAAGTACGGCTGGGGACGGGCACGTTGCCCGTTCCGTGCCCTGCGGAGATCGGTCGGCGGGCGACGGAGCGGCGTGCACGATCGAAACTAGTCCGAACAGTCGACGGAATGACGCATTCCGTGTCACCGGACTGCAACGCCCGGGCTGCGAACGCCTGAGCTACAACGCCCGGGCTGCGATGCCCGGGCAAGGCCGCACCGATGATCCGGCCTGCCACGCGAACCGGCCGTGCCCGCCCCCGTCATGCTGCGGGGGCGGGCACGGGCCTGTCGGACCGGTCGGTCTCAGCCGATGCTGGAGCCGGTGACGGGGGCGGAGAGTTCGACGGTCTCGCCCTTCAGGCCGGTCTTGACGAACTGCCAGGTGAGGCCGCTGATGACGCCCTTGTCCAGCGGGGCCAGCTTGGCGAACGCCGGCTTGCTGAGGTCGATGTGGGTGGAGTCGCAGGAGGGACACTGGTCCTTCACCGGGACGGTGATGGTCTTGCCCTGGTAGGTCACCTTGACCGAAATGCCCTTGCAGACGGGGTCGTTGTTCGGGTTGGCGGTGGTCCACCAGGAACGCGGGACGGCCACCAGCATCTGCGACGAGGCGTTGATCTGGGTGCCGCACGCACCGTAGCCCGAGTCGGTGTAGTAGGTGGCCTTGCCGGTCATGGGCTTGTTGATCGGGATCGCGGCGCTGGCGGAGCCGGCCGTGAGGGCGATGAGAGCGGCTGCGGCGAGCGGGGCGCCCGCGAGGATCCTGAGGTTCTTGCCGATGGCGCGCATGGTTCGTTCCCTCCGGTTGCAGTGCTGGGAAAGCCTGGCTGCTTGTTTTCCTGGCGTTATCTTCATGGGCATGACAGGTCGAAGTCGCCATGTCTGCGCGGCAGTTCGGCGACCCGATGCCCACCCTTGCGAAGGGAACGTATGCGCTCCTCCTCGGCGTGGTCCAGACCTCCACAATGTTGGCATGAACACAAGGCAAGGATCTTTACGAATGCGGCCGAAGGGGCGAAGATGCGTGACCACTCCGCCACGCAGGGTGTTGACAGGCCGTCACCCACCTGACTGTCCCGTACGCACCCGCCCCGGAGGTCCCGTCACATGCGCACCGCTCTCGCCGCCCTGCTCCTCGGCGTCGCCCTGGCCCCGGCCGTCCTGGCCCCGGCCGCCATTGCCGCCGGCGCGCCCCGCGAGGTGAACCAGGGCTACAGCATCCCGGTCGGCGGCGTGACCGACCTCGGTGCGCTGCCTGTCCTCGGCGGCCTCGGGCTGGACTTCGCCCGACTCCTCGGACAGTGACCGCCGGCAGTCACCGAAGGTAACTTCCGTACGGCTCCGGGCAGGCGTCAGCCCCGGCGCGGGAACCGCCCGCGCCGGCCCGGATCACTTCCGCTCCGCACCTGGGCACCTCCCGCACCGGCACCACAGGGCCGACCTCCCGCCCACGGCGCGCCCGCCATCCGTCATCCTCCGCAACGGGCGGCAATGGGCCGCAACAGGCCGCAAGGAACCGCAAGCAGCCGCAATGAAGCGGCAACACCCGTTCCCACCAGCCAAGATGGTGATTGACAGCGGCCTGCGCGCTTCAGCACGATGAGCACCGAGCCCACTCGCAGCGAGCCGGAAAGGAGGGGCCGATGCACACCGTCGTCCGCCCCGTTCCCCGCCGCTGCCCGCGCCGTTGTTGTCGCGGCGCGCTCGCGTTCTGACCGTCCGCCAGTCCGGACCGGCCCCTCCCGCACTCCTCGCCCCGCGCTGCGCCGTGCGACCGTGCCTGCCGCGCCAGGCACCACCCACACACCACTCTCAGTCACCACACTCCCCGAAAGGGCTCCGCCATGACCACCACCGCCCACACCACCGCCCACACCACCCCCACCACCGCCCACACCGCCCTCAGCCTCACCCCCGTCGCCGGCCGCATCGGCGCGATCGTGCACGGCATACGCCTCGGCGGCGACCTCCCCGCCGAGACCGTCGCCGCCCTCGAGGCCGCCCTGTACGAGCACAAGGTGCTCTTCTTCCGCGGCCAGCAACACCTGGACGACGCCGGGCAGGAGGCCTTCGCCCGGCTCCTCGGCCACCCGGTCGGCCACCCCACCGTGCCCAGCGCGGACGGGCGTTACATCTTCGAGCTGGACGCCACCAAGGGCGTGCGCGCCAACAACTGGCACACCGATGTCACCTTCGTCCCGTCGTACCCGAAGGCCTCCATCCTGCGCGCCCTGGAGGTCCCGGCGGCCGGCGGCAGCACCGTCTGGGCCAACACCGCGGCTGCCTACCGGGACCTGCCGGCGCCGTTGAAGGCGCTCGCCGAGAGCCTGCGCGCCGTCCACACGAACGACTACGACTACGCCGCCCGGCTCGCCCTGCGCCCGGAGCTGGCGGACAACGCCGAGGTCGCGAAGCTGTTCCGGGACGTCTTCGTCTCCACGGCCTTCAAGACCGAGCACCCGGTGGTCCGGGTCCACCCGGTGACCGGCGAGAAGACCCTCTTGCTGGGCGCGTTCGCGCAGCGCATTCAACTTCTCTCGGGCGACGACAGCAAGGCGCTGATCGACCTCTTCCAGCGCTACGTCGAGCGGCTGGAGAACACCGTCCGCTGGGACTGGCAGGTCGGCGACGTGGCGATCTGGGACAACCGCGCCACCCAGCACTACGCGGTCGCGGACTACGGCGACGAGCCGCGGCTGGTGCGCCGGATCACGCTGGACGGCGACCTGCCGGTCGGCGTGGACGGCGTCCCGAGCCGTCTGCTGGAGCCGGCCGACCCGCCGCGGGTGCCGGGTCTGGTGCCCGCCGAGTCGCTTGCATCCAACTGATCTGCGGCACAAGGGCAGCGGCGTAGCCACCGCGCTGCCCACCGGCGACGACTGCCGGGATGCCGACGCCGCCACCGTCCTGCGCACGGTGCTCGACCGCAGGCCGATCGCCCACACGCTGGTGGCCGTCGGCACCCCGGTGCTCGGCGAGCCGTATGCGCGGCCGGTCCACGCGCCGGCCCGCCACCTCTGACCGCCTCACCACTCCCAGGGACCGCCATGACCGCGCTCACCCGTCCCCCCGCCCCGAGCCGCCGCGCCCTGTTGCGCGCGGGCCTCGCCGGTGCCGGCCTGCTGACGCTCGCGGCCTGCCGGTCCGCCGTCGACGAGGCCGCGAACGCCGCCAGTGCCGGCGACGCGGCCGACGCCGTGGACACCCCCCGCAAGGGCGGCGTCCTCTCCGTCGCCACCGGCATCGACTTCACGCCGAGCCTGCTCTTCGCCCAGAGCGCCAACACCCTCGTCCAGCGCCTCGTCTTCAACACCCTCACCAGATACGACGACCGGCTCCGGCCGCAGCCCGAACTCGCCACCGCCTGGGAGGTCGCGCCGGACGGCACCAGCGTCACGCTCAAGCTCCGCGAGGACGTCACCTTCCACAGCGGCCGCCGGTTCACCGCCGACGACGTGGTCTTCGCGGTCAGGAACCTCCAGAACCCAGCCCGCTCGGCCCAGTTGCGCTCGACCGCCGCCACCGTCACCGATTTCCGCAAGAACGGCGACTTCGAGCTGACCCTGGTGCTCGCCCACCCGGTCAGCAATCTCTTCGACCTCTTCGAATTCATGATCATCCCGGACTCCGGCACCGTCGAGGACGCCGTCTCCGGCACCAGGCTGATCGGCACCGGCCCGTTCACCCTCACCGACCGCAAGCCCGGCTCCTCGCTCACCTTCGCCCGCAACGACGCGTACTGGAACCCCGGCCGGCCGTACCTCGACGGCGTGGAGATCCGGATCGTCCCGCAGGCCGAGTCCCTGCTGTCCTCACTCAAGACCGGCCAGACCCACCTGTCGTACAACGTCCGCGGCCAGGACGTCGCCGGCCTCCGCGGCGACCCGCGGTTCCGGATCAAGCAGTACGACACCGGTTCCGGCGCCTCCTACATCGGCGTCAACGTCAGCGCCGAGCACGTCGGCGACAAGCGCGTGCGCCAGGCCATCGCCTGGGCCGTCGACCGCGAGCGCTTCGTCCAGCAGGCCCTCGGCGGCTACGGCAGCGTCTCCTCCGTGCCCTGGCCCCCGTCCTCCCCCGCCTACACCGAGGCCGGCGCCACCCACTACCGCCACGATCCACAGAAGGCGCGCGCCCTGCTCAAGGAGGTCGGCCTGGAGCGGATCACCCTGCCCTTCGCCCACTCCAGCGAGCCCGGTGCGACGGCCGTCGCCCAGATCCTGCAGTACGACCTCCAGCAGGTCGGCATCGACACGGTGCTCCAGCCCACCGACTCACCGACCATGCAGAAGCAGCTCATCTCCCAGTCCATGCCCGCCCTGTGGACGCTCAGCCACGGCTTCGCCCAGCTCCACCCGGCCACCCTCGCGGTGAGCGCCTACCCGTTCAACGAGGCCAAGAACAGCTCGCGTTTCGCCTCCCCCGCCTACACCGACGTGGTGCAGCGGGCCTGGAACCGCGGCGACAGCGACAGTCCCGAGGCCAAGGCCCTCTACCAGCAGATCACCGACGTGCTGCTGGACGAGGAGTTCGTGATCGACCTCGCCATCGCCGGACTGGTCGAGGTCGCGGGCCGCAAGGTCCGCGGCGCCACGCTCAACAAGTTCGGCTACCTCAACCTCGACGACGCCCACCTGACGGCCTGAGCAGGACGGCCCGGTACCCGACCCATGCGCACCTTCCTCCTCAAACGCCTCCCCAGCGGACTGCTGGTCCTGGCCCTCGCCTCCTTCCTCGTCTTCCTCATCCTCCGCCTCATCCCCGGCGACCCGGCCACCTCGCTCGCCGGTCCCGACGCCTCCGCCGCCTCCGTCGAGGCGATCCGCTCCCAACTCGGCCTGGACCGACCGCTGTTCGGCCAGTACGTCAGCTGGCTCGGCCACCTGCTGAGCGGCGACCTCGGGCCGAGCTACGCGATCGGCGGCCAGGTCGCCGACCTGATCGGCGACGGACTCGGCGCCACCACCCAACTCTCCCTCGCCGCGCTGCTGTTGGTGGTGCTGATCGCGCTGCCGCTGGCGGTGGCCGGCGCGACCGCCCGGAGCCGTCCGGTCGCCGCCGCCATCCAGGCGGTCACCACGGCCGTGCTCGCCGTCCCGCCCTTCGTCACCGGCGTCGTGCTGGTCCTGGTGTTCGCCGTCTCGCTCAGGCTGCTCCCGGCCGGCGGCCACGAATCCCTGCTGGACGCACCGGACCTGGCCGTCCAGTACCTGGCGATGCCCGCGCTCTGCCTCGCCCTGCCCAGCGCCGCCGTGCTCGCCCGCTACCTCAAGGACGGCATCGAACGCGCCCTCGCCGAGGACTACGTCCGCACCGCGACCGCGCTCGGCGTCTCCCGGCGGCGGATCGTCTGGCGGCACGCACTGCCCAACGCCCTGCCCTCCGCCGTCACCGTCCTCGGCCTGCAGATCGGCCATCTCATCGCCGGGGCCGTCCTGGTGGAGCGGATCTTCGCCTGGCCGGGCCTCGGCCGGCTGATCGAGCAGGGCGTCGCCCGCCGCGACTACCCGGTGGTACAGGACCTGCTGCTGCTCGTGGTGGCGGTCTACGTCGCCGTCCAACTGCTCACCGACCTCGCGTACGCCTGGCTCGACCCCCGGATCCGTTGGGAGTGACCCGATGACCACCGCCACCCTTCCCCTCACGTCCCCCGCGACGCAGCGCCGTCACCTCTCCGCCCTGCGCACCTGGCGCGGTCTGACCGGCCTCGCCCTGGTCGGCGTGGTCGCGCTCGGCGGGCTGCTCGCACCACTGCTCACCGGCACCGACCCGAACGCCCAGAGCGCGCTCGCCCTGGCCGGCCCGAGCGCCGATCACCCCTTCGGCACCGACGACCTCGGCCGCGACCTGTTCAGCCGGGTGCTGCACGGCATCGGCACCGACCTGGCACTGATCGTCACCGCCGTCCCGGTCGGCGCGCTGCTCGGCTGCTCGGCGGCGCTGCTCGCGGCCACCTCCCGGTGGGCCGACCTCGCCGTCCAGCGGTCCTTCGACCTGCTGCTCGCCTTCCCCGGGCTGATCCTCGCCCTCGCCGTGACCGCCGTCCTCGGCCCGGGCCGCTGGCCGGTGGTGATCGTCGTCGCCCTGGCCGAAATCCCGGGCTTCGGACGCCAGTTGCGGGCCGGGATCCTGGTCCAGCGGGAGCGCGAGTACGCCCTGGCGGCCCGCGTCGGCGGCGCCTCCCGGGCCCGGGTGCTGCTGCGGCACGTGGTGCCCAACGCCGTCGACCCGCTGATCGTGCAGACCGCCGTGGCGCTCTCGCTGGGCGTGTTCATCGAGGGTGCGATGAGCTTCCTGGGCCTCGGGGTCCGTCCGCCGGAGCCCACCCTGGGCAGCATCCTCAGCCAGTCCGTCGCCTACCTGGCCACCGACCCGACCTTCGCGGCCGCCCCGCTGGCCGCCACCACCGCGCTGGTGCTCGGCTTCACGCTGATCGCCGAGGCCCTGAACCGGGGGATCCGCCGATGACCGCCACGCTCCGCGAACCGGACCGCATTCCGGACTTCACCCCGGAGCCCACCCCGGACCGCGCTGTGCTCCAAGTCTCCGGCCTCACCGTCCGGTTCGGCGCCGCCGCTGCCACAGCCGACAGCGCCACCACCGCCGTCGACGCCGTCGACTTCGAGCTCGCGGCGGGCGACACCCTGGGCATCGTCGGCGAGTCCGGCTCCGGCAAGTCCACCACGGCCCTCGCCCTGCTGCGGATGCTGCCGCCCGGCGGCGCAATCACCGCAGGATCGGTCCGACTCGCCGGGCAGGACCTCGCCGCCCTCCCAGAGGAGGCGCTGCGCGCCCTGCGCGGCCGGCGGATCGCCATGGTCTTCCAGGACCCGATGTCCTCACTCAACCCGGTCCTCACCATCGGCCGGCAGCTGGACGAGGCGCTGCGTGCCCACGGCAGCCGGTCACGGAAGGCCGAACGGCTGGCGCGCGCCGCCGAGTTGCTCGACCTGGTCGGCATCCCGGACGCCGCCCGACGGCTGCGCGACCACCCACACCAGTTCTCCGGCGGCCAACGCCAGCGCATCATGATCGCCCTCGCACTGGCCCACGACGCCGAGGTGCTGGTCGCCGACGAGCCGACCACCGCCCTCGACCCGACCGTCCAGCGGCAGATCCTCGGCCTGCTCACCCGGATCAACCGGGAGAGCGGCACCGCGCTGGTGGTGATCAGCCACGACCTCGGCGTGATCGCCCGGACCTGCCGTCGACTGCTGGTCATGCGCCACGGCCGGGTGGTCGAGCGCGGCCTCACCGCCGACCTCCTCACCGCGCCCCGGCACCCGTACACCCGCGAGCTGCTGGCCGCCGTCCCGCGCCTGGACGAACCCTCCCGGGCCGCCGCCAACAGCACCCCTGGCGCCCGACCCCTGCTCACCGTCCGGGGCTTGACCAAGACCTACGGATCCCGGAAGAGCAGTCGGACCGCCCTGCACGGCGTCGACCTCGACCTGCACCCCGGCGAGACGCTGGGCCTGGTCGGCGAGTCCGGCTCCGGGAAGTCCACCCTCGCCCGGGCGCTGGTCCAGGTGCACGCACCCTCGGCGGGCAGCATCCGCTTCCGTGGCGAGGAACCGGGCCGACGGCCGCACCGCGAGGTCCAACTGGTCTTCCAGGACCCGTACTCCTCGCTCAACCCCCGGATGACGGCCGGGCAGATCATCGCCGAGCCGCTGATCGCCCACGGCCTCGGCGATCGCGCCCAACGCGCCGCCCGGGTCGCCGAGTTGCTGACCCAGGTCGGGCTGGATCCGGCCACCGCCGACCGTCACCCACGCGCCTTCTCCGGCGGCCAGCGCCAACGCATCGGCATCGCCCGGGCGTTGGCGCCCGAGCCGAGCGTACTGATCTGCGACGAGCCGGTCTCCGCCCTCGACGTCTCGGTCCAGGCCCAGGTGATCGACCTGCTCGCCCGGCTGCAGCGCGAACTCGGCCTGGCCATCCTCTTCATCGCCCACGACCTGGCCGTCGTCCGCCGGGTCAGCCACCGGATCGCGGTGATGCACCGCGGCCGGATCGTCGAGACCGGCCCGGCCGACCGCGTCGTCACCGCGCCCGAACACCCGTACACCGCCGAGCTCCTGGCCGCCGTCCCGCGCCTGGAGCCCCTACCGGCCGCCACCCGCGCCACCACCCGGAGCAGCATATGACCACCGCACCCGAAGCGAACCCGCACCGCCGCGACCCGTACGCCGGCTTCCCCGGCACCGTCGGCCGCACCTTCCGCGAGTCCACCCCCGCCTGGCCGCAGCGGGTCCGCCCGCGCGAGGGCGCGCCCAACATCGTCGTCGTCCTGATCGACGACATGGGCTACAGCGACATCGGCCCGTTCGGCTCCGAGATCCCCACCCCGACCCTGGACCGGCTCGCCGCCACCGGCGTCAAGCTCGCCAACTACCACACCATGCCGCTCTGCTCCCCCGCCCGGGCGGCCCTGCTCACCGGCCTCAACCCGCACCGGGTCGGCTACTCCTTCGTCGCCAACGCCGACCCGGGCTTCCCCGGCTACGGCATGGAAGTCGCCGGGGACATCCCCACCCTCGCCGAACTGCTCCACGACGCCGGCTACGCCACCTACGCCGTCGGCAAGTGGCACCTCACCCGCGACTCCGCCTCCAACGCCGCCGACGACCGCGCCAACTGGCCGCTACAGAAGGGCTTCGACCAGTACTACGGCGTCCTGGAAGGCCTCACCAGCCTCTTCCACCCGCACCAACTCGTCCGTGACAACAGCCCGTTGGACATCGACGAGTTCCCCGACGACTACTACTACACCGACGACATCACCGACCAGGCCATCAGGATGGTCAAGTCGCTGCGCGCCCACGACGCCGACAAGCCCTTCTTCCTCTACCTCGCCCACAACGCCGTACACGGCCCGCTGCAGGCCAAGCCCGCGGACCTGGCCCGTCACCAGGGCCGCTACGACGACGGCTGGGACGAGCTGCGCCGCGCCCGTTTCGCCCGCCAGCTCGCCGCCGGCCACTTCCCGGCCGGCACCGAACTGCCCGAGCGCAACTCCGAGGCCGGCTACGAGGTCGACCCCTGGGACGAACTCACCGACGTGCAGAAGAAGTTGTACGCCCGCTACATGGAGGTGTACGCGGCGATGGTCGACAACGTCGACCAGAACCTCGGCCGCCTCACCGACACCCTCGCCGCCCTCGGCGAACTCGACAACACCGTCATCGTGTTCACCAGCGACAACGGCGGCACCGGCGAGGGCGGCGCCGAGGGCACCCGCAGCTACTTCAGCCGCTTCGTCCACCACCCGAACCTCCCCGACGACTGGAACCCGGACGTCGGGCGCGAGATCGACCTCATCGGCGGGCCGCAGAGCCTGGTCCACTACCCGCGCGGCTGGGGCATGGCCTCCAACACCCCGTTCCGCCTCTACAAGGGCCAGACCTACGCGGGCGGCGTCCGCGTACCCTTCGTGCTCTCCTGGCCGGCCGGCCTGCCGCGCGCCGAGGGCGACAGCGGCGTCCGCGCCCAGTACCAGTACGTCACCGACATCCTCCCCACCCTGCTCGAACTCGCGGGCCTGGAACGGCCGTCGGAGCGGCGGGAGCTTCCCGTCCAGGAACTCGACGGCATCAGCTTCGCCGCCGTCCTGCGCGACGGCACGACCCCCAGCACCCACCACGAGCAGTACTGCGAGATGACCGGCAACCGCAGCTACTACCGCGACGGCTGGAAGCTGGTCACCCTGCACCGCCCCGGCACCCCGTACGACGACGGCGAGTGGGCGCTGTACGACCTGCGCACCGACCCGACCGAGATCCACGACGTCGCCGACGAACACCCCGACCTGGTCAAGGAGTTGTCCACCGCCTGGGAGGACGCCGCCTGGCGCGACGGCGTCTTCCCGCTCGCCGACGGCAGCGGCGCCCTCGCCCTGCGCGGCCCCGAGGCGGACCGGCTGCGCCGCCCGGTCACCCTGCTGCCCGGCACTCCCGAGCTGGAGCGCTACCGCTCCTCCCGGCTGATCTCCTTCCGCTCCTTCACCGTCGAGGTCGCGCTCGACGGCTACCGGGCGGGCGACCAGGGCGTCCTGGTCTCGCACGGCGACCAGGGTGGCGGCTACAGCCTCTATGTCGAGGACGGCCGGCTGCGCCTGGCCTACAACCAGTACGGCGAACTGCTGGAGGCCGACGGCGGTCCCCTGCCGGAAGGCACCCGGCTGGTCACCCTGGAAGCCACCGCGGTCGCCGGCCTCGCGTGGGAGTTCCGACTGCTCGTGGACGGCGACGAGGCCGGAACCGAGACCGGCACCGAGGCCGGAACCGGGGCCGGCCGCCTCGGCCCGGTGCACCAGCTGATCGGCATGGCACCGTTCCAGGGCATCAGCGTCGGCATCGACCGCAAGTCCCCGGTCTCCTGGCCGGTGTACGAGCGCCACCGCTCCTTCCGCTACACCGGCGCGCTGAAGTCCGTCACCTACCTGCCCGGCGACCCGGCGCCGTACGACCCGGAGACGGTCGCCCGGGCGCTGCGCGAGGCGGCGGCCGCCTTCGAATAGCACGCGGCAGGACGGATCCCCGGCAGCAGTCCCGGTTCCGCCCACCAAGATCCCCCGATCGGGTTACGCTCGTCCCGCGCGGCGACGACCCCGCGCGACCGACCGAGGGGGGAACGGGTGATCGGGGACCTGCTGCCGGACGTCGTGGCGACCGAGGTGGCGTACGACGACCCGCCGAAGGCCCGGCTGGAGCCGGCGGAGGAGGCGGTCATCGCCAAGGCCGTCGACAAGCGGCGCCGCGAGTTCACCACCGTCCGGCACTGCGCCCGGACCGCCCTCGCCCGGCTCGGCGTCCCCTACCGCCCGCTCGTCCCGGGCCTGCGCGGCGCGCCGAGCTGGCCGGACGGCGTGGTCGGCAGCCTCACCCACTGCGACGGATTCCGCGGGGCGGCCGTGGCCCGGGCCGGCACCCTCGCCTCCGTCGGCATCGACGCCGAGCCCGCGCTGCCGCTGCCGGAAGGCGTCCTGGACGCCATAGCGCTGCCCGTCGAGCAGCGGCGACTCGCCGACCTGGCCGCCGCCCACCCGGGCACCCCGTGGGACCGGATGCTGTTCAGCGCCAAGGAGTCGGTGTACAAGGCGTGGTTCCCGCTGACCGGGCTCTTCCTGGAGTTCAGCGAGGCCGAGCTGGACCTCTCCCCCGACGGCACCTTCACCGCCCGCCTGCTGGTCCCCGGCCCGGTGGTCGGCGGGCGGCGGCTCGACGGCTTCGACGGCCGCTGGGCCGTCCGGGACGGGCTGATCGCCACCGCCATCGCCGTGGAGCCGTAACCCTTGGTCGACCGTCCGTTCACCACCCGGGCATATCCTCGACCCGTGACGGTGACTTACGTGATCGACGGCAGCAGGATCGGCACCCTGGAGGACTTCTGGGACGCCGTCGGGCAGGAGATCGGCGTGGACGGCTACTTCGGCCGCAACCTCGACGCCTTCGCCGACTGCCTGCGCGGCGGCTACGGCACGCCCGACGACGGGGACTGGGTCATCGAGTGGCGCGACCACGAGGTCTCCCGCCGCAACCTCGGCCACCCGGAGACCGCCCGCCAACTGGAGCTGCGGCTGGGCCGCTGCCACCCCACCAACCGCGAGGACGTCGCCGCCGAGCTGGCCGCCGCCCGGGCGGGCAAGGGGCCGACGGTCTTCGACTGGCTGGTGCGGATCATCGAGGAGGAGCACCCGGGCGGCCTGCGGCTCGCGTAGCGCGGGCCCGAGGCCCGAGTGCCGAGCGCCCGGCCTACAGCACGTCCGAGAGCCGGACGAACCGCCGCCCCGCCGCCAGCATCCCCGGCACCGCCGCCGCCACGCCGGGGGCGGTGCCGCCGCCGGGGTGGTTCAGGTGGCCGATCACGATCGCGCCCGGCGGTGCCGACCCGACCTCCTGCCGCACCTGGGAGGCGCTGAGCGTCGCGCCGCCGTCCCCGTTCACGGTGAAGCCGGCGACGCGCTCGCCCAGGTCGGCGACGACCCGGGTGGCGACGTCGTCGTAGTGCGCGGTGCCGGAGCGGAAGAAGCGGGGCGGGTGCCCGAGCAGGTCGGCGAGCTTCCGCGCGTTGCCCGCCACCTCGTCGTACACCGCGCCGACGTCGCGGGTGCCGGCGATGCCGTAGGCGGAGCGGCCGGTGACCGACAGCGGCCGGTGGACGGTGCCGTGGTTGCCGATCTCGAACAGCGGGTCGGCGGCGAGCTGCTCGAACTCGTCCGGGTTGGCGTCGATCCAGCGGGCGTTCAGGAAGAGCGTGGCCGGGACGGCGTTCGCGCGCAGGAAGCCGATCAGCTCGGCGTCGTAGCCGTTGCCGCCGGGGCCGCCGCAGGCATCGAAGGTGAGCGCCGTCGCGCGTTCGCCCTCGGGCAGCTCGGTGATCACCCCGGCGACCTCCAGCCCCCAGTCCGTCGGGGTCACGGCCCCGTACCGGTCGACGACCTCCGCCCGGGTCGGTTCCTTCGCCGGAGCCGGGGTCGGTGCCGGGGTCAGAGCCGGAGTCGGCGCGGGTGTGGGCGCAGCGGTGGGCGGGGCGGTCGCGGCGGCCGTCGGCGCGGCGCCGGCCTCCACGGGTATGCCGCCCGCCGTAGCAGCCGCCGTCGCCGAAGCGGAGGCCGGACCTGAGACCTCCCCGGCGGGGGAGGTCGAGGCCGACCGCGTCCCGCACCCCGCCAGTACGCTTCCGGCCATTACCACGAGCAGCGTCCGCCGACTCACCGCCACGCCCGCCTCCCGACCCATCTGTACTCCTATCAACCGATTACATGACTATGAACCGACCATTCGTCACTCCCCGCAACTCGCCCCGGCCCCCGCCCGGCCCCTCTTCACCGACCCGCCCCGTCCCCGTGGGCCCCGACTCACCCCCGGTTCACTCACCCGGGTAGGCACGCGAGCGACCCGCCCCGCCCCGATCCGGAGACCTCGATGCCGACCGAACCCAGCACCCCGCACCCCGCCCGCCGCGACCTGCTCCGTACCGGCCTCGCCACCGGTGCCGCCACCGCACTCGGCCTCGCCACCACCACCGGCGAGGCCGTCGCCGCACCCGCCGCAGCCCCTACCGCAGCCCCCGACCGCACCCTCACCCTCACCGGCCATCTCGCCACCGGCGCCCCCGACTTCGTCTACCTCCCGGTCGAAGTCCCCGAAGGCGTCCGCGAGATGGCCGTCTCCTACAGCTACGACAAGCCTCCGGTCCCGGCCGGCACCCCAGGCAACTCCTGCGACATCGGCGTCTTCGACGAGCGCGGCACCGACCTCGGCGGCCCCGGCTTCCGCGGTTGGTCCGGCGGCTTCCGCACCGAGTTCAGCCTCTCCCGCTCCGCCGCCACGCCGGGCTACCTCCCCGGCCCGGTCAACCCCGGCACCTGGCACGTCGTCCTGGGCCCGTACCAGATCGCCCCGCAGGGTCTGGACTACCGCGTCCAGGTCACCCTCCGGTTCGGCGCGCCCGGGCCGCAGTTCACCCCGCACTACCCGGCAGAGCGGGCCCGCGGCCGCGGCCGGGCCTGGTACCGGGGCGACTGCCACCTGCACACCGTCCACTCCGACGGGCGGCGCCTGCCCGAGGAGGTCGCGACCGGGGCCCGCGCGGCCGGCCTGGACTTCATCGTCTCCACCGACCACAACACCAGTTCCTCGCACGCCGTCTGGGGCCCACTGGCCGGCCCGGACCTGCTGATCGTCCCGGGCGAGGAGATCACCACCCGCAATGGCCACTGGCTGGCCCTCGGCCTGGAAGGCGGGCAGTTCGTCGACTGGCGCTACCGCTCGCGCGACGAGGAGTTCCCGCGCTTCGTCCGCCAGGTCCACCGCTCCGGCGGCCTGGTCGTGCCCGCGCACCCGTACTGCCCGTACGTCGCCTGCCAGTGGAAGTTCGGCTACGAGCAGGCCGACGCCGTCGAGGTGTGGAACGGCCCCTGGACGTACGACGACGAGTCCGCGGTGGACACCTGGGACGGCCGGCTCGCCGTCGCCCTGCGCGAGGGCCGCTCCTGGCTGCCCGCCCTGGGCAACAGCGACGCACACAGCGAGCCGCAGGTGATCGGCTCCCCGCACAACGTGGTGCTGGCCGAGGACCTCACCCGGGACGCGATCCTCGACGGGCTGCGCGACGGGCGCAGCTGGCTCGCCGAATCCCGGGCCGTCCAACTGGAGTTCACCGTCACCGGGCACGGCCGCCAGGCGGGCATCGGCGAGGAGCTGACCGTCCCGGCCGACGCTCCGCTGGACGTCCGGCTCACCGTCTCCGGGGTGCCCGGCGGGACGGTCCGGCTGGTCACCGACGAGGGGCAGATGCACCAGGAGTCACTGCCCGCGGCCGGCTCCGGCACGGTGGTGTGGCGCACGACGGCCTCGCTCGCCGCGTACGTCCGGGCCGAGGTGCGCCATCCGAAGCCGGACGGCACGCCGGGCAGGGGCAACGCGATGGGCCCGGACCTGCCCTGGGGCCCGATGGCGGCGCTCACCAACCCGATCGTCCTGCGCGCCGAGGAGCACTGACCGCACCGACGGTCGCAGCCACCGGAGCAGCGACCGGAGCAGCCACCGGAGCACCCGCCGAAGCACCGGCAGGGGCACCCGCGGGGGCACCGGAACGACGCGGGCGGGCCACCGCCCGGTCACCGGGCGGCCACCGAGCGCCCGCGGTGCCCGTCCGCGGACCGGGTGGGGGACGACTCGGGGCACCCGTTTGGACTAGGTTGATCTCCGAAACGCATCAGTCGTAGGGACGAGGCGGTCGGCTGTCCGGATATGGACCGACCAGCTCCTTCGCACTCCGACCGCCTCGCCCCGGCTACCCGACCGTCCCCGGCCCGCGAAGGGATCAGCAGCTGTGAACCGTACGACCGAAGGTGGGCCGGAGCTCGGGGGCGGCCGGGGCGCCGGGGGCGTCCTCGTCCTTGTCGACCCGTCCGTGGCCGGGAACAGCCCGGTCGCGGAGCTGCTCGCGCGGGAACTGCGCCTGAGCGTCCACCTGCGGACGGACGACTTCCTGCGGGTCATCCGCAGCGGCCGGCTCCCGCCCCACCTGCCGGAGGCCGGCCGCCAGAACGCCACCGCTCTGGCCGCCGCGGCCCAGGCCGCCTTCGCCTACGCCACCCGCGGCTACCAGGTCGTGGTGGAGTGCCCGGCCGTCCCGGCCGCACTGGACACCTTCCGCCGCGAGAGCCGCGCCACCGGCACCGCGCTCCACTACGTCGTCCTCCATGCCGGCCCGGCCCCGGACGACGCCCCGCACACCCTCGACACCAGCGACCTCACCGACGAGACTGCCGCCGAGACCGTGCTCACCGCCCTCACCCGCCGCACCCACCTCCTCGGCTGGTAGCGCCGCGCCCCGGGTGCCGGCGGCAGTCTCGGCTGGTAACGGCAGTCCCGGCGGGTGGCGCCGTGCCCCGCGTGACTCCGCTACGCCCCCACCACCCCGTCGATCGCCTCCCGCAGGAAGTCGGCGTGCCCGTTGTGCCGGGCGTACTCGTGGATCAGGTGCAGCATCACCAGCCGCAGTGACACGTCGGCGTCCCATCGGGCCTGGTAGCCCGTGACGTCGAGGGTCTCGGCGGCGAGCTCGATGCGGCGGGAGTGCTCGACCTCGGCCTGCCAGCCGGCGAAGGCCTCGGCCCGGGTGGCGTCGGCGGCGTCGTACGAGGCCTGGTAGTCGCTGTCCGACCAGACCAGCGGGAGGTCCTCGCCGTTGATCACCCGGCGGAACCAGGTGCGCTCCACATCCGCCATGTGCCGCACCAGTCCGAGGAGGGACAGCGTGGACGGCGGGCTGGAGCGCTGCCGCAGCTGTTCGTCGCTCAGGCCCTCGCACTTCATGGCGAGGGTCGCCCGGTGGAAGTCCAGGAAGCCGCGCAGCATCTCGCGTTCTCCGCCGGTCAGCGGCGGTACGGGGCGTTCGTCGGGGGTCTTCACGGTGTCGTTCTCCTCATGTCTCGTCAAGATCGCGGGAATCCTCGCGGACTGTAGCGAACCCGGCGCCCGACCGGCAGGGATTTATCTCCCGCCGGTCACAGCCGACCCAACCGACCCAACCGACGCGGCTGACCCGGCTCGACGAGCCGGCCGACCTCACCCGTCGCCGCCCCCGGTCGCGCGGCGGTGTTCCGAGCCCCCTCGGAACACCGCCGCGCCCCTTTCCCGCCAAGCACACCGGCCGATCACGTACCGTGTTCGGACCACCACCGGTTTGGGTACGTACCTCGGCGCGCCCGACGCCCGGGCGCCCACCGAGCAGGAGATCCAGCGGCCCATGGACCACAACCGCATCCCCCCGACCGTGCGCCAGACTTACGGCGCCGGCGATCTGTCCAAAGCCGCCAGTTTCGCAGGCGGATTCATCAACTTCGGCGACTGGCACGGCATCGACCTCACCGCTCCCACCCCCGAGGACCGGGTGCACAGCCAGGAGCAGCTCTACCGACGCGTCCTGGGGGCCTTCCCTGAGCCGCGCGAGCAGCAGCGCCTCGCCGAGGTCGGCTGCGGGCGCGGGCTGGGCGCCGCCCTCGCACTGCGCGAGTTCCGCTTCGCTGCCGTCACCGGCGTCGACATCCACCCCGACCAGGTCGAACGCGCCCGCGCCGTCAACGCCAAGGCCCTGGCCACCTATCCCGACCGGCTCGCCTACGCCCTCGGCTCGGCCGACGAACTCCCGTTCCCCGATTCCTTCCTGGACGGCCTGTACTCCGTCGAGGCCGCCCAGCACTTCCGCGAACTCACCGGCTTCGCCCACGAAGCCGCCCGCGTCCTGCGGCCAGGCGGCCGCCTCGTCGTCACCACCTTCTTCACCGCCCCCGGCCCCGACGCCGCCGAACGCCTGGCCATCCTCCTCGCCAGCTTCGCCGACGGACTGGACGTCGCCCACCCCCTCGACGCCTTCACCGACGACCTCGCGACGGCCGGCTTCTCCGAGGTCACCACCGAGTCGATCGGCGCCGACGTCTGGCCCGGCCTCGACCGCTACCTCACCGGCACCGTCCCCACCGCCCACTGGACCCGCAACTTCCTCCCCGCCTGGCGCGACGGCCTCCTCGACTACCACGTCGTCACCGCCGTCCGCTCCTGAACCGCACCCGCCCGTCACCGACACCCGGTGCGCCGCGACGGCTGCCCGGAGGGCTGCTCACGGTTCCGTGAGCAGCCCTCCGCGGTTTCCGGGCGCGCCCGGCCGGAACCCGGTGCGGTCGCTCAGGCTCGCCGCACCCGTACGCCGCAGTCGGCGATGGCCTTCTCCTGGGCATCGGAGAGCCCGGTGTCCGTCACCAGGTCGTGGACGTCGGCGAGCGGGCAGATCGAGGCGAAGGTGACCCGGCCGACCTTGGTCCGGTCGGCGAGCACGACCGTACGCGCGCTGCTGCGCAGGAACGCCCGGTCGGTCTGAGCCTCCATCTCGTCGTGGGTGGTGCAGCCCTCTTGGGCAGTGAGGCCGTCCACGCCGATGAAGGCGAGGTCGAGGTGGTAGCGCTGGAGCATGCTGTCCGCGGCCGGCCCGACCAGTTCGTAGCTGGCCGACCGGGCGATGCCGCCGATCACGACCAGCCGGATCTCCGGGCGCACGATCAGCTCGGCCGCGATGTTCACGGCGTTGGTGACCACGGTGAGGTTGCCCCGCTCGGCCAAGGCCTTGGCCAGCTCGGTGGTGGTCGTGCCGCCGGTCAGGCCCACCACGGCCCCGTCCGGCACCAGTTCGGCTGCCGCCCGGGCGATCCGGCGCTTCTCCTCCTGCTGCTTCTCACCGCGGTGCCGCAGGGGGACTTCCAGGTTCACCGCTCCCGTCACCGCCCCGCCCCGCGTGCGGTGCAGCAGGCCCTGATCGTGCAGCTCCTGTAGGTCCCGGCGCACGGTCGCGCCCGACACCCCGAGCAGCTCGGCGAGCGCGTGCACGTCGGCGCTTCCGGCCTCGGCGATGTGCGACAGGATCCGGGCGGCACGATCGGCTTTGAGCATGGACGGAGTGTAGGCCAGGCCCGTCAGCCGACCCAACGGGCAGCCCGCGTCCCCCGGTACCCCCGGGGGACCACCGCTCGGTAGAGCCTCCGGTACCGCCCCTCGGTGGCTTCAGAGGCATCGAGAATTCTGCTCAAAGATGACTACAATGTCGAGCATTCGATCAATTCCAAGCACCACCGGGGGCTGTGATCGCCGTGGACCGTGACCGTACTGCCCTGGCCGGCGCCCGCCTGGTCCTGCCCGGCGGCGTCGTCGAGGGCGACCGGCTGGCCGTCGAGGGCGACCGCATCGCGGCCATCGCGAGCGGCGAGCCCGAGCCCGGTGACCTCGACCTGACCGGACACACCGTCGTGCCCGGCTTCGTCGACCTGCACGTCCACGGCGGCGGCGGCGCCTCCTACGCCTCCGGCATCGCCGA